>NZ_VDFY01000154.1 GCF_006228125.1 Micromonospora orduensis | reverse complement strand
GTGGAACGTCAACTCCAACGGCACCATCAGCAGCGTCCAGTCCGGACGGTGCCTCGACGCCTGGAGCACCGCCAACGGAGCCCAGATCCAGCTCTACGACTGCCACGGACAAACCAACCAGCAGTTCCGGCTCGCCGCCCTCGGCGGTCCCACCTCAACGCCGACGCCGACGCCGACCCCGACGACGCCGCCGCCGACCGGCGGTACGTGTGACCTTCCCTCCTCGTACCGGTGGTCGTCGACGGGCGCGCTGGCGCAGCCGAGGTCCGGCTGGGTGTCGCTGAAGGACTTCACCCACGCGCCGTACAACGGCCAGCAGTTGGTCTATGCGACGACGCACGACACGGGCACGACGTGGGGCTCGATGAACTTCGGTCTCTTCTCGAACTGGAACCAGATGGGGTCCGCGTCGCAGAACCAGATGCCGTTCGCGGCGGTGGCGCCGTCGTTGTTCTACTTCGCGCCGCGCAACGTCTGGGTGTTGGCCTACCAGTGGGGTGGGCCGGCCTTCTCGTACCGGACGTCGTCCGACCCGACAAACGTGAACAGCTGGTCGTCGGCGCAGACGCTGTTCACCGGAAGCATCTCCAACTCCTCGACCGGCCCGATCGACCAGGCGGTCATCGGTGACGACCAGAACATGTACCTGTTCTTCGCCGGGGACAACGGCAGGATCTACCGGGCCAGCATGCCCATCGGGAACTTCCCGGGCAGCTTCGGGTCGAACTACACGACGATCATGACCGACTCCACGAACAACCTGTTCGAGGGTGTCCAGGTCTACAAGCTCCAGGGCCAGAACAAGTACCTCATGCTCGTCGAGGCGATCGGCGCGAACGGGCGCTACTTCCGATCGTTCACCGCCACCAGCCTGGGTGGTACGTGGACGCCGCAGGCCACGTCCGAGAGCAACCCGTTCGCCGGCAAGGCCAACAGCGGTGCCACCTGGACCAACGACATCAGCCACGGCGAACTGATCCGCAGCAACGCCGATCAGACCATGACCGTTGACGCCTGCAACCTCCAACTGCTCTACCAGGGGCGTTCTCCCAGCTCCGGCGGCGATTACGGCCTCCTGCCGTACCGGCCGGGCCTGCTGACGCTGCAACGCTGACGATCGGACATCACCGGGGGCGGGCAGGCTCGACACAGGACGAGCCCGCCCGCCCCTCGCTCTCCCACCACCAGGAGGTACCTACAGTGCGAGGACCCGCAGACCACCCCCCACCCGCGGGAAACACCCGTGCCGACCGAGTGTCGCCCGGCTTTCGAGGCAGGCTGTTCACGCTTGCCGCAGCCGGGATCGCAGTCGCAGTCGGGTTGTTCACCATCACCGTGGCGACCGGGTCGGCGTCGGCCGCCGACAACCCGTACCAACGCGGCCCGGACCCCACCCGGACCAGCGTCACAGCCGTGAACGGCCCCTTCGCCAACACGTCGGTCAGCGTCCCGACCGGGTACGGCTTCAACGGCGGCAGGATCTACTACCCGACCGACACCAGCCAGGGCACCTTCGGGGCCATCGCGATCTCGCCGGGTTACACCGCGTTGTTCTCCGCCGAACTGGCCTGGATGGGGCCGTGGCTGGCCTCCCACGGTTTCGTCGTGATCGGCATCGAGACCAACAGCCGCAACGACTTCGACACGGCCCGGGGCACCCAGTTGCTCGCCGCGCTGGACTACCTGACGCAGCAGAGCCCGGTACGCGACCGGGTCGACCCCAACCGGTTGGCGGTCGCCGGTCACTCCATGGGCGGCGGTGGCGCGTTGAGCGCGGCCATCCGGCGTCCGTCGTTGAAGGCAGTGGTCGGCATCGCCCCGTACTCGCCGTCCTCGAATCTGGCCAACGACCGGGTGCCCACGATGATCTTCTCCGGCCAGGCGGACACGGTGGTCACCCCGTCCTACGCCACCGGCCTGTACAACAGCCTCCCGGCCACGACGGAGAGCGTCTACCTGGAGGTCGCCGGCGCGGATCACGGGTTCATGGTCGGACGGTCGAACCCGGTGATGGTCCGGACGATGCTGCCGTTCGTCAAGATGTTCATCGACGACGACGCCCGGTACAGCCAGTTCCTCTGCCCGCTGCTCGACAACAGCGGCGTCGTCACCTACCGCAGCACGTGTCCGTTGCTGCCGACGACACCGACCACTCCGCCGACCGGCACGCCGACGCCGACCCCGACGCCGACCCAGACCACGCCGCCACCCGGCTCTGCGAGCCAGATCGTCGGCACCCAGTCGGGCCGGTGCGTCGACGTACCCAACGCCTCGACCACCAACGGCACCCGGGTCCAGCTCTACGACTGCAACAGGCAGACCAACCAGGCCTGGACCTACACCTCGACCAAGCAACTGCAGGTGTACGGCACCATGTGCCTCGACGCGGCAGGCACCGGCAACGGCGCCGCAGTGCAGATCTACAGCTGCCACAGCCAGACCAACCAGCAGTGGAACGTCAACTCCAACGGCACCATCAGCAGCGTCCAGTCCGGACGGTGCCTCGACGCCTGGAGCACCGCCAACGGAGCCCAGATCCAGCTCTACGACTGCCACGGACAAACCAACCAGCAGTTCAGACTCGCCGCCCTCGCTTGATGATCATGACCGACCCGACGAACAAGCTGCTCGGAGGCGTGCAGATCCATGAGCGGCGGGGCGAGATCCTAGGCACCTGACATCCGCGGCCGAACTGACATCGGGCGGGCTCGGCGTCACGCTGGGCCCGCCCGGACCATTGGTTGCGCGCAGGTGCCGCCGAGCCGGCGGTGCAGCCTCGATTTCGGCGATGACCGGGCCGGCGAGGTCCGCCGGTGCGGGTGGGCAGCCGACCTGTGGGCTTGCGGTGCATCGCCGCCGCCAGGGTCTCGTAGACCGGCGGATTGATGCTGTCGCGCTGCTCGTGCCGCGTCTTCACGGTGGTCTGCGGCCAGTCCGGGTCGGTCAGGAGTTCAGCCACCGCGTACTGCTTCACAATGCGGCGATCACGACCTCGGCCGCCTGGGCGATCAGCGCGTTGTCGTAGCTGGCGTCCTTCTCGTCGCGGCTGGACAGCACCGCGAGGACGATCGGCGCACGATCCGGCGGCCAGATCACCGCGATGTCGTTGCGGGTGCCGTAGCCGCCGGCGCCGGTCTTGTCCCCCACGACCCAGCCGTCCGGCACACCGGCGCGGATCAGCTCGCCGCCGGTGGTGTTGCCCCGCAGCCAACCGGTGAGCACGTCGCGGTCCGCCGGTTCGAGGGCGTCGCCGACGACGTACGCCCGCAGATCCTGGGCCAGTGCCCGCGCGGTGCTGGTGTCCCTCCGGTCACCCGGCCTCGCCTCGTTGAGCTCGGTCTCGTAGCGCGCCGGATCGGTGACGCTGTCGCCGACTCCCCGCAGTTCCTTCTCGAACCGCTGCGGCCCGCCGAGCTGGCGCAGGAGCAGGTTGCCGGCGGTGTTGTCGCTGTACCGTACGGCCGCGTCGGCGATCGCGCGCAGCGTCATGCCGTCCGCGACGTGCCGCTCCGTGATCGGCGAGTAGGTCACCAGGTCGTCCGCCGAGTACCGCACCACCCGGTCCAGCTCGGCGTCGGTGGTCCCGTCGAGGACCTCGGCGGCGGCCAACGCCTTGAACGTCGAGCAGTACCCGAACCGCTCGTCGGCCCGGTACCGCACCGTGCGACCCGTGCCGGTGTCGATCGCGTAGATTCCCAGCCGCGCGTCGAACCTCTCCTGCAACAGCCGGAACTCGCGGTCGCGGTCCGCGACGGTGGACGCGGTCACCCTCACCTCGCGGTCCCCCGCCGGCTGCTCTGCGGCGTCCACGGGGCCGCACGCGGCCAGCGACACCGCCGTCGCTGCGGCCAGCAGTCGTTGTGTCGCCAGAACCATGATCACTCCTCGTTGGTGCCGTAGTCGCGCGCCAGCGCTTCAGCGCCGGTCGACCAGTTTCGACGCTCGCAGCGATCCCGCATGCGGTCGAAGACCACCACGTCCGCGACGGCGGTGGGGACGTGGTCCGCCGCGCCGACGACGGCGCCGCCGTTACAGCCAGTCGTGTTCGCGGGCGTAGCGGGCCGCTTCGTGGCGGGTCCGGGTCTGGGTCTTGCGCATCGCGTTGGAGAGGTAGTTGCGAACGGTACCCGGGGCGAGGTGGAGCCGAGCGGCGATGTCGGCGACCGAATAGCCCTCGCTGGTGACCCTCAGGACGTCGGCTTCACGGTCGGTGAGGGGGCAGTCCTCGGTGACGGCGAGCGCGGACACCTCCGGGTCGATCCAGCGTTTCCCGGCGTGCAGGGTGGCGATGACGAAGGTGATGTGGGCCGGCTCGGCGGACTTGCTGACGAAGCCCTGGACGCCGAGCCGCAACGCCTTGCGCAGCACGCCGGGGCGTGCGTGCCGGGTCAGCATGAGGATCACCTGCTCCGGGCGCTCGCGGCGGATCTCAGCGACCGCGCCCAGGCCGTCCACGCCCGGCATCTCCAGGTCGATGACCAGCACGTCGGGCTTGTGTCGCAGGGTGGCGGCGATCGCCGTCCGGCCGTCCTGCGCCTCGGCAAGTACAGTGATGTCACCCTCCAGGGGCAGCAGCGCGGCCAGGGCCGTGCGCAGCAGCGCCTCGTCGTCGGCGAGCACGATGGTGGTCACTGGCCGTCCCTCCCCATGACCGTCGGGACCGCGTCGGCCCGAGTGGGTGGGAAGACCGCTGCGGTCAGGAAGCGCTCGTCCTTCTGTTCCACGGTCAGCTCACCTCCGTCGCCCGCGATCCGTTGCCTGAGTGCCGCCAGTCCCCTGAGCTCGGGGGGCGCGGTGGCGGTCGCGCCGTCGTTGACGATGGTGATGCCCGACGTGGCGAGCGTGATCTGCACCTGGGTGGCCTGGGCGTGCCGCAGGATGTTGGTGGTCGTCTCGCGCAGCACCTGGCCGAGCAGTTCGCTGGCGCGGGCGTCTACCTCGGCCTCCCGGGTCACCCGGACCCGGATTCCGGCGGCCTCGAACAGGTTCTTCGCGTTCTCGATCTCCGCGGTGAGGTTGAGCCGACGTTGCGCGTAGGCGAGTTCTTTGGTCTGCGCGATGGTGTCGCTGACCAGCGCGTACGTCTCCCGCAGCTCCATGTCCGCCCGAGCGGTGTCACGAAGGAGCAGTCGCTGGGCCAGGGCGATCTTCAGCTTGACCACGTGCAGGGTGTGGCCCTGGATGTCGTGCAGGTCGCTGGCGAACCGCACGCGCTCCCGGACCACGGCCAGCTCCGCCGCACGTTCCCGGGTCTGTTCGAGCTCTCGGATGAGGTCGTAGAACCGCTCGCCCACCACGGTGAAGATCGTCACGACGACGGTGAGGGCGGTCGGGATGAGCACGTAGGTGACCAGGACGTGACCGATGTCGTCCCGCTGCACCAGCAGCCGCGCCGCGCCGACGGCCGCGACGTAGGTGAACAGCCCGGCCATCGCCAGCTTCCGGTGCCGTCGCACCTCGCGCAGGGCAAGCGAGCCCACGGCGCAGAAACCCCAGTAGGCGTTGGGGCTGCCGATCACCAGGACCCCGAGCGGCCAGACCGCCGCCGCCACGACCAGGCAGGGCAGCGCGACCCGGGCGAGGTCGTTGGCCGTCCACCGTTCGAAGGCCACCACGCCCGCCACGGCCCCCGGCGCCAACACGACGACGTGCCACCAGGTACGCGCGTCGGTGTAGAGCAGGACCACCGCGGCGAACACCACAGGCGGTAGTGACGTGGCGAGGTTGAGCCGGCGCAGTCTTCCCTGCGTCGACTCGGTGAAGCGCGGCGATCTCGCGGTCACCACACCAGTATCCGGCAGCCAGGGGCCGCGACCAGTGACACCACGTCACATGCGGTGGTGACGTGGTGTCACTGACGGGTCGGCCGCGCCCGCGCTGTCATGGGTGCATGTCCACCACACCTGTCATCGAAGTCGAACGGCTGAACCTCACCTACGGCGATTTCCACGCCGTGAAGGACCTCTCCTTCGAGGTCCGGCCCGGAGAGCTGTACGCGCTGCTGGGCACCAACGGGGCCGGGAAGACCACGACCCTGGAAGTCGTCGAGGGACACCGGAGGCCGACCTCGGGCACGGTACGCGTCTTCGGGCACAGCCCCGCCGAGCGCCGAGCGGTACGTCCCCGGATGGGCGTCATGCTCCAGGAGAGCGGATTCTCCCCGGACCTCACCGTCCGTGAGTCCGTCGGCCTGGTCGGCCGACTCACCCGACGCACCGACAACGTCGACCGGGTGCTCGACCTGGTCGACCTCACCGGCCGAGCCGGCCGCAAGGTGTCGCAGCTGTCCGGCGGGGAGAAACGGCGGCTGGACTTCGCCACCGCGGTCTACGGCACCCCGGAGCTGATCTTCCTGGACGAGCCGACCACCGGCCTCGACATCCAGTCCCGCGATGCCGTCTGGACGACGGTCGACCGACTGCGGGAGAACGGAGCGACCATCGTGCTCACCACGCACTACCTGGAGGAGGCGCAACAACGCGCGGACCGGATCGGGCTGATGCACGAGGGCGCCTTCCACCGGGAGGGCACCGTCTCCGAGCTGACCCGCACCCTGCCCGCGGTCATCCGCTTCTCCGTCCCGGTGCCGGCGCCGATGTTGCCGGTGCGGGCCGACGTCGCCGCCGACGGCACGGTCATGGTCGAGACCTTCGAGCTGCAGAAGGACCTGCACCTTCTGCTCGGCTGGGCCCAGGACCACGCCGTGGAGCTGCGGGACCTGGCGGCGGGACCGACCCGGCTCGACGACGTCTTCCGCGCCATCAACAGTTGATTCGTTCTTCCGAGAGGTGCGTCACCGTGTTGTCCATCGCGTCCAGCGAACTGATCCAGATTTTCCGTAACCGGCTGGTGCTGATCACCAGCCTCATCATCCCGGCCGCGGTCTCCGCGTTCTTCGTTCGTCAGCACGAGACCTACGCCGCCATCGGGAGCCTCGGCTACATCGCCGCGATCGTGATGTTCACCGTGGCCGCGTTCGGGCTCTACGCCACGGCCGTCACCACCCTGGCCTCCCGGCGCCAGAATCTCTTCCTCAAGCGACTGCGCTCCACCGCCGAAGGCGACGCCGGCATCCTCGCCGGCCTACTGCTGCCCGCGCTCCTCCTCACCCTGGTGCAGGTGACCGCGATCCTGACTGCACTGGCCGTGGTCGCCGGCGGACCGGCCAACGTCGCCCTGCTGATGGTGGCGGTCCTCGCGACTGTGGCCATGATGATCGGCTTGGCGCTGGCCACGGCCGGGCTGACCAACTCCCCCGAACATGCCCAGGTCACCACCCTGCCCGTTACCCTCGGTGTGATCGCGATGGCCAGCTGGGTGGGCATTTCCGGCACCGAGAACCTCGCCTGGCTCAAGCGGCTGCTGCCCGGCGGCGCGACCACCGAACTGACCATGAACGCCTGGAACGGCGGCGTCGCCGTCACCGACTCCCTGCTGCTGCTCGCGCCCACGCTCGGCTGGGTCGTCGTCGCCGTCGCCCTCGCCACCCGACTCTTCCGTTGGGAGCCCCGCCGATGACCCCCGACCCCCGGTCGGACGCCCCGACCCTGGCCGAAGATCTCCTCCTGCTTCTCTTCCAACCCAGGTCCGGGACCATCGCGGGTGAGAACACCCTCTTCTATGTCCTCGGCGGAGCGGTCCTCGCGGACCTCGCCCTCGGCGACCACCTGACCACGGTGGCTCGGGGGCGGGTCAGCAGCGTGGCGGGTCACCCACCGTCGGACGACCTCCTGCGCCCGGCGTGGGACTACCTCGCCGGGAAACCGAGGGGGGTGCAGATGGCACTGGCGGCGATCGGTCCCGCCCTGCGCAAGCCGGTGTTGGAGCGACTCGTCGCGCGCGGCGACATCGACCAGGAGCCCCGTAAGGTGCTCGGCCTGTTCCGGACGACGGCTCTGCGCGACGGCAGAACCGAGCGACGGGCTCGCCTGCTCGCCGACGTTCGGCAGGTCCTCGTGGACGGTGCCGAGCCGCAAGTCCGTGTCGCGGCGCTCGCGGCGCTGCTCTCGGCGAGCGGAACGCTCCCGCAGTTCCACCGCGAGATCCCGTGGACGTCATCGGTGATCAGCCGAGCCAAGGAACTCGAGCGGGGCGACTGGGGTGCCGACGCCGCAGCGGCGGCCGTGACGCGCACCGTGACGGCCACTGTCGTCAACAGCGCCATCGTGGCCATCACCGTGCTTCCCAGGGGCTAGTACGCCGAACGGCCGAAGGCGCCACGCCCGCGCAGATCGCACTGGCCTGGCTCCCCGCGCAGGGCGAGGGCATCTCGCCCATCGACGGTTGACCAGAGCAGACGTACGCAGCGGCCACGCCGCGGTCGCAGGTCAATGAAAGGAGCGGCACACCATGCGGAGCAAGATGATTCGAGTCGGCATCATCGGCGCGGACACCAAGGCCAGTTGGGCCGGGGCGGCACACATTCCAGCGTTCGCGGCACAGCCGCAGTTCGTCCTGGCCGCCGTAGCCACACGTCACGAGCAGAGCGCTCGCGAGGCTGCGGCGGCCTTCGGCGCCGAGCGCTGGTACGCCGACCCGCTCGAACTCATCCACGATCGGACCACCTCGGCGCCATCGTCAAGACCTCGTCGGGGGCCACCGTGGGTGTGCAGATCCTGGCCGGCGTGCCCCCAGGGACGCCGGCTCCAGCCTGGATGTCCGCGGCTCGGACGGCTGACCGGCAACCACCCGACGGGGGTTCAGGTCGGTGACCTCACGCTGTCGTCGAGCGTCGACTTCGCCGTACCCGACCGCCCGATCGCCAGCGGCACCGGCCCGACCGCCGCGGAGATCTGGACCGGCGCGTCCATCACCGTGGGCGAGGTGTACGCCAGCCTCGCGCGCGACATCGCCAACGGAGCCCATCGCACCCCGGGCTTCGGGCACGCCGCGCACAACAGCCGCCTGATGGCCCGGGTCGGCTGACAGCCTGCGGCTAACCGAACAATGCGGCCAGCTCGGCATCCGACGTGGCCAGGGCGGCCCGGTCGAAGGTGCTGCCAGCGGCGACGAGCTCCGCGGCCCCGGTGCGGTCGAGCAACTCGGCGAGCTCGCGTTCCACCTGGGCCGGCGAACCGGCGATCGCCGCCGCAGCGGTCTGCTCAAGATACTGCTGCTGGCGCGAAGTACGGTGAGCTGACCGCACCGCCTCCACCGGTTCCAACGGCGGGAAGACCCCGGTGGTCTGGCCTTGAGCCATCGCCCACGCTTCAGGCAGCAGCAGGTCGGCGGCCTCCGCGGCGGTGTCGGCGATCAGCACGTCGAGGCTGACCGCCACCCACGGCTCCGGTTGCTGTGGCGAGGGCTGGAAGGTGCGCCGGTACCCGGCCAGTGCCGCCAGCCCGGGCGCCGGGTCGCCGCCGACTCCCAGGAGAGGGCCACCCACGATCACCGGCAGGCCGAGCTCGGCCGCGATCCGCAGGCCGCTTCCGGTGGCCAGCGCGTACAGCGGCAATGGTCCCCGCGGCTGCGGGTGCATGGTGATCTCCGCTGTCCCGGTGAGAAAGTGGCGCAGCTCGACCAGGTCGGCGGCGAAGTCGCTGTCGGTCTGCCGCAGCGCACGGCGCACGGGCGCGGTGAAGCCCGGCGAGCGGCCCAGTCCCAGGTCGACCCGGCCCGCTGCGAAAGCGGACAACGTCGCGAACTGCTCGGCTACCACGAGCGGCTGGTGGTGGGGCAGCATCACCCCGGCCGAGCCGATCCGGATGGTGGACGTCGCACCGGCGACGGCGGCCAGCAGCACCGCCGGGGCCGCGCCCGCGATCCCGGGGACGCCGTGATGTTCGGCGACCCAGAAGCGGCCGTACCCGAGTCGTTCGGCCCGGACGGCGCGCGCGACAGTGCCCCTGAGCGCCTCGAACTCGGCCTCGCCGGCGCGGGTCCGGGATCGGTCCAACAGGGAGACGCGCAGGCCGCTGTCGATCACCACAGTTCCAGCATCCCCGCTCCCGTGCTTGTTCCCGGCCCCACACCTGTCATCTGTGTGGTCGAAACCCGACTGGGCGGTTCGAGGTGTTCCGCGAGCAGGGTCTCGCGTGGAGTCGGCGGCAGCGCTCACCCACCGACCCACTGCTTCGGCAGGTCAGTGAGCCTCATTGGCGTTGGCGTTCATCGCAACGGCTTCTCCTTATCGTCATTGTGTCCCCGACGATCGTCACGACGCCGGTCGTCGTCCTGACGATCTTCGGGGAGCGGTTCTACGACATCATCCGCGGCTGCGTCCGGGCAGCGACCCGGGCGTGTCCGCGCTCGCCGTACATTCCGACCCGGCACATCTTCAGCCAGTTCCCACCCACCGCTGGTCACCGAGGAACAGGTCGTCGCGCTGACAGCGATGCTGTCCAGCGGTTAGGTACTCCGCGACCGGGGGCGCGGCGGCCAGGTCGTAGCTCTACGTCTCGGTGAACCGACTGAGACACAAGAGCGCCTTCCATGAATCCGCTACACCGGTCGGGGCGGTCTCTTACGCTGCGGGGGCGGCGCGCGGTACGACGAGGGCGTCGCGGTGGCCCTGTACGGGCTGGTCGTCCAGTCCTCCTCTCGGCAGGCTGACTCTGCCTCTACCTCAGCCGGCGTGGGGCTTCCGCGACGGCGCGTGACGCCTCGATTTGTTCGTCATCAGCGGTCGAGCCCGGCAACTGGCGAGGAGCATCGATGACCCACAGCGAACAGGACCGCCCGGAGATCGTCGTCGGACTGGTGGCGACACCGCCGGACCACCCGGCCCGGGTGGCCGCTCGGCTCACCGCCGAACTGGCCGGCCGGCTGGCCGAGCGGGTGGACGCGGACGTGCGGTGGACCATCCGGGAAGGCTGGGGTGAGGTGGCGCCGCGCCGTGACGGTGGCGTTGAGGCGCTGCTCGAGGATCTTGCCCAACGGCGCGCCGACGACCGGTGGGACATCGCGATCTGTCTGACCGACCTACCGCTGCACGCCGACCGGGTGCCGCTGGTCGCGCAGACCTCGGCTCGGCGCGCAGTGGCGATGGTGTCCCTGCCCGCGCTGGGGCTGCCTCAGCTGCGAGCGACCCGCGCGGCCGTTCCGGATCTGGTGAGCCGACTGCTCACCGACGCTTCCGACAGGCGTGTGCCGCCGGCCGGCTGGGCACCGGCCGAGATCACCAGGCGTGTTCCCGCCATCCACCGGGTGGTCGGCGAGGCCGACGGGGAACTGGGCTACGTCGCCTCGGGGCTGGTCGGCCGGGTGCGGCTGTTGGCCGGCATGGTCCGAGCCAATCGCCCGGGGCGTGCCCTGCTGGGCCTGTCCAAGCTGCTGGTCGGCGCGTTCGGCACTGCTGCGTTTGCGCTCACCACGGACACCATCTGGCAGATGGGCGATGCGCTCGGCGGACTCCGGCTCGCTGTGATCATGGTGCTCGGGCTGACGGCGTTGGTGGCCTGGCTGATCGTCGCGCACGGCCTGTGGGAGAAACCGAGCCGCGAGACACCGACCGAGCTGGCACGGTTGTTCAACCTGGGTACGATCCTCACCCTCACTCTGGCCACGTCGGTGTCCTACGTGGTGCTGTTCGTGGGAACGGTGCTCGTCGGGGCGCTGCTGATCGACACATCCGTGCTGGAACAGATCCTGCAGCGGCCGGTCAATGTCAGCGATTATCTGACGCTCGCCTGGATCACCAGCTCGCTTGCCACCGTCGGCGGCGCGATTGGCTCCGGGCTGGAGAACGAGGAGACGGTCCGGGCTGCCGCTTACGGCTACCATCCCCAAGCAGACGGCTGGCGGGACGAGAAAGGCGGGCAGTCCCGCAGCGGGGGGTAGTGGGCACACGCCCCAGCTCGGCCTCATCCGACGCCGACCTGGCCGGCCGCTCTCCGCTGAATCTGAGCGCGATTCGGGAGCCCTCGGCGCCCGGCACCGCCGAGCACGTGTCGCAGCCGGCGTCGGTGGCGACTCAGCACGGCCGGGTGCGACCGGGTGCCGTCACCGCCCGATACCCGGCGGGGCCGGCGACGTCGACGCCTTCGACGGCCACACCCGGGAACAGTTGGCGCTCGGACAGAGCCCCGCTTGATGGGTGGTCGGTTTCCCGTGACGACGAATGGGTCACGGGGATCGTGGCGTCACTCGGTCGCTCGGGCTGTACGGACGGTTGTGCTCAGCGTCGCGGCGAGGGCGAGGAGTGTGAGCCATCCGGCCAGGATGAGCGTCAGCGTCGTCGTTCCGAGCAGAGCTATCAATGTGCCGCTGGCCATGGTGCCTATCGCTGCGCCTCCGGTGGTGAGGGCTTCGACCGCGCTGGTGACTCGACCGCGCAGAGCATCGGGGGTGACGGCGAGCCGGTAGGAATCGAGGGCGACGTTGTAGACCGGCGAGACCACCGACTCCGCGAAGGCCACCAGCGACAGCAGCCACCATGTCGGCGCCACGGCGTAGAACGGAAAGGCCAACGCTTCTGCCCACAGCATCGTCATCGAGAGCACCCCGAGCGGGAATCGGCGAGCGAGCGCGGGCGCTATGAGGCTGCCGAGCAGTGCGCCGACACCAGCGCTGGCGAATACCGTGCCGACCTGGGTGGGGTTCGCGTGTAGCTCCTGGGCCAGAATGATGATCAGCAGATAGCCGGCGCCGTACCGCAGGCCGTCTGCCGCATCGAGCAGAGCCAGCGTCCGGATTACCGGTTTGTGCCACAGCCAGGCCAGACCGCGACCGATGTCGGTCAACAGTGCACGTGGCGAGCCGGGCGCCGCGACCCGTACCTGCTGGAAGTCTGTGCGGATGGCCCGCAGGGACGCTGCCGACGCCAGGAACGAGACGACGTTGAACGCGAACGGGAGCATTCGGCTCACGGCGTAGGTGGTGCCCGCCACAGCCGCGCCGGCGATGCGGAGTGCGTTGGACATCGCGCCGAGCGTCCCCAGCGCGGCGGGAAGGTCGCGGCTGGGGACGATGTTCGGTAACGCCGAACTGTTCGCCGCCCCGAACAGGGTACTGAGCACGCCGTTGAGCACCGCGACGGCATAAAGCTGCGGCATCCCCAGCGTTCCGACCATGGCGGCGACAGGGATGGTGGCGGTGAGTGACCCGCGACCGATCTCGCACCAGATCATCGTTGCCTTGCGATCCCAACGGTCGACCAGAGCGCCCGCGAGCAGCCCGAAGGCGAGGTGGACCACAGTTTGCAGACCGAGCAGGATGCCGGCCTGCGTCGAGGACCCGGTCAGGGCAATGACCAGAAGAGGCAGAGCGAGGAACTGAAGCGAGTCACCCAGCTGTGAAACCAGCCGTCCCCCGAGCAACAGTCGGAAGTCGTGCCGGCGCCACAGGGGCTCAGGCAGCGTCGACGTGGCGCTGTCCATTCTGAACTCCGGTCGATGAGTGCGCCTGTCCGGCGCGCCGTCACGGGCTGACAGACACGCAGGCACCGCGAGGCCGGGGGCGTCGCAGTGGAGGGCGAGGAGCACCAGAAACCGCCGAAGAGCGGACAGACTCCACCCGCGTGTCGAAGCGTGACCGCTAGACGTCACGGGGTGTGAACATGAGCCGAGACGGTACGGGGGCGAGGTGACCGCCAGCAACACCATTCGTTGAACACTGACCCGCGAGCCCCGGCGGGGGCATCCCCTCGTGCTACGCGTCGCGGCGGCGTAACTGGATCCGGCCGCCGCCCGGGTACCAGGACGGTGGCCGGAGTGCCAGAACCGGTAGTCGGCGGCGCTCGCCGCCTGCATTCGCACGTCGAGGACGGGTCCGGTGGGCCATTACCATGCGAGCGTGACGAGTTTCCCGACGATGGCCCGCCAGTCCGAGCAGGACAGGCGACGCCTCGTCGGGACGCTCGACGACATCCACAACACAGGGGTCCGCTGACGCGCCGTGCGTTAGCGGCCGAGCAGCGTGCTCAGGAGCAGGCGCGTCGTCCCACACCATCCGCCCCGCAGCCGCACGTCACGCTGACTCGGCAGCGGCCGGGGACAGCAGGACTGGCAACTCGTCCCGACCGTTCATGATGAATGTGCTCTGCGGCTTGATCTCCGACGCCGGAACCGCGAGGGCCAGGTCGGGGAAGTGGGCGAACAGCGCAGGGACCGCGATCTCGGCCTCCAGCCGGCCCAGGGCCTTGCCGATGCAGCTGTACCCGCCGTGACCGAAGGACAGATGATCCTTGCGCGACCGGGTGATGTCGTAGGAGTTGGCGCTCGCGCCGTGGATGGCGGGATCACGTCCAATGGCGGCGAAATTCATGAGGACCGGCTCGCCCGCGCCTATCGTCACGTCGCCGAGCTGGACATCCTCGGTGGGAAAGCGGAACGGCAGATGTGCCACCGGAGCCTCGACGCGAAGCGTCTCCTCGATCGCGTCCTGCCACGAGGCATCCCCGGACCTGATCAGCTCGAGCTGGTCAGGATGGGTGAGCAGGGCGAGGATCGAGTTGATCACCAGGTTGGTGACGGTTTCGGTGCCGGTCCCCAGCAGGAACGACAATGTGCCGACAATCTCGGCGTCGCGCAGCCCCGAGCCGTCCTTCTCCTGGGCGGCGAGCAGATCACTCATGAGATCGTCCGCCGGGTCTCCGCGCTTCGCCTCGACCAGATCGGCCATCTCCCTCAGACCCCGGTCGACGCTCGCCGCTATCTCTTCACCGGTCTTGGTTGTGTCGACCTGCGCCTCGCCATCGCCGAGAATGGTCCCCCGGGCCGCATCGGCGATACCGAGGACATCAAATATCACGTGGGCGGCCAGCGGGTACGCGTACCTCGCCTTGAGGTCCACGATCGAGCCCGTCTGGCTGGTGGAAAGACCTGCCAGAAGGCCCGCGACAGCCGCGTCGATCGTCGGCCGCATCGCCTTGATCCGTTGCGGCGTGAATCTCCTTGCCACCAGCGCACGCATCTTGCTGTGCGCGTGTCCGTACGTTGTGTTCATGTTGTCCATGAGCGCCCAGTCGATGAGCGGGAAGCTCGGGTCGACCTCGCCGTCGACGAACGCGGTCCAGTGCTGATGCCCATCCTTGGACATCCGCGGGTCGCTCAGCACTTGCTTACCGGCTTCGTAGCCGGTGATCGACCACGCCCGTACGCCGTTGGGCAGCTCGACCTGGGTGACTGGCCCACGCTCGCGAATCTTCGCATTCTCCCGGTGAATATCGGCACCGGACGTGTCGATGACAATCGGAGGGGTTTCGATCTGCATAACGCCGTCCTCGCTGCTCTAAGCCCAGCCTTGTACCGGAAAAGTCCAATCGACCACCAGAGTGGTCGCCGCGCGTTGAACGGATGTCCGCTCAGTAGGTGACGACGGCGCGGAAACGAACCTCTCCAGCGGCCACTCGGTCGACCGCCTCGGCGATCTCCTCCTTGGCAAAGACCTCGATGTGCGGGGTGACGGCCCCGCGAGCTGCCAGGTCGAGGGCTTCGACGAGATAGGGAAGGCCGTTGTGGGTGGCACCGAGGATCGACTGACCCATGGCGAAGAACTGCCGCGACGGGTCGATGGTGAAGGAACCCGACGGGTCAATGGTCGCGAGCACCATGCGGCCATTGACGCGAAGGCCCGCAAGGCATTCGGCGGCGGCCTCGTACGAGGTGCCTGCGACGACGACGACGTCCGCGCCGCCGATCCCCGCGAGAGCCTCCCCGTCGGAAACCACGTGGTCGGCACCAAGCTCGCGGGCGACCTCGTGCTTGTCCGGCGTGCGGGTCACCGCCACGGTCTCGAAGCCGCATGCCTTGCTGAACTGCAAGGCCAGGTGGCCGAGGCCGCCGATGCCGAGCACGGCGACCCGTTCGTGTGGCTGTGGATTCGCGGCCCGCAACGCCGACCACGAGGTGTACCCGGCGCACAGCAGCGGCGCGGCCATCTCGTACGGCAGCTCATCCGGCAGCAGCACCGTGGAGGACGCGGGTACCACCAGATATTCGGCGTGGCCACCGGCCCTGGTCAGCCCGGTCATCTCCGGGTTGTCGCAGTTCATGCCGGTGATGCCGGTGACCGGGAGGTTGAGCCGGCAGTGATCGCACGAGCCGCAGCCGCTCTGGATCCAGGTGGCGCCGACCCGGTCACCGACCTTGCGCGCGGTCACCCCGAGACCGACCTCGGCGACCTCACCGGCAGGCTCATGCCCGACGATGGCCGGTTCGATCGGCGGAAACGGATACGTACCGTCGGTGAGCCACACGTCATTGCGGCACAGACCGCTCGCGTGCACGCGGATGAGCACTTCGCCGGGACCCGGCACGGGCTTGGGAACCTCGGTCAACTCCCAGGTCTGACCGGCTGCGGGACACACTGATGCCAGCATCACGACGACGCCTTTCCGAGATGGCCGGCCGGTTGAGCCGGCCGTTCCTGATGAATGAAGTCCTCAGCCGGATCCCAGCGGCGGGGCGAGCACACCTGGGACACCGGATCGTCGACCAGCCACCGTCGGACCCACGTCCCGGAGACGCTCTCTGGCTGGCCGAGCCGGGTAACACCTCCGGAGGCCGTCCGCTGGCCACCATTGCACCGCAGGTCCCAGGGGGTGAGCTGCGGACGGCACTCCGGAGCGGTGTGACCAGGCACCGATGCCCGTCAGCCACGACGGGCAGCGGTGCTACTGGTTGCGGTCACCGGCCACCCTGTGCGGGCCCTGGTGAACGCGCCGGTCAGATGAACGGCGTGTTGGAGTCCAGTCCGCAGACGATCCGGCCGTACAGCTCGAGGTTCGTCTTCGGGTGCAGGATGGCGTGCAGGTTGAGCGCCTGCACGTCCCGCTGGATCCGCTGGATCGGCACGTCCCGGTGGATGGACGAGCCGCCGCTCGCGCCGTGCAGGATGTCGACCGCCTCCTTGGCCCGCTGGCACACGGCGCCCAGGTCGAGCCGGACGCGAGCCCGCTCCTCGAGCGACCAGGCCTCACCCGCCTGACCCTTGGCGTCGATCATGTTCGCCGCCCGGTGGGCGTGGAAGCCGACCTCGTCGATGTTGGTGATCGCCTCGGCGATCTCCAGGTGGGTGACGGGCGCCTCGGCCTGGTTCTCGTAGCTGGTGTAGGTGATCTTCCGGCCGGGCAGCCGCTCCAGGAAGGCGTCCTTCGCCGCCAGGGCCAGGCCGAGCGCCGGCGCGCTGATGGTCGCGCAGGCCGTCGGCATGAACGGAGCCTTGTAGATGGTCGCGTCCGCGTTCCGCTTGGACTGGTGCTGACCCTGGAGCACCGGCCCCATCTGCAGCACCCGCTGCGCCGGGATGAACACGTCCTCGGCGATCGTCGTGATGCTGCCCGAGCCCCGCAGCCCCGACGTGTGCCAGTCGTCGACGATCTGCAGGTCACTGATCGGTACGGCCACCATGACCGGTGCGAAACCGCCGTCCCCGGTCGGCGTGACCGCGGCGTTGGTGTTCCACGTACTTTGCTGCGCCCCGGTGTTGAACGACCACCGGCCGTTGATGACGAAACCACCGTCGGTCGGGACGGCCACCGCCCCGGGGCTGAGGATCCCGCTGATGCGCACGTCCGGAGTCCCGAACACCTCGTCCTGCACCTCGTCCGGGAAGAGTCCCGTCATCCAGGTGCTGATCGACCACACCGCGACCGTCCACGCGGTCGAGCCGTCGCCGCGCCCGAGCTCGGCCAGGACGTCCACGACCGTGCCCATGTCGGACTCGTAACCGCCGTAGCGCACCGGCACCCGCATCTTCAGGAGGCCCGCGTCGGTGATCGCCTCAATCACATCGTCATGGATCCGCCGGTTCTCCTCCATCCAGAGAGCCTTCTCCCGCAGCAGCGGGACAAGCTCAGAGGCGCGACGAACGAGCTCGTCCCTGGGCGGCGCTTGCGTAATCTCCATCGAGTCTCTCCTTAGCAGGCGTCCCGCTGCCGCGCTGCGTCATAGGGGCCGATATCGGAATCAGCGGCTATGCAGACATTTCCAGGTCGGCCGGCTCGGCGCGACTTCGCGCTTGCTGCCCGCGCGCTACACGTCGCGGCGGCCCGCTACGGCGCCGGGTCGGTGGGACGGCACGCGCTCGTGGATACGGGCCAGGACGGCGAGGAGCCTTCCGGCGTTGACTCGTAGCCAGGAAAGCGCAATGGTGTGGAAGCGCTCCCATCGTCAGGCTTCTATCCGGAAGGAATGCTCGTGCGTCCCACCACCGCTCTGCTCCCGGTCGTGCTCGCCACGGCCCTCGGCGGTCTGGCCCTGCCGGAGCCCGCCCTGGCCGCAGCCGGCCCGGCCCTGGCCGTCGACGCCACCGCCGCCCGGCACCAGATCAGCCCGTACGTCTACGGCATGAACTTCGCCGACGAGGCCCTGGCCCGCGACCTGCGGCTGCCGGTGCACCGCTACGGCGGCAACGCCACCACCCGCTACAACTTCCGTGCCGACACCACCAACCGAGCGTCGGACTGGTACTTCGAGAACATCCCCAACGACAACCCGAGCCCGGCCGACCTCCCCGAGGGCTCGGACTCCGACCGGTTCGTGCGGCAGAACAAGGCCACCGGCGCCGCCACGGTCATGACAGTGCCGATGCTCGGCTGGGTCGCCAAGGACCGGTCGCGGGCGTGTGGCTTCAGCGTCGCCAGGTACGGCCCGCAGGAGTCCACCGACCCCTGGGCACCGGACTGCGGCAACGGCAAGAGGCCGGACGGGTCGCTGATCACCGGCAACGATCCGCAGGACACCAGCGTCGCCGTCGGTCCGGAGTACGTCGCGGACTTCGTCAACCACCTCAAGGGGCAGTTTGGCACCGCCGCGAACGGCGGGGTCCAGTTCTACAACCTGGACAACGAGCCGGACCTGTGGCACGCCACCCACCGCGACGTCCGCCCGACCGGGCTGGGCTACGACGAACTACGCGACCGCACCTACGAGTACGCCGCCGCGATCAAGGCTGCCGACCCCGGCGCGAAGACGCTCGGTCCCGTCGGCTGGGGCCTGAACTCGATCTTCTATTCGGGTCTCGACCAGGACACCTGCTCGCGCACCGGCTGCTGGTCGAACCCGCCGGACAAGGCCGCGCACGGCGGCCAGGACCTCGGCCCGTGGTACCTGGACCGGATGCGCGAGTACGAGCAGCAGCACGGCACCCGCATCCTCGACTACTTCGACGTCCACCTCTACCCGCAGCAGTCCGGCGTGTTCGGCGACGCGGCCGGCGACGCCGCCACCCAGGCGCTGCGACTGCGCTCGACCCGCCAGCTCTGGGACCCGACCTACGTGGACGAGAGCTGGATCAACAGCCCGGTCCGATTCATCCCGCGCCTGCGCGAGCTGGTCGACCAGCACTACCCGGGCACCAAGATCGCGATGACCGAGTACAACTGGGGCGGCCACGGGTCGCTCAACGGCGCGCTCGCCCAGGCTGACGTACTCGGCATCTTCGGCCGCGAAGGGCTCGACCTGGCCACCCTCTGGACCGCACCCGCGGCCGACCAGCCGGTGGCCAACGCCTTCCGCATCTACCGCAACTACGACGGCAAGGGCGGCGCGTTCGGCGAGACCTCCGTCAAGGCGACCAGCGCCGACCAGGGCAGGCTCGCCGTGTACGCCGCCGAGCGCAGCGCCGACAAGGCCCTCACCCTGGTCGTGGTCAACAAGACCGGCGACGACCTGACCAGCCCGGTCGCTCTCACCGGCGCCTCAGCCAGCACCGCCCAGGTCTACCGTTACAGCGGGGCGGACCTCGCCGGCGTCGTCCGGGAGGCCGACCAGCCGGTGACCGCCGGCGGCCTCACGGCCACCTTCCCGGCCAACTCGATCACCCACCTGGTGCTGCCGCGCGGCACCACGCCCGGCGACACCCAAGCGCCGACCGCCCCGGGTAAGCCGACCGCCGGCACGATCACCGGCGACAGCGTCGCGCTGGCCTGGACGCCGTCCACCGACGACACCGCCGTCACCGGCTACGACGTGCACCGGGTCGACACCACCGGCACCGTGAAGGTGGGCAGCGCCACCGGCACCACGCACACCGTGACCGGGTTGACGCCGGACACCCCGTACACCTTCGTGGTGACCGCCCGCGACGCGGCGGGCAACGTCTCGGCGGCCTCGCCCGGCCTGACCGTGCGGACCGCGCCCACCGCCCCGGCCCTCGGCTGCACGGTCGCCTACACGACGAACAGTTGGCCGGGCGGCTTCACCGCGACCGTGACGATCAAGAACACCGGCACCACCGCGATCGACGGCTGGAAGCTCGCCTTCGACTTCCCCACCGCCGGCCAGAAGGTCGGCCAGGGCTGGTCGGCCACCTGGAAACAGAACGGAACGAGCGTCACCGCGGACAGCATGAGCTGGAACGGCAGACTCAGCCGCGGCGCGTCCACCAGCATTGGCTTCAACGGCACATGGAGCGGCACCAACCCGACGCCGACCGCCTTCACCCTCAACGGTCAACGCTGCGGGTGACCTGAGAGACCCCTGCTCCGTCCCGGACCGGCGGAGCAGGCCGAGAGGGTCCGGGGCGCCGCTGCGCCCCGGATCCCTCGATCTCGACGGGAGGGCGTTGGCCTCTGCGGACCTGCCGCAGCGATCAATGACCTCGGTCCCGGCGGAGGAAGCACGACAGCAGTTGCCGGAACTCGTGCGGGTGCTCGATCGCCGGCACGTGCCCGCACCGGCCGAGCACGTGCAGACGGACATTGGCCAGGTGTTCGAGCAGGGGCTGGGCTGCCGTCCCGAGCGGGGTGACTCGGTCCTCGGCGCCGTGAACGAGCAGCACGGGAGCGCGCACCGCGGCCAGCGTCTGCGTCGAGAGGGTGAGGTCGTCGACCCATCGTGCCCTGGGTGGAGGGAACAGCGCCGCGAATGCCGCCGCCCCGGCTCGCATCGCAGCTGCACGGGCATCGACGGCCGCATCGGTCACGAGCGCCTGGTCGAGGACGAGGCGACTCAGCATGTCTCGTGCCCCGAGGCGGCCGGCGGGGGCGGCCCAGACCGCGTCGAGCTCGGCGGACAGCGGCGCCCCGGGGGCTCCCATCGTCGAGACCGCCACGACACGGGTGACCTGCTGGGGGCGCGCGGCCGCCAACGCCAGCGCCACGGCGCCGCCCATGGAGTGACCCACCACGGCGTAGTACTCGATACCGAGAGCATCCATCAGGCCCGCGGCCTGCTCCGTCCACAGCCGGAGCCCACCCCTGGAGCCCGCCGGGACAGGTGTACGGCCGAACCCTGCCTGGTCAGGAGCCACCAGGTGCCAGGACGTGCCCAGCGCCTGCGCCGTCGCTGCCCAGGCGCCGGACCCGGTCGTGCCGGGTCCGGAGCCGTGCAGCATCAGCACCGCGGGGCCGGTGCCGCTCTCCAGGACGTGGACGGGGGAGCCGTCGACTGCCACCGTCCGAAATGCCGTCACCAGGGCGGGCCGGGTGCGCTCATGCCGATGCGGGGTCGACGGACTTCGAGAAGACCTCCATCATCGCCCTGCCGAACTGCGGCATGTCGGGCCACCCCCGGCAGGAGACGAGGTTGCCGTCCACGACGTCGGGAGCGTCGACGACGGTCGCGCCGGCGTTCTCCATGTCACCGGTGATGGGTGGGAAGCACGCCGTCCTTCGACCCTTCAGCAGCCCGTACACCGCTGGCACCTGCGCGCCGTGGCACACAAGCGCGATGGGGAGGTTGCGCGCGAAGAAGTGCTCGGTGATCCGCCTGACGTCGGCGTCGACCCGGATCCACTCGGGGGCACGTCCCCCGGGGATGATGAGGGCGTCATAGCGCTCGACGTCGACCTCGGCCCAGGGCACGTCGACCGGCAGCTTCCGGCCGTTCTTCTCCACGTAGGCGTCGGAGTTGGGGTCGAACTCGTGGATGACCAGTTGCACGTCGCGCATCGTCCGTGACGAGACGTCGACGTCCCAGCCGCCCTCCTGGACGCGGTAGTAGGGATACATGGTGTCGAGTTCCTCGGCGGCGTCGCCGGTCAAAAGCAGCGCTCTGGGCACCTGCTTCTCCTCGCATCTGGGGACGGTGAGGTAGATCCAATCCGATCCGATCCGGTTGAGTTAGCATTCCTCGGCTCCCGCCCGCCCGTCAAGCCTCTACCGGCACTCCGTCCGCGTCCTTGACCTCGTCGAACAATCGTCGGAAACGCTCGCCGGACCGCAGGATGTGCCGACGCATCGCGTAGGCGGCGGCGTCGGGGTCACGTGCGGCGATCGCGGCCACCACCTCCTCGTGCTCGGCCATCGCCAGGTGAGTGACCTGGGTGTCGTGGTGAAGCCGGAAGAGGTGCACGTGGCTGTGCAGGCGAGCGAGCGCTTCACGGATGACCTGGTTCTCCCCGCTCAGGGCGACGAGATCGTGAAAAGCGGCGTCGCGTAGCCCGAAGGCGCCATAGGCCAGGGGCCCGTTGCCCCCCTCCAGCTCCGCCATCTCCTCCAGCATTCGTCGCAGACCGGCCACCTGCTCCGAGGATGCGCGTTCGGCGGATCTGCGCGCCGCTGCCGGCTCGAGCAGCAGGCGGACCTCGAGCATGTCCTCGAATCGGTCACGGGTGATGTGAGGTGGAATGCGGTAGCCAGCATGGGGCACACGCACGACCAGGCCCTCGGCCTCCATGCGGTTCAGAGCGTCTCGGATCGGCGTCTGCGAGACCCCCAGCTCTCGCGCCAGGACATCGATCGTGACGCGGGAGCCAGGCTCGATCCGTAGCGACATCAGCTGTCCGAGCAGCGTGTCGTACACCTCGTCGGCAAGCCGGCCGCCAGATCTTCCCGGCGGCGTTCCGCCCGCCGCGACCCTACGGCCCCGCGCGATCATCGCTTCGTCGTCCATTGTGACGTGAGGTCCCTTCTTGCGTCTTCGTGAACCTGTTGACATCAGTCACAACGCTGCGGCATGCTGACGCCCCCACCAGATCGTATAGGAAAAGCGACAGGATGCCCGCCGTCCTGCACCGTCGCGGAACCAACCGCCATCGCTCTACTCGATCACCCGGAGCTCCCATGAGCATGCTCGACGTCCTGCCCGGTTCGTCACCGGGCCGCAGCTGGACCGAAGGGCTTCTCGACAACATGAGGACCCGGTACCTCGCGGCGTACTCGTGACCCCGGTTCGCGGGTCGGCCCCCGCGACAGCCCGGCGACACGCCTGAACGACCCAGCAACCGCTCGGCGAAACACATAGCGAGGCCTTAGAAGTCCGAACCCAGAAAGCAGGCGAAAAGATGCGGTATCAAAGGCGAATAGGACGAACATCCGTTCCCGGTCGGAAGGTGCGGCTGGCGACGGCGGCCATGCTGCTGGTGGCCACGACCGTGGCGGCTTGCGGCGATGGCCAGGACGACGACGCGAAGGCGAGCGCTCCCAAGGCGCCGGCGACCATCCCGGAGCTCACCAAGGACCCGCTGACCCTCAGCTTCATCTGGTTCGACTGGCCCCCCGCCCAGGCGCTGGAAGCCTTCGCGAACGCGGAGTACAAGAAGGAACGGCCGAACGCGACCATCAAGGTCAACACCGTGCCGAACGCGAACTGGCACGACGCGATGTTCACCCAGTTCGCCGCGCGCAAGACCGACTTCGACATCGCGATCCTGGACTCGCAACACATCGGTGAGGCCGTGACGAACGGCAACATCCTCGACATCACCGACTTCGTCAAGAACAACATCGACGTCAAGGCCTACAACCCGTACCTCCTGGCGGCCTACGGCCAGTTCCCCCAGGCGGAGACCGGCAAGCGCGACGAGAACGCCAGCCTGTACGGACTGCCGCTGCTCGGCGACACCTGGACGATGATCTACCGCAAGGACCTGATCGGCGACAAGCCACCGCAGACCTGGGACCAGATGATCTCAGCCGCCGAGAAGTGCCAGGCGGACAACCCCGGCGTCAGCGGGCTGGCTTTCCACCAGGCCAACGGCTCCGACGCCGCGGCCGTCACCTACAACACGGTCAACGGCATCTACGGCGGCAACCTCTGGGACGCCAAGACGCGCAAGATCGAGGGCGTCCTCAACGACGCTGCGGGCCAGGAGGCGATGGACGTCCTGGTCAACAAGATGAAGCCGCTGACCGCCAAGGGCTCCGGCAACTGGTTCATCGACGAGGTGAACGCGGCGGTCGCCCAGGGCAAGGCATGCATCGCGTTCAACTGGATCGCCGCGAGCGGCGGCCTGCTTGACCCGAAGCAGTCGACGCTCGGCAGCACGCGGGAGCAGATTCTCGACAAGCTGGGTTTTGCCACCCTGCCGAGCCAGAAGACGAACCTGGTCCCGCTCGGCGGCATGGGGATGCACGTGTCGGCCTACTCCCCCACGGCAAACCAGGCGGAAGCCCTGAACTTCATGAAGTGGTTCGAGCGGGCTGATGTCCAGAAGAAGTGGGCCGCGGCTGGTGGCGTGCCATCGCGTACGGACGCCCTGGAGTCGCCCGAGTTCCTCAATGCCGGGCCGTTCAACCAGGTGTACACCGACTCGGTTCCACGGATGCGGGACATGTGGAACGTGCCCGAGTACGCACGCCTCGTCGACATCGAGAACACCAACGTGAACGCGGCTCTCAACGGCGCGAAGAAGCCGAAGGATGCGCTCGACGACATCGCCAAGGAGCAGCAGGGCGTACTCGACTCCAGCAACCGCAAGGGCGGCGGCGGACTGTGAGTGACCCCGCCCCTCTGACGATCGACAACCCCGGGCAGGTGGCGTCCACGGCGCCACCTGCACCGGGTCGGTCCCGCCGGCTGAGCGACCGCGGGCTCGCCGTGGCCTTCATCTCCCCCGCGATGCTGCTGTTGCTCGCCATGTCGGTGTTCCCGTTGCTGTGGTCGTTGTACCTGTCCTTCACCGACTACTCGGCCACCCGCGGCGGGCCTGCCAATTTCATCGGGTTCGGGAACTACACCGCCATCCTGACGTCGGCGCAGGTCCACACCAGGGCCCTGACGACGCTGATCTACGTGATCGGCGCGGTCGGCCTGCAGACCGTGCTCGGGTTCGGCATCGCCTACCTGATCTCACGACGCACGCACGGGCGAGGAGTGCTGACCACTCTGTTCCTGGTTCCGATGATGCTGTCGCCGGTCGTGGTCGGGCTGTTCTGGCGATTCATGCTCGACGCGCAGTTCGGGGTGGTCAACAGCATGCTCGGCTCGGTCGGTCTGGGGCAGGTCGAGTGGCTCACCCGGCAGCGGACGGCACTGATATCCCTGATCGTGGTCGACACCTGGCAGTGGACACCGTTCATCATGCTCATCGCACTTGCCGGCCTCAGCGCGGTGCCCAAGTACCTCTACGAGGCCGCCTCGATCGACCGGGCGTCCGAGTGGTTCCGGTTCCGCACCATCACGCTTCCGCTGGTGTGGCCGCTGCTCCTCATTGCCGTGATGTTCAGGGCCATCGAGGCGTTCCGGCTCTTCGACCTCGTCTACATCCTCACCAACGGAGGCCCGGGTGTCTCCACCGAGACGTTGTCGTTCCACATCTACAAGGTCGCGTTCCTCGGCTTCAACACCGGAACCGCTTCGGCGTACGGGATCCTCATGGTCCTCGTCGTCATCGTCCTCACGCAGTTCTACCTGCGCTACCTGAACAAGCTCAAGGAGGGCTGATGGCCGTCTCCGTCGACGAGGCCGTGTCCACAGGTAGTGCCCGGGATCACACGCCCCCCGCGCGCCGCCTCGGCGGCCGGGGCCGCTCCGTGCTGGAGGTCGCGCTGCTGACCGTGCTGGCCGTCGTGATGCTCTTTCCGGTGCTGTGGATGATCGAGACGTCCATCAAGGAGAACCGGGACGTCTACGCCATTCCGGCCAAGTTCTTCGACTTCACGATCACTCTCGACCATTACAAGGACGTGTTCGTCGCCCCCGACGGCGGTCGCTCGGCCCTGTCCGTCTCGTTCCTCAACTCCGTCGTGGTCGCCGGGGTGTCCACGGTGCTGGCCACCGTGCTGGGGGTCCCGGCGGCCTGGGCCTACTCACGCTTCGCCGTGAAGGCCAAGAAGGACCAACTGTTCTTCATCCTGTCCACCCGCTTCATGCCGCCCGTGGTTGTCGTGATCCCGATCTTCCTCATGTACCGCCAGGTCGGACTCATCGACAACAAGCTCGGCCTGATCCTCATCTACGCCGCGTTCAACGTCCCGTTCACGATCTGGATGATGAAGGGGTTCGTCGACGAGGTGCCCGCGGAGTACGAGGATGCCGCGATGCTCGACGGCTACACCCGGTTGCAGGCGTTCCGGCGATTCACCCTCCCCCTGCTCGTGCCCGGCATCGCCGCGACGGCGGTCTTCGCACTCATCTTCTCGTGGAACGAGTTCGTGTTCGCCACCTTCCTCACCTCCAGCGACAGCGTCCGGACGGCGCCACCCGCCATCGCCGGCCTCATCGGCGGCACCACCACGGACTGGGGCCTCGTGGCCGCCTCCTCCGTGGTGTTCGCCCTACCGGTGCTCGTCTTCGCGTACCTGGTGCGCAAGCACCTCATCGCCGGTGTGACGCTCGGGGCGGTGCGACGCTGATGGCGGGTATCGAGGTGACCGCGCTGCACAAGCGCTACCCGGACGGGACGGTCGCGGTCGACCACGTGGACCTGTCCATCGGCCACGGCGAGCTGTTCGTGATGCTCGGCCCTTCGGGTTGCGGCAAGACGACCACGCTGCGGGCCATCGCCGGCCTGGAGAGGCAGACGACGGGCGACATCCGCATCGGCGACACGCTTGTCAACGACCTGCCGCCCGCCGAGCGCGACATCGCCATGGTGTTCCAGTTCTACGCTCTCTACCCGCATCTGAAGACCCGCGACAACCTGGCGTTCCCACTGCGGGCCGAGGGACTGCCCAAGCCGGAGGTGCGCAAGCGGGTCGACGAGGCCGCCCGGCTGATGCGGCTCGGTCCGCTCCTGGACCGGCGACCGCGCCAGCTGTCCGGCGGGGAGCAGCAGCGCGTCGCGCTTGCTCGCGCACTGGTACGACGACCGCGCGCATTCCTCATGGACGAGCCTCTCACCAATCTGGACGCGGAGCTGAGGGCGGACATGCGCACGGAGATCAAGCACCTGCAGGGGGAACTGGGGGCGACGATGGTCTACGTCACCCACGACCAGGTCGAGGCGATGTCGCTCGGTCACCGAATCGCCATCCTGAACAAGGGCCGCGTCGAGCAGATCGGCACCCCGCTGGAGGTCTACGACCGTCCGGCGAGTCTGTTCTGCGCCGCATTCATCGGCTCCCCGCCGATGAACCTGATCGAGGTGGAGGTGGCCGACGGGAAGCTGCACGGTCAGGGCGGACTGGTTCTCACGCCACCGCCAGGCCTGCCGCGCGACCGTCGCCTGGTGGCGGGCGTCCGGCCGGAGGCGCTGGAAGTCACCGCACCAGGGGCGGAAGGCTCGATCCCGGCCCGGGTGGTCTCGGTGGAGTGGCTGGGCGACGAAATCATCTACGTGGTCGACCACAGCGGCCAACGTGACGTCCGGGTCCGGATGCCCCCGACTGTTCGTTTCGCCGCTGACGCAAAGGTCGGGCTGCGGCACACCGGCGGAACCCCGACGGTCTACGACGTGAGCACGGAAGAGCTGGTGGCCTGATGGGAACCGTTGCAGCGCACGGGCTGCGCAAGTCCTTCGGGAAGGTCCAAGCCCTGGACGGGGTGACGCTGGACGTGCCGGACGGCTCGTTCTTCGTCGTACTCGGGCCGTCCGGGGCAGGCAAGACGACGACCCTGCGAGCGATCGCCGGCCTGGAGAAGCTCGACGCCGGGTCGGTGCGTCTGGACGGCAGGGACGCGACAGGTGACTCCCCGGCCGCACGCGACCTGGCCATGGTCTTCCAGAGCTACGCCCTCTACCCGCGACACACGGTGTACGAGAACATCGCCTCGCCGCTGCGGGCACGCCGCTCCTCTGCCAGCGAGATCGCCTCAGCCGTCGAGCGGATGTCCAACCTGCTACACATCGAACGTCTGCTGCAGCGTCGTCCCGCGCAGCTGTCGGGCGGTGAGATGCAGCGGGTCGCCCTGGCCCGGGCGCTGGTCCGTCGCCCCCGCGCGTTCCTCATGGACGAGCCGCTCACGAACCTCGACCTCAAGCTCCGCGTCGAGATGCGCACCGAGCTCACCCGCATCCACCGGAGCCTCGGCGCGACCTTCGTCTACGTGACAAACGACCAGGTCGAGGCCCTGTCCATGGCCGACCAGGTCGCGATCCTCAAGGAGGGGAAGGTGCAACAGGTCGGAACGCCGACCGAGGTGTACGAGCGTCCCGCCAACCAGTGGGTCGCCGGATTCGTCGGGAGCCCGCCGATCAGCCTGCTCGCCTGCCGCGCCGAGGGAGATCGTCTGGTCGGTGCTGGAGGCTGGACGCTGCCGCGGCCCCGCTGGACCACGGCCGAGGACGGTCGTGCGCTGCTGCTGGGCCTGCGCGCGGAGGACCTGTCCGTCGAGCAGCGTGGGGACGCGTCGTTGTCCGGGGAGCTCTACGGGCTTGAGCCGCTCGGTGACCGCACGGTGGTCGACGTCCGAGTGGGCACGGAGATCCTCAAGGTCAAGGCACGACCCACCGTCACCGGTACGCCCGGCGAGCAGCTGCACGTCAGCGTCGACCTGGGCCGTGCGCACCTGTTCGACGCGGGCACCGGGCTGTCGCTGTCCGAGGCTGGGCGGTAACCGCGCCGGGCGGCGACGGCACCATGCGCCGGCACGTGGCAGTCGAGCCTCGGCGGACCGTCACCAGCGAGCACGGCCTGACGACGCTGAGACGGCCGTGGCCCTCGCCCGCGACGAGGGCGTGTGGGCCGTCCGTCTACGCGCACAGCGCGATCGCCGAGGCACGCCGGACATCACCAAGAAGATCGCAGGAGGCGACGCGATGAGTGACCCGATGGACGTCCTGGCCCCCGAGCACCGGCGGCTCCGGATCGGCGACGCCTGGCGCGACGCCGCAAGCGGAGCCACCTTCGCCGTCGAGGACCCGGCCACCGGCGGGACCATCGCCGAGGTGGCGGACGCCGACGTCGTCGACGGGCTCGCCGCTCTGGACGCGGCGAGCAGAGCGATGGCGGAATGGGCGGCGACCCCGCCGCGGAAACGGTCGGAGTTGTTGACCGCGACGTACCGGGCGCTGACCGAGCGATCCGAGGAGGTCGCCCGGCTGATAACGCTCGAGATGGGCAAGCCGCTCGCCGAGGCTCGGGCGGAGGTCGCCTACGGGGCCGAGTTCTTCCGTTGGTTCGCCGAGGAGGCGGTACGCGTCGAGGGGCGCTACAGCACCGCTCCCGCAGGTGGGTACCGCGTCCTCACCGTGCCGAAGCCGGTCGGACCGTGCGTCTTCGTGACGCCCTGGAACTTTCCGTTGGCGATGGGTGCCCGCAAGATCGCTCCGGCGCTGGCCGCCGGCTGCACGACGATCACCAAGCCGGCAGCCCAGACGCCGCTCACCATGCTGTTCCTGGCCCGCATCATGGAGGAGGTCGGCGTTCCCCCGGGCGTCGTCAACGTGGTGACCACCAAGCGTTCCGGCGCTGTGGTCTCCGCGCTGCTGGCCGACGGTCGGACCCGCAAGCTGTCGTTCACCGGGTCGACCGAGGTCGGGCGCGTGCTGCTCCGACAGGCTGCGGACAACGTGCTGCGTACGTCCATGGAACTGGGCGGCAACGCGGCCTTGATCGTGTGTGCCGACGCCGACCTGGACGTCGCGCTCGACGGTGCGATGGTGGCCAAGATGCGCAACATCGGGGAGTCCTGCATCGCGGCCAACCGGATCTACGTCGAGGAGCCGGTACGCGAGGAGTTCACGGCGCGCTTCGCCGAGCGGATGGGCGCGCTCTCGGTGGGCCATGGTCTCGACGACGGCGTGGACGTCGGGGCGTTGATCGACGAGGCCTCGGTCACCAGGATCGACGAGCTCGTCACCGACGCGGTCGATCGCGGCGCCCGGGTCCTGGTGGGCGGCGAGCGTCCGGATGGGCCGGGCCACTTCTACCCGCCTACGGTCCTCGTCGACGTGCCCGACGATGCGCGGATGCTGAAGGCGGAGATCTTCGGCCCGGTGGCGCCGATCATGTCGTTCACGTCCGACGACGAGGTACTGGCGAAGGCCAACGACACCGAGCACGGCCTGGTCGGATACATCTTCACCCGTGACCTCCAGCGGGCGCTCCGGTTCACCGAGGGGCTGGATACGGGAATGGTCGGCATCAACCGTGGTCTGATCTCGGACCCGTCAGCTCCGTTCGGAGGGGTCAAGCAGTCCGGGATCGGCAAGGAGGGGTCGCACGAGGGCATCCTCGAGTACCTCGACCTCACCTACGCGGCGATCGACCTCCCGTGACCGGCCCGCTGCTCCGGCCGCCCGGTACGCGCGGCTGCGCCACCCGTGCGGCCAACCTTGCCGACGCCGTTCCGGTCTCGCAGGTGACCTGGACGTCCGCCCAGCACATCGCCGCCGACGCTCCGGAGAGGCACCGACATGCTTGAGACCGTCCGCGGACCACGCCAGCTGATCGTGGGCGAAGGGGTCGCGCAGAACATCCCACGAGTGGTGGCCGAGATTGGCTCGCGAGTCCTCATCGTGACCGACCAGGTTCTTCTGGGGCAGCCGGGCGTGGCCGAGATCGTGGCCGCCGTACGGGAAAAGGTCGAGGTCGTCGAGGTGTTCTCCGACGCGACTCCGGACGTGCCACTCGCCGATGTCGCCCTGGCCGTCTCGGCCGCCGCCGAGGTGGACGCCGACGTGATCCTCGCCATCGGGGGTGGCACGGTGATCGACCTCGCCAAAATCGTCGGCGTCATCCGTTGCCACGGTGGGACGCCGCGCGACTTCTACGGCGAGTCGAAGGTGCCGGGGCCCACGATTCCTCTCGTCGCGGTCCCGACGACGTCCGGCACCGGCTCCGAGCTCACACCCGTCTCGGTGTTGACCGACCCGGACCGCGAGCTGAAGGTGGGGGTCTCCAGCGTCCACATCGTGCCCGACTTCGCCATCGTCGACCCCGAACTCACCTACACCTGCCCTGCGACCGTCACCGCCCACTCCGGCATCGACGCGTTCTGTCACGCGGTGGAGAGCTACACCGCGCGAGGGCGGGCCCACGGACCGCGCGACCCGGTGGAGCAGGTCTTCCTCGGCCGCAACCCGATCACGGATCACTACGCGCTCCTGGCCGCGGAGCGGATCGCCCGTAGCTTGCGTCGTGCGGTCAGGAACGGAGGCGACACGGACGCGCGCGCGGACATGTCCTACGGGTCCATGCTCGCCGGGCTCGCATTTTCCCACGCGGGTAACGCGGCCCCGCACGCTCTCCAGTACCCGATCGGCGCAGCCACGCACACGCCGCACGGCCTGGGCGTCGGGCTGCTACTGCCCTACGCGCTGGACGCGGCCAGGGAGGCCATCAGCGACCGGTTGGCCAACCTCGCCCGGGTGTGCGGGCTCGACGTGACCGACGCCTCGGATGCCGAGGCCGCAGACACGTTCCTCACCTGGCTCGACGGGCTCCTTGCCGACATCGGCATCCCTGCCACCCTGGCGGACATCGGCGTGGCACGCGCCGACCTCCCGCGCTTCGCGGAGATGGCCAGTGGCGTCACCCGCCTGATCCAGAACCATCCAGGCCCGACCGACACCGCCAGCCTGACCGCGATCCTCGAAGCGGCCTGGACCGGGGACCGAACCCGACACTCCTGACTCCGAGCAGAGAGGGTGGCCGGCCTTTCCCATGACGAGGTCGGTCATGCCGGATGGCCCGTACGACGGTGCGGCGGAGGTCGACCGCGTCGTCGACGTCGAAGCGGCCATGGCGGCCCAGCTCTTGCGTGTCTTCGCGGACATGTGGCGCACGTCGGGGTCGGCCGGGAACATCGGGTCGTCGCAGAGTTCGCTGGCCTGCGGGCGGATCAGCGTCGGCACGTGCCAGATGCCGTCCGCGGCGAACAGCTGGAAGAAGATCGCCGCCGGCGCCGTCGGGTAGGACGGCACTAACGAGGGGTACGCGTCAGCGTGGTGGCGAGGCCTGCTCTAGTGGGCGTCCGTGGGCTCGGATCGCGTCCGCGACGGCGACGCCGAGCAGGACGGCGGCAGCTGCCGCAGCGACCCTGAGTGGCGGCAGGCGGACCATCAGCGGCGCTAGGGCCACGAGGGCGAGGATCCCGATCAGCCGCGGCCGGGACACGCGGGCGAAGGCCACGTGCTCGAATAGTGAACGCCCGGCGAGGTAGAGCGCGGGCCCGCCGAGGATGGCGCCGACCCAGGCGGGTTTGGCGTGTCCGGATGGATCTATCAAGACGAGTTCGGAACCGGCTGAGGTCACGAGGATGCCGGACACCATGAGCAGGTGACAGAGCTCGGCCGACCGACCTAGTCGGCCTGGGTCGACGGCTGCCGCGATGGCCTCGCCCAAGATCTGGCCGGCTCGGTAGAAGTAGATCCGCCACAGCAACACCGTGGTGAGGAACGACAATGCAAGAGCCAGTGTTCGTTCATCCACAATCGGACCACGTAGGAGACTCGAGCCGGAGGTCAAAATCGTCTCACCAAGCGCGACGATGACGAACTGCCAGTAGCGTTCGGCCAGGTGCTCGCCGGCGACGGCCCACGGGGACACCCGCGAGCGGCCCAGCCCCGGTACCGGCCAGCCGAGTCTGCCCCCCAGGTAGTCGATCGCCAGGGCCAGCGCCCACAGCGAATTGCGCGTCAACTCTGGTCCGAAGGCTCCGACGAGCCACGGCACGGCCGACGCGCCGAACCAGACGAGCGACAGCATGTTGACGCGGCGCAAATCGTGGCCCCGCAAGGTCACTACGAAGAAAAGGGTGCGGCCCACCTGGATCGCGACGTACGTGCTCGCGAAGAGTAGACCGGTCTCGGCGAGAGCCCCGGATATCGCGACCGCCAGGAACAGACTCCCGAACATCGTCGCGAGGACAACGAACTGGATCTCCGGCTGGAACGGGTCGAATCTGCTGGTCATCCACGCCGTCTGGGTCCAGATCCACCAGACGGCCAATAGCAGCAGCAGAGTCTCGCCGTTTTCCGCAAGGGCAGTGGTCAACGTCTCGGCGACGTGACCTCTGGTGTAGTCCAGCACCAACTCGTGCACGATCCGGGTGAGCGCGAAGACGTACACGAGATCGAAGAACAGTTCCAGGAAGGTCGGCCGCTGCGGACTCTCACGCCCGCGCAGCAGGTTGGCCACTCTGTTCGTCGTCACCGGCCCGCCTGCTTCGTCGGCTTGTCCTTGAAGCAGTCGTACCACGTGGCCGCGCCGTCGACAGATAAGACGCACTCCCGATGACTGAAGGCCTGACGGCCGACGAGGGCTGCGGCCCCGCCGCGTCCGCACCGCCGCCCTCGAGGAAGCCTGCGCACATCCGCGACAAGCGCACCCAACTCCAGACGCCGGCCACCCGGTCGTGACGGTTCGCTCAGCCGCACCGGCAGGATCGGCCGTCTGCGGGTCCGTCGTCGTCGCGGCGGGTCAGTGCGACAGGCAGCGCGGGGCACGCTGCCACTCAACCCTTGGCATAAATACCCCCAGGGGTACGCTGTCGCAGCAGCCACGTTCAGAGCCCCACGGCGACTGCCGCGCCGCGCTCGGCCGGCCACTCTGGGCATGGTCATCGGCACCACGGCCGGGCTGCACAACGCCGCCACCGTGGTGCTGTCGATCGCCCTGGCCTTCGTGTTCGGCTACGGGATGACCATGCGCGGCGTGTTGCGAGCCGGTGTCAACGTCCGCACCGCGCTGAAGGTGGCGCTGACCGCCGACACCGTGTCGATTGCGATCATGGAGCTGCTGGACAACGCGTTCATCGTCGCGGTGCCCGGGGCGATGAACGCCGGGCTGACCAGCATGCTGTTCTGGGCGTCCCTGGCCGGGTCGCTGGTCGGGTCGTTCCTGCTGACCACGCCCCTCAACACGCCCACCGAGAGACCGGCGACCGCGGCGGCCGAACCGTTCAGGGTTCGGCCGCCGCTGACCGGCTAGACCTTCTTCAGCAGATCCTGCATCTGGGTGATCTCGGCCTGCTGATCCGTGATGATCTTCGCCGCCAGAGTCTTGGCGTCCGGGTTGCTGCCCTGCGCCGTCTCCTGCTGGGCCATGGTGATCGCACCCTGATGGTGGCTGATCATCATGGTGAGGAACTGCTTGTCGAACTCGGCGCCCTTGGCCTTCGCCAGCTGGGTCATGTCCGCGTCGGACATGACGCCGGGCATCGGGCCGTGGCTCATGCCCATGTCCATGCCGCTCGCGCTGGCCATCGGGGCCGGCTTGCCCCAGGCGGTCAGCCACCCGCTCATGGTGTCGATCTCAGGCTGCTGCGCCTGCTTGATTTTCGTGGCGAGGGCCTTGACGTCGCTGCTGGCGGCCCGAGTACCGGCCAGCGACGCCATCTCGATCGCCTGCCGGTGGTGGACGACCATCATCTGAGCGAACATCACGTCCGCGTCGTTGAATACCGCGCCCGCGCCCGCGCTCGCCGAGGCCGCCGGCGCGCTGGTGGCCATGCCGGAGCCGTGACCCATCCCGGAGCCCACGGAGTCATCGCCGCCGCAGGCCGACAGCAGCACCGCAGCGGTCACCGCTACGCCGGCCAGTCCGGCACGGCGCAGCACAACAGAACGTGTCAACACAACAAGAAGCCTTTCGGTGTCGGTGAACGTGCGAGAAGAACCTCGGCGCACGCCCTGCCGTACGCGCAGCGCGGTACGGGCAGCAGCGGCGCAGCGGAAGTTCTATGTGCGCAGCACCGACAGCCGAGCGAGACTCAGGCCCACCGGCCGGGGCGGGCCCCGCGATACCCGCGACAGCGCGCTGACGTTGCGGGTCTGCGAGCCGACCGGACGCGGCCTCGCCCACCACCACGCGGTCAACAGCACGAGCACCGCCAGGCCGGTGAGCACCGCCAGGCAGACACTCCACCCGGGCATGCCATCGCGCCCCGGGCCCTGCGGACCGCTCACGTGCGCGCAGCCGGGACACTCACCGGTCACGGCAGTCACCGCGGCCGCCACATCCGCCGGCACGTCCATCCCGCCAGCCACGGCGACCGCACCGGCCGGCCCGTGGCCAGGGTGGGTGCCCATGTGCATCCCGGCGTGTCCGAGGGTGTGCATCGCCGCGAGCCCGAACAGCGTGCAGGCCAGCAGCACCCACCGGGCCATCCGCCCGGCGCCCACTGCCCGCACGCCTGTCACGGCAACCACGGTACCCACCCACCGAGCGGGGACCCCTGACACCCGCCCTAGAGGTGACGGACAGACGACGGTTGACCCACCAGATCGACCAACGCACGGACGCACTACGCGTGCGAGCTGCGACGCGACCTGATCGTGGCCACACCCCAGATGGGCCTCCCGCAGGTTCCGCCCGGCGTCCGGCTACGCCGCCGGGCCGACCGGCGACCGTCCCCGAGTCGCTGCCCAGGCGGTGACGCCACCGGGTTTGAAGACCGACAGCCAGCCCGTCCCGCCGCCGACCCGCATCCCGAACCCAGCCCCGGGGGAGATCGACAACACGCCGCCGCGACGCAGCACGGTTACCGACGGACTCGCCGTACTCGCCTGCTGCACGCTGCCGCTGCTGATCGCCGCCGGGGTGCTCACCGGCGCGGGCGTCGCGATCCTGGAGAAGACGCTGTTCGCCGTCGCCGCCGGCCTGGTGACTCTGGCGCTGGGCATGTGGTGGCTGCACCGCCGCCGCTCGGCCCAGCGTGCCACCGCTGGAGCCGGATGCGGCTGCGGTAGCACCTGATGCGGCTGCTGACCCTGCACGCGGCGCCGTACCCGCACAGTGCCGCGCCCGGCTGGTGTGCTGCCATAAGCCCGTGACGATCATCCGTTCATCCTGCTCTTCGCCCTGACCGCGCTCGCCGAGATCGGCGGCGCCTGGCTGATCTGGCACGGCGTCCGCGAAGACAAGGGCATGCTCTGGATCGGTGTGCTGGCCATGGGTGCGCCGCTGCCCGTGCGAGAGTGGCATCGAGATCCGGTGGGTGCCGTTCGAGCCCGGCCGGGTACGCCGTGCTGAGTCCGGAACGCGAGGGGCTCACCTGCGGGCGCAGATCGCGTACCGATTAAGTTTCCGCGCCGCGCCCGTCTGTACGTATGAAATGGACTTACGGGAGGCTGGCACGATGCGGAAACTGATCTTCGGTATGAACGTGAGCCTGGACGGCTATATCGCCGCGCCTGGCGATGACCTCGGCTGGGGCGTACCGAGCGACGAGCTGTTCCAGTGGTGGTCCGACCGGGTGGGGGCAACCGGCCTGGCGCTGTACGGGCGCAAATTGTGGGAGGCGATGAGCTCCCACTGGCCGACCGCCGACCAGCAGCCCGGCGCCACACCGGCGGAGATCGAGTTCGCCCGCCGCTGGCGGGACATGCCGAAGGTGGTGTTCTCCTCGACGACCCGCACGGTCGACTGGAACACCCGCCTGGTCACCGGCGACGCGGTCACCGAGATCACCCGGCTCAAGGCCGAAGACGGCGGCCTCATGGACATCGGCGGCGCCACACTTGCCGCGGCGGCCATGCGTGCCGGGCTGATCGACGAGTACGTGCTGGTCACCGCACCGGCCTTGCTGGGCGGCGGCACGCCGTTCTTCACGGCCCTGGACAGCTGGGTGAACCTCAACCTGGTGGAGACGCGGCCGTTTCCCGGCGGCGTGGTACTGACCCGATACGAGACGAGGCGATGAGCACACGCCCGGTCCTGGGCTCGTGAGGCCAGGTCGAAATCCTTCCTGGCGTGCTCACCGTGACCCTCGGCCTTGAGGGAACCTTTCCGGGCCCTCTTGAGGCATGAAGATGCCCCGCCGGCAACGCCGGCGGGGCGGTGGTATCGCGTTGTCGCGTTGGTGTTCAGCTGGTCGGGGTGCTTGTTCCGCGGTGACTTCGGTGACGCGGCCCGTGCGCTGGACTCGTCGACGATGGAGACTCGCCTGATCGCAGTGTCGGAGGCAGGCCCAGCCATGGTTTGTCGGTGGCGTCGAATCCGGTGAGCTCGGCGATCCTCCCGTGCACGATGCGCAGGACCGCGATGGTGAACAGCCGGTACGCCGGGTCGTCGGGGGTGCGGAGGTACAGCGCGGCGGCAGGCATGCGGTTGATCGTCGTGGTGATACCGCGCCAGTCGTCGTAGCCGCGTTGGAAGAGCCCATTGGAGACCCAGCCGTCCACCGCTTCCCTGGCCGTCGTGGTCACGGTGCCCGGATCGGGCAGCATCGCGAAGCGCAGGTCGTCGCGCAGTAGGGACGTCAACCCGTCGAGGTCGTTGCGCTCATGGGCCTCGATGTACGACTTCACCGCGCCGCGCTCGTCATTCGACAGCTCGTGGGTGGCGGGGCTCCGCCAGTCGAGACGGCGGTCGGGCAGCTGCTCGCGCATCGTCACACGGGCCCGTTGCAGTGCGCTGGTCACCGATGCGACGGTCAGCTCAAGGGCGTCGGCGGCTTTCGACGCCGGCCAGCCGAGGACGTCGCGCAGGATGAACACCGCCCGCTGCCGCGGCGGCAGGTGCTGGACGGCGATGATGAACGCCAGCTCGATCGTCTCCCGCGCCACCACCGATTCCTGCGGGTCCTCGGGGAGCATCCGGTCGGGGTACGGCTGCAGGTACAGCACCTCGGAGTCGGGGTCCGGCAGCTCGGACGGTACGGGTGTGCGGTCGTTGCGCTTCTCCAGGAAGTCGAGGCAGGCGTTCGTCGCGATCCGGTACAGCCAGGTCCGCAGGGCCGCGTGGCCCCTGAACGACTCCCGCTTCTTCCATGCTCGCAGGAACGTCTCCTGCGTCATGTCCTGGGCGTCCTCGTAGTTCGCGAGCATCCGGTAACAGTGCACCTGCAGCTCACGCCGGTGGCGCTCCGTGATGAGCGCAAACCGCGCCGTGTCGCCTGAGTGGACCGCCGCGATGAACGCGGCCTCGGTGGCGCTTGGCTGTCTGGCGTCGGTCATGGTCATTGATCCTTCCACCGGGTGCGTGAGGTCCAACAGAACTGACGACGTGGCGGAGGATTTCTGATCGGTGAAGCCGCCGACACTTAGGGCGTGTTTGGGAAGGTCGGTGTGGCTGTCGTTGAGCATGGCCTGCAGGCCGGGAAGCGAGCGGGCGGATTAGGGTGTGCATCCCGGAGGCCCATCGATCGGCCTGGAGGTGCTCTGCCCTTGCAGATGAAGTTGAACGCGATCACCCTTGATTGTCCTGATCCGCTTGCTCTGGCAGCGTTCTATCAGCAGGCCACCGGCCTGAGACCTCATCCGAAGTCAGACGCGGAGTTTGCCGGCCTCACCTGTGAGGACGGTATGTTCATCGGCTTCCAACGGGTCGATGACTGCCGGGCGGCGCACTGGCCCGATCAATCTGTTCCTCAGCGGATCCACCTCGACTTCGCGGTGGAGGACCTGGACGAGGCTGAGACCAGGCTGCTGGAGTTGGGCGCAGGCAAGCCCGTCAACCAGCCGGGAAAGGATAGGTGGCTGGTCCTCACCGATCCGGCCGGCCACCCGTTTTGGTCAAAGCCACAGCGGACGGGTCGTGACCGGTCTGTTCGGTGACGACCAGGTGCTTGTTGAGGGTGTTCGGCCAGCACTGTTGCCGTTCGGCCAGGTGGCGATCAAGCAGGGTGCCGGTCACGTCGTAGCGGCGCGATCACCGCCCACGCCTCATCAGTCAGCTCACCACGACGCACCACCAGCACATCGCCAATGACCAACCACTACAAGGTGGTCAGTCCACCTCGACTTCGACCGAGGGCGTGATCTTGTGGTTCTTGCGTTTCTCGGCGCCCCCTTCAGCGCACGCGGCGCGCTGGTGAGCGCGCACGATCGTCGAGTCCACCGACACCAGCCAGGACCGTCGCGTTCGACATGGCGCACCGTCTACGGGCCGCGGAGGTGCGGATCCCCATACTGATCTTGGTCGACGCCATCGCGCCGGGCCGGGTAGGGCATCCGACGGGCCGGGCCAGGGTGCGCCAGTTCGTCTCGGATCTGCTGGAGGGGTCGGGATGCCGCTGTCAGGGATTGACGCCGCTCTGGCTGCCGTACCCGACAGCTTCGGTGCCGCCGGCACCATCACAACCCTCGCAAAGTACGGCATCTTCCCGAAGGTTTCGACGAGGCGACGCTGCTTGGTCGCTATCGAGTCTTCAATGCCCACGTCACAGCAATCAGTCGACGCCGTGCCACAAGTGGTAACGACGGTCCGGTGTCAGTTCTGAGAGCTCGGGATTCCGGTCCCCACCGTGCCCCGACCATAGGCACCCGCAGGACGGCGGGCGACCCTGTTGGCCAGGGCGTACTCCTCACCGGTGGTGTTGGCCGACAAGGGCCTGTCCGGCAAGCAGATCGATCGGTACGCCGCCGAGCAGGTCGGGGTACTGCTGGCCCGCCCGGACCGCAAGGACGAGCAGCGCCGCTTCGGCAACCTCGCCGGTGTCCGGCAGTGGATCGAGCCGGTCCACGACACCCTCGAAGGCCAGCTCAACCTGGAAGGACACGGTGGGCGCACCCCAGCCGGAATGGTCGCCCGCGTCGCGCAACGGCTCCTCGCGATGGCCGCGGCGATCTGGCACAACTGGCGGGCCAACACACCCGTCAAGCAGGTCGGTGCGGTCGAGGTCGGGCACAGGGATGGCGTTCGGGTCGCCGTCCAGGTAGCCCGAGGAGACGTGCTCGGGCATCTGGTCGATGCGGTACGCCGTGCGCGTCGCGGTCGTTCCCGGCGTCGCGGGCCCCCTCCGGTGGGATACCGACTGGTCGGTATGGTGGCACGCCGCCGGGCGGCTGTCACCGACGGCCACCGGCTCCGGCGGCATGCCGGGCACACCGCCGGAGCCCGCTCAGGCCGCCACGGCAACCCCCGGCACCACGTCGGGCGCGTCCAGCCGGAAGGCGTCGGCCGCCGCGTCGTCGGGCTGCTCGTGCGCGGCCCGCTCGGCCCGGACCCGCGCGACGTAGTGCGCCACCTCCCGGTCGACCCGCTCGTCGCCCCAGCCAAGGACCGGCGCCATCAGCGTCGCCGCCGGCCGGGCGGCCATCAGGCCCCGGTCGAAGCTCTCGATCGAGATGTGGGTGCGCCGGGTCAGCACGTCCTCCAGGTGCAGCGCCCCCTCGGCGGACGCCGCGTAGACGACCTCCACCCGCAGGTAGTCCTCCGCGCCGTCGAGCGGCTCGCCGAGCGTGGGGTCCTCCCGCAGCAGCGCCAGCACCTCGTCGACGGCGGCGCCGTAGCGCCGCAGCAGGTGTTCCACGCGCTCGGTGTGCAGGCCGGACTGCTGCGCCAGCCGGCGGCGCTGGTTCCACCGGGCGACGTAGCCCTCCGCCCCCAGCAGGGGCACCCGGTCGGTGCACGAGGCGGCGACCGCGCCGCCGAGGCCGCGCACCGCCTCGTCGACCGCATCGCGCGCCATCACCCGGTACGTCGTGTACTTGCCGCCGGCCACCACCACCAGTCCGGGCGTCGGACTGACCACGGTGTGCTCCCGCGACAGCTTGGCGGTCGCGTCGGACTCTCCGGACAGCAGCGGGCGCAGGCCGGCGTACACGCCCTCGACGTCGTCGCGGGTCAGCGGGGTGGCCAGCACCGCGTTGACACGCTCCAGCAGGTAGTCGATGTCCCGGCTGGTCGCCGCCGGATGCGCCTTGTCCAGGTCCCAGTCGGTGTCGGTGGTGCCGACCAGCCAGTGCCGGCCCCACGGGATCACGAACAGCACGCTGGACTCGGTGCGCAGGATCAGGCCGGTGCTGGACCGGATCCGGTCGCGCGGCACCACGAGGTGGATGCCCTTGGAGGCGCGCACCTGGAACTGGCCCCGCTCACCGACGAGGGCCTGGGTGTCGTCGGTCCACACCCCCGTGGCGTTGATGACCTGCCGGGCGCGCACCTCGAACACCCGGTCGGTCTCCAGGTCGTGCACCCGCGCGCCGGTGACCCGGGCGCCCTCGCGCAGGAAACCCACGACGCGGGCCCGCGACAGCGGGTGCGCCCCGTGCGCGGCGGCGGTGCGGACGAGGAAGGTCACCAGCCGGGCATCGTCGACCTGGGCGTCGTAGTACTGCAGAGCGCCGACCAGCGACTCGGGCCGTAGCGACGGGCAGGCGCGCAGCGCCCCGCGGCGGCTCAGGTGCCGGTGGGCCGGCAGGCCGCGCGCGTGGCGGCCGGACAGGCTCATCGTGTCGTAGAGCAGCACGCCGGCGCCGGCGTACAACCGTTCCCAGCCCCGGTGGCGCAGCGGGTAGAGGAACGGCACCGGGCGGACCAGGTGCGGGGCGAGCCGCTGCAGGAGCAGGCCCCGCTCGCGCAGGGCCTCGCGGACCAGCCCAAAGTCGAGCATCTCCAGGTAGCGCAGGCCACCGTGGATGAGCTTGCTGGACCGGCTCGACGTACCGCTGGCCCAGTCGCCGGCCTCGACGAGCCCGACCGACAGACCCCGGGTGACGGCGTCGAGAGCGCAGCCGGCGCCGGTGACGCCGCCGCCGATCACCAGGACGTCCAGTTCCTGGCCGCTGCCGAGGGCGGCCAGGGACCGCTCGCGGGCGGCCGGTGACAGTGTCGCGGAAAGCATCCGTCTTCTCTCTCCTGAGGAGGGTGGGGGCGGCCGGCGACGGGCGCCGGCCGCCCGGATCCTTGAGGGGTGGGGCGTCAGTCGACGTCGACCCAGTCGAGGGTGCGCTGGACCGCCTTCTTCCACCGGCCGTAGCCGTTCTCGCGCTGCTCCGGCGACCAGCCCGGCTGCCAGCGCCGGCTCTCGTTCCAGTTCTCGCGCAGCTCGTCGGTGTTCTTCCAGAAGCCGACGGCGAGGCCGGCGGCGTACGCCGCGCCGAGGGCGGTGGTCTCGGCGACCACCGGCCGGCTGACCGGTACGCCGAGGATGTCCGCCTGCATCTGCATGCACAGGTCGTTGACGGTGACGCCGCCGTCGACCTTGAGGCACTCCAGGTGCACCCCGGAGTCCTGCTCCATGGCGTCGGCCACGTCCCGGCTCTGGTAGCAGATGGACTCGAGAGTGGCCCGGGCGATGTGGGCGTCGGTGTTGAACCGGGAGAGGCCGACGATCGCGCCACGGGCGTCGGAGCGCCAGTACGGTGCGAACAGGCCGGAGAACGCGGGCACGAAGTACACCCCGCCGTTGTCCTCCACCTGGCGGGCCAGGATCTCGCTCTGCGCGGCGGTACTGATGATCTTGAGCTGGTCGCGCAGCCACTGCACGGCCGAGCCGGTGACCGCGATCGAGCCTTCGAGCGCGTACACCGGGGCGTCGTCGCCGAACTTATAGCACACCGTGGTGAGCAGCCCGGCCTTCGACCGCACGATCTCCGTGCCGGTGTTGAGGAGCATGAAGTTGCCCGTACCGTAGGTGTTCTTCGCCTCACCCGGGGCGAAGCAGACCTGCCCGACCGTGGCGGCCTGCTGGTCGCCCAGGTCGCCGGTGATCAGGACCCGGCCGGCGAACGGGCCGTGCTGCCGGGTGCTGCCGTACGAGCGGGGGTCGGACGACGGCCGGATCTCCGGCAGCATGGCGCGGGGGATGTCGAAGAAGGACAGCAGCTCGTCGTCCCAGTCCAGCGTCTCCAGGTTCATCAGCATGGTGCGACTGGCGTTGGTCGGGTCGGTGACGTGCACCCCGCCCTCGACGCCGCCGGTGAGGTTCCACAGCAGCCAGGTGTCGGTGTTGCCGAAGACGGCCTCGCCGCGCTCGGCGGCCTCCCGGACCCCGTCGACGTTCTCGAGGATCCACTGGATCTTCCCGCCGGAGAAGTACGTCGCCGGAGGCAGGCCGGCCTTGCGTCGGATGACGTCGCCCTTGCCTTCGCGTTCCAGGGCCGAGGCGATGCGGTCGGTACGGGTGTCCTGCCAGACGATGGCGTTGTAGTAGGGCCGGCCGGTCCGGCGGTTCCACACCACGGTGGTCTCGCGCTGATTGGTGATGCCGAGCGCGGCCAGATCGGAGGCGGTCAGGCCACGGGCGTTCATCGCGGTCTGGATGACCGTCTGGGTCCGCTCCCAGATCTCGACCGGGTTGTGCTCCACCCAGCCGGCCTGCGGCAGGATCTGCTGGTGTTCGAGTTGGTGGCGACCGACCTCGTTGCCGCCGTGGTCGAAGATCATGAAGCGGGTGCTGGTGGTGCCCTGGTCTACCGCGCCGACGAAGCCAGCCATGCGGGTGTCTCCTTCTGTGATGGTCGCGAGAATGCGGGTCGGCGGATGTCAGACGCGGGCGGGCTCGGCCCGGGCCGCGTCGGTCTCGGTGGCCAGGGCGCCCGGCTCCAGCTCGTCCTCGCTGGGCAGGAAACGGCCGATGATCAGCTCGTAGAGGCCGGCGCCGACGACGCCACCGACGAGCGGCCCGACGATGGGCACCCAGAAGTACGGATATCCGCTGGTGTCCTGGAAGGCCGTTTCGTAACCGGTCAGGAACGAGGCGAGGCGGGGGCCGAAGTCGCGGGCGGGGTTGATGGCGTAGCCGGCGTTGGCGGCGAAGGCCATGCCGATAGCCACCACGATCAGGCCGATGATCAGCGGGGCGAGGTTGCCGGCGGGCAGCGAGTTGCGGGCGTCGGTGACCGCCAGGACGAGGAACAGCAGGATGGCCGTTCCGATGATCTGATCGCGCAGGCCACCCCACTCGCTCACGCCGGCACCGGGCATGGTGGAGAAGACGCCCTGGCTCTTGCTGGTGAGGCCCGGGTCGAACCGGGACAGCACCTCGCTGTAGTTCCAGCGGATGATCAGGGCCGCGACGAACGCGCCGGCGGTCTGGGCCAGCGAGTACGGCAGCACCTTGCGCCAGGAGAAGCCCTTGAAGACCGCCAGGGCGACGGTGACCGCGGGGTTGAGGTGCGCGCCGCTGATGCGGCCCGCCACGTACACGCCGAGCGTGACGCCGAGGCCCCAGGCCCAGGCGATGCTGTCGAACTCTCCGGTTCCCGCCGCGGCCACCTGGGCGACCACGCCCACGCCGAACAGGATGAGGATCGCGGTGCCGGCGAACTCGGCGGCCAACTCGCCAACGAGCCCGGGCGCTTTCAACCGTTGCGCCATCTTGCCTCCAGAAACGGTGGGGGTGGCAGCCCTCCCGTCGGGGGAAGTGGAGGGCCGGTCGGTGACGCCGCGGTGCAGTAACGTCACCGTGCGGTGAACCGTAGGGAACCCTCGGGGCCGGGTCAACGAACCCCGGTCGACAATGCCGAACACTGTTGCGGCCGCCGAAACGCGATTAGCATTCCGCCCCATGCCGGGCCAGGTGCAGTCCATCACGCGGGCCGCGGCGATCCTCCGCCTGCTGGCCAGCAGCTCCGGCCGCCTCGGCATCGGGGAGATCGCCCGCTCCCTCGACCTGGCCAAAGGCACCGCGCACGGCATCGTCCGGACGCTGCAGGACGTCGGCTTCGTGGAGCAGGACAAGACCTCCGGCAAGTACCAGCTCGGGGCGGCCCTGCTGCACCTGGGCACCAGCTACCTCGACGTCAACGAACTGCGCTCACGCTCCATCAACTGGGCCGACCCGCTGGCCGCGCGCAGCGGCGAGGCCGTCCGCATCGGCACCCTGTTGGACGGCAAGGTGCTGGTGGTCCACCACGTCTTCCGGCCCGACGACACCCTGCAGACCCTCGACGTCGGGTCCCTGCTGCCCCCGCACGCCACCGCGCTCGGCAAGGTCCTGCTCGCCTACGACGTCGGCGCCGCCAACGCGGTGATGCAGGGCGAACCCGAGCCGTACACCCGGCGCACCCTGGTCACCGCCCGGACCCTCAGCCGGGCGCTGACCGAGATCCGGGACAACGGCTGGGGCGCCGAGATCGAGGAGATGACCCTCGGCAAGGCCGGTATCGCCGCGCCCATCCGCGGCTACGGCGGCCTCGTCGTGGGCGCGATCGGGCTCTCCGGCCCGGTCGACCGCGTCTGCGACGCGCAGCGCCACCCCCGCCCGGCGCTCGTCGCGTACGTCCGCGACGCCGCACGCGCGGTATCCCGGGATCTCGGCGCGGCGCGCTGGTGATCCGTCCACCCTGCCCCGCCATTTGCGCCAGAGAGGACGAGGAAGTGACTGACAGCTACGTCGTCTCCATCGACCAGGGCACCACCTCGACCCGCTGCATCGTGTTCGACCGACGGGGCAACCTCGTCTCCGTGGCGCAGCGGGAGCACCAGCAGCACTTCCCCCGGCCCGGCTGGGTGGAACACGACGCGCTGGAGATCTGGCGCAACGTCGGCAAGGTGGTGCCCCGGGCCCTCGCCCAGGCCGGCATCGTCGCGGGCCAGGTCGCCGCGATCGGCATCGCCAACCAGCGGGAGAGCACCGTGGTGTGGGACCGGCGAACCGGCGTCCCGGTGGCGCCGGCGATCATCTGGCAGGACACCCGCACCGACACACTGGTGGAGGCGCTGGCCCGGGCGCCCGGCGCCGAGGACCTCCGGCAACGCTGTGGGCTGCCGCTGGCCACGTACTTCTCCGGCCCCAAGCTGCGCTGGCTGCTCGACCACACGCCCGGGCTGTACGAGCGGGCCGAGCGCGGCGAGGTGCTCTTCGGGACGATGGAGAGCTGGCTGATCTGGAACCTCACCGGCGGCCCGGACGGCGGTCTGCACCTGACCGACGTCACCAACGCCAGCCGGACCATGCTGATGGACCTGCGCGCGCTCGGCTGGCACCCGGACTCGCTGGCCTTCTTCGGCATCCCGGCCGCCATGCTGCCCGAGATCCGCTCCTCGTCGGAGGTGTACGGCACCGCGACCGCCGTCCTGCCCGGCGTGCGGATCGCAGCGGCGCTCGGCGACCAGCAGGCCGCCCTGTTCGGCCAGACCTGCTTCGCGCCGGGCGACGCCAAGTGCACCTACGGCACGGGCAGCTTTCTGCTGCTCAACACCGGCACGGAGCCGGTGCACTCCAGCCACGGGCTGCTCACCACCGTCGGCTACCAGATCGGCGGCCAGCCGGCCGTCTACGCCCTCGAAGGCTCCATCGCGATCACCGGGTCCCTGGTGCAGTGGTTCCGCGACCGGCTGGAGCTGATCAGTTCGGCGCCGGAGATCGAGACCCTCGCCCGCACGGTGGACGACAACGGCGGCTGCTACATCGTGCCGGCCTTCTCCGGACTGTTCGCGCCGCACTGGCGCAGCGAGGCGCGCGGCGTGATCGTCGGGCTCACCTCGTACATCACCAAGGGGCACCTGGCCCGCGCGGTGCTGGAGGCCACCGGCTGGCAGACCCGCGAGGTGGTCGACGCGATGAACGCCGACTCCGGCCTGGAGTTGACGGCGCTGCGGGTGGACGGCGGGATGACCGCCAACAACCTGCTGATGCAGTTCGTCGCCGACGTGGTCGCGGTGCCGGTGGTGCGCCCGATGGTCGCCGAGACGGTCTCCCTCGGCGCGGCGTACGCCGCCGGGCTGGCGGTCGGCTACTGGCCCGACCTGGAGGGACTGCGTAGCAACTGGCACCCCGCCGCCCGTTGGGTGCCCAAGATGGACAACGCCGTGCGCGCCGAGGAACGGGAGAACTGGCAGCGCGCGGTGGAGCGCACCTTCGACTGGATCAAGCCCGAGGCCCGGGCCGCCAACGAATGACCTTCAGGTATTGACCGTGACCTAACGCACATATTGGATGTCGGGGCGGGGAGATCCGCCGTCGGAGCGGCCTCGAGGTCGGCGAGCAGGCGTACGACGGTGCTGACGGGATGCACGACGAGCAGGTCGTGCGTGACGATGGCGGCGAGCAGCACGGGTTGACCGGGCTCGATGCGGCACACCTGCCGGGCATTCACCGGCAAGGGTAGGTCACCTCGGCTACCCACCTGGTGGAGGCCGTCACCGGCCGAGCAGATGACGATGTTCCTTCGGTCGGATAGGTCGTGTCATGACCGAACGATCACATTCGCACAGTACGTGATGAGTGTCTGTTGGAGGGCTTCGGTGCGGAGAGCTTCGTTCGGGTGGTGACGCCGATGGCGGCGAGCGCGCAGCAGGTGGCGAGGCCGACGAGCAGGGGTGCGTAGCCGGCGCTGGCGTGTAGAAGCGCGGCGGCGGCGAGGGGGCCGGTGGCTTTGGCGATGGTGACGGGGGCGGCGAGGCGTCCGGCGATGGTGGCGTAGGCGGTGGTGCCGTACCGGTCGGTGAGCAGGGCGGGGGTGGCGAGGCTGGTGATGCCGAAGCCGAGTCCGAAGCCGATCACGCTGATGATCGCGCCGGTGCGGGTGGCGGCGAGCAGGGGCATGGCGAACACGGCGGCGGCCTGGGTGGCGTAGACGGCGCCCACGATGGTGGTGACGGGGAGGCGTCGGCGGGCGGCGGTGAGGACGAGCCTGCCGGTGACGGACAGGACGCCGAGCAGGCCGGTGGCGGTGGCGGCGAAGGTGGCGGGGTGCCCGCGGCTGATCAGGTAGCCGATGAGGTGCACGGTCATGGTGCTGGTGGCGAGGCCGTGGGCGGTGAAGGTCGCGGTGAGGATCCAGAAGCGGATGTCGCGCATCGCGGCGTGAGCGACCGACCGTCGTCCGGGGTGCGCGCGTCGGACCGGGTCGGCTGGTGCTGTACCTGCCGGTCGGGGCTGGCGGACGGCCGTCGCGTGCAGCGGGATGGTCACCACGCCGTGGACGGCGGCGAGGGCGAGCAGCGCGCCGCGCCAGCCGAAGTGCTCGGTCAGCAGGCCGGTCAGCGGCATGAAGATGGTGCTGGCGAACCCGGCCACGATCGTGACCGCAAGAAGGGCGGTGGCGCGCCGGTCGGGGGTGAACCAGGAGACGATGACGGCGAAGGCGGGTTCATAGAGCACCATCGCGCCGCAGGCGCCGATGCCGATCATGACGGCGTAGAGCTGGCCGATGGTCTGCACCTGGGACCAGGCGATCAGCAGCGCGGTGGCGGTGATCGAGCCGGCGGTCATGAGCGCGCGACCGCCGTGGTGGTCGAGCCACCGGCCGACGGGGATGGCCATGAGGGCGCCGGTGAGGACGGAGGCGGTGAGCGCGCCGGTGACGGCGGTGGTGGACGCGCCGATGCTGGTGGCCATCGGCGTCAGCAGGACCGGGTAGGCGTAGTAGAGGGTGCCGTAGCCGATGGTGGAGGTGACGGCGAGGGCGGCGAGGATCCGCCAACCGTGGTGCCCGCCGACCGTGGGGTCGGCGGGCACCGTCGTGGTGGTGGGCATCAGCTGCCGCAACAGCCGCCGGCCTGCGTGTCGGCGGGTGCGGCGTCGAGGGTGACGAGGTTCAGCGGCGCGGTGAGCAGCCCGCCGGTGATGCCGGTGGCCAGTCCGCGTCCCGTCGGTTCGGTGGCCGGTGCGGGTCCGCAGCAGCTGTCGCCGGTGGCGGAGTCGTCGGGGTTGCTGTTGCACACCCCGGTCTCGGGTAGGTCGAGCTGGACGTCGCGGGCGGCGGTCCAGTCGCCGGCGAGGGCGGCGACGACGGAGCGGACCTGCTCGTAGCCGGTGGCCATGAGGAACGTCGGCGCCCGGCCGTAGGACTTCATGCCGACGGCGTAGTAGCCGACCTCGGGGTGGGCGAGTTCGTCGACGCCGTGCGGGGGCACGGTGCCGCAGGAGTGCTCGTTGGGGTCGATGAGCGGGGCGAGGGCGCGGGTGGCGCCCATGACCGGGTCGAGGTCCAGGCGCAGTTCGGTGGCGATGGTGTGGTCGGGGCGGAAGCCGGTGGCGGCGACGATGCGGTCCACGGTGACCGATTCCTCGCTGCCGTCACCGTGCCGCACCACGACGGTCACGCGGTCGTCGGTGGGGGTGAGGGCGTGGACGGAGAAGCCGGTGAGCAACCGGATCCGGCTGGCGTCGACGTGGGCGCGCAGCCGGGAGCCCAGCGCCCCGCGGGCGGGAAGGGCGTCGGCGTCGCCGCCCCCGTAGGTGCGCGCCGGTGAGGTGGTACGGATCGCCCAGGTCACCTCGGTGCCCGGGTGCTCGGCGGCGAGGTCTGCCAGGGAGAGCAGGGTGTTGGCGGCGGAGTGGCCGGCGCCGACGACGAGGGTGTGGCGGCCGGCGAACCGGTCGCGGTCGGCGCCGAGCACGTCGGGAAGGGCGTGCTCCAGGTACGCCGTCGCGTCGGTCTCGCCGCGGGCGGGCAGGCCGGAGGCGCCGAGGACGTTGGGGGTGTGCCAGGTGCCGGAGGCGTCGATGACCGCGCGGGCGAGCACTTCCTGGCCGTCGGTGAGGCGGATGAGGAACGGGGTGGTGTCGCGGCCGGTGGTGCGTAGCCGGTCCAGGCCGAGCCGGCTGATGGCCTGGACCCGGGTGCCGTAGCGCAGGTGGGGCTTGAGCGCCGGTAGCTCGGCCAATGGCTGGAGGTAGTCGGTGGCCAGTTCGGCGCCGGTGGGCAGGGCCTCGAGGTCGGGGGCGATCCAGCCGGCGTCGTCGAGGAGGCGCCGGGCGGCGGGGTCGATGTCGTACCGCCACGGGGAGAAGATGTGCACGTGGCCCCACTGGCGCACCGCCGCGCCGGCGGTGTCGCCGGCTTCGAGAACGAGGAAGGGCAGGCCGCGCTCGTGTAGGTGGGCGGCGGCGGCCAGACCGACGGGGCCGGCGCCGATCACCACGACCGGAAGGGTGTCCAGGGCGCTCATCAGGCATCTCCTCTGTGTTGATAACTGTCGAATCAGATAGGTGGACGGGGCCCCGGGTGTCCGGGGCCAGGAACGGGTCAGACGATGGCGGGGCTGCGGCGCTCGATCAGGACCACGTCGCGCCACCGGCCGTGGTGGCGGCCGACGCGTTCGCGGACGCCGACGACCCGGAAGCCGGCTCGCTCGTGCAGGGCCAGGCTGGCGGTGTTCTCCGGGAAGACGCCGGACTGGATGGTCCAGATCCCGGCGGCCTCGGTGGAGGCGACGAGCGCGTCGAGCAGCAGCCGGCCGGCACCGCGACCCTGAGCGGCGGGGTGCACGTAGACGGAGTGTTCGATGACCCCGGCGTAGACCGCCCGGGTGGAGGTCGGCGACGCCGCGACCCAGCCGACGACGACACCGCCGGCCACGGCCACCAAGCGGTGCGCGGGCAGCCGCGCGGCGTCGAAGTGCGCCCAGGCCGGCGCCGTCGTCTCGAAACTGGCGTTGCCTGCGTCCAGACCCGCCTGGTAGATCGCCAGGACGTCGCCGGCGTCCGTCGCGGCCATGGGTCGAATCGCGACACCCGCCCTGCCTACCGAGGTCGTCGGGCGGTCAGTCCCGGCAGTCATCGTGATCCTCCACCTCACCGCAGCCTGTCTCGACGCCTGTCAAATCAGAGAGTTGCACGCTGATTAGAAGCCTGTCAACCTAGAGGCATGTCTAAGCAGCCGGCGCCGCTCGTGGCCATCGACCTGAACGCGGCGACCTCCTGCTGCGCGCCGTTGACCCAGCGGCGGGTGCCCGCGCAGGCGGCGGCTGCTCTCGCGGCGGCGTTCAAGGCGCTCGGCGATCCGGTGCGCCTGCAGCTGATGTCGATGATCGCCTCCGCCGAGGGCGGGGAGGCGTGCGTCTGCGACCTCACGCCGGCGTTCGACCTGACCGGTCCGACGATCTCCCACCACCTCCGGACGCTTCGCGAGGCCGGCCTGGTCGACGCCGAACGGCGCGGCACCTGGGTCTACTACCGCGCCCGGCCCGGCGTCCTTCGCCAGTTGGCGTCCCTGCTCGCCGTCGAGCCCGCCGGCTCGTAGCAACCCGCCCGCCTTTGGCGGGCGGGTTCGGGCGGGGAAGTTCGGAACGCTCCGGTCGGCCGATGCCGCGCACCCGACTCTCGGGCGGCCGCGTCTCGGGGACGTTTTGCCAACCCCAATTAGCTCAGCTATGGTTGAGTCAATGAACATTGAGCGTGATTCTTTGGCTGGGCGGGCGCGCATCCACGCTGCGCTCGGCGACCCGGCGCGGCTGGCGATCGTGGACGCGCTCACCCTCGGCGACGCGTCCCCCGGCGAGATCGCCCATACCCTGGACCTGCCCACCAACCTCGTCGCCCACCACGTCAAGGTCCTCACCGAGGCCGGCCTGGTGGTCAAGGGTCGCTCCGAGGGCGACAAGCGCCGCACCTACTTGCGGCTGCGGCCGGACGCCCTCGCCGCGCTGACCCCGCCGCCGCTGACCGGCGTCGGCCGGGTGGTGTTCGTCTGCACCCGCAACTCCGCCCGCTCGCAGCTCGCCGCCGCGCTCTGGCACGAGCGCACCCACGCCCCGGCAGCGTCGGCCGGCACGCATCCGGCCTCCCGGGTGCACCCCCGCGCGGTGGCCGTCGCCGGCCGGCACGGGCTGCGCCTGGACCCCACCGCCACCGCCCACGTCACCGACGTCGTCCGCGACGACGACCTTCTCATCGCCGTGTGCGACAACGCCCACGAAGACCTCACCGGGCCCGTGCGCCCCCGCCTGCACTGGTCGGTTCCCGACCCGGTCCGCGTCGACACCGACGAGGCGTTCGAGGCCGCGTTCGCCGACCTCGCCGCCCGCGTCGACCGGGTCGCCCACGCCGTCACCACCGCCCCCGGAGACCGTCATGACTGACACCAGCCCTCACCCTTACGACCAGGTGTCCATCGACCAGCAGGTCGCCCTGCGCACCGCGGCGATCCGCCTCGCCGAGGCGTTCACCGGCGTCTACGGCGCCGAGACCATCGAGACGTTTCTGCATTCCAGCTACGACCAGTTCGCTACCGCCAGCACCATCCCGCACTACCTGCCACTGCTCGCCGAACGCTTCGCCCGTCAGCGCCTGCAGGCCCTGGCCCGCGTCGAGGGCCACCACCGCGACGGCCGCCCCGTGGTGCTGTTCCTGTGCACCCACAACGCCGGCCGCTCCCAGATGGCCCTCGGCTTCTTCACCCACCTCGCCGGCGACCGGGCCGTCGCCTGGTCCGGCGGCAGCGAACCAGGCATCGAGCTCAACCCCGCCGCCATCGCCGCCATGGCCGAACGCGGCATCGACATCGGCGAGGAGTTCCCCAAGCCCTGGACCGACGAGGTCGTCCGCGCCGCCGACGTCGTGGTCACCATGGGCTGCGGTGACGCCTGCCCGGTCTTTCCCGGCACCCGCTACGAGAACTGGGACCTCGACGACCCCGCCGGCCTCGACACCACCGGCGTGCGGCCCATCCGCGACGAGGTCGAACGCCGGGTCCGCCGGCTCCTCGACGATCTGCACGTGCACACCACCCGATAACCACCCTGCCCGAGCCTTCAGGACAGCAACACCATGGGAGAGAACAGACCGATGACCCCCACCCTGTGGCGGCGCCTGCTGTCCGAGTTCACCGGCACCGCCCTGCTGGTCACCGCCGTGGTCGGCTCCGGCATCATGGCCGCCACCCTCTCCCCGACCGACGTCGGCCTGCAGCTGCTGCAGAACTCGATCGCCACCGCCTTCGCTCTCGCCGCGCTGATCCTGATCTTCGGGCCGGTCTCCGGCGCGCACTTCAACCCCGTCGTGTCCGCCGCCGACTGGTTCCTCGGCCGCCGCGCCGGCACCGGCCTCACCGCCCGCGACCTCGGCGGATACGTCGCAGCGCAGGTGCTGGGCGCGATCGCCGGGTCGGTGCTGGCGAACCTGATGTTCGACCTCGCCGCCGTCGACTTCTCCGGCAAGGACCGCGCCGCCGGGCACCTGCGGCTCGGTGAGGTCGTCGCCACCGCCGGCCTGATCCTGCTGATCTTCGCCCTCGCCCGCTCTGGCCGCGCCCTGGTCGCACCCGCGGCCGTCGGCGCTTACATCGGCGCCGCCTACTGGTTCACCTCGTCGACCTCGTTCGCCAACCCCGCCGTGACGATCGGCCGCGCGTTCACCGACACCTTCGCCGGCATCGCCCCCACCTCGGTTCCCGGGTTCGTCATCGCCCAGCTCGTCGGACTCGCCGTCGGCGTTGGTCTCCTGGCCGCGCTCTACCCCGACGCCGGGCAGGCCGCCGACCAGGTGGTCGTCCCCGCCGACAGCGATCCGGCGCTGGACCACCGCGCATGACAGTCAAACCGGAGCACGGTGGAGCGCGAAGGCCGCACCGCAGCCTGGTCAACCCACCGCGTGCCGCCGGCCGCTACCGCGAGCTCGACCGCAACAGCCGCCCCGACCCACGCCTGCCCGCGACCTCCGACGAGGCGCCGGTCAACCGGCCCCGCAACCCGTGCAGCAAGAAAGGCTCCTGATGTCCGACAAGCCCAGTGTCCTGTTCGTCTGCGTCCACAACGCCGGCCGCTCCCAGATGGCCGCCGGTTGGCTGCGCCACCTCGCGGGCGACACCGTCGAGGTCCGCTCCGCCGGCAGCGCACCCGCCGACCAGGTCAACCCCGCCGCCGTCGAGGCGATGCGCGAGGTCGGCATCGACATCACCGACCAGACCCCCAAGCTCCTGGAGTACGCCACCGCGGAGTCCTCGGATGTGATCGTCACCATGGGCTGCGGCGACGCCTGCCCGGTCTTCCCTGGCAAGCGCTACGAGGACTGGAAGCTCGACGACCCGGCCGGCAAGGGCGTCGACGCCGTCCGCCCGATCCGCGACGACATCCGCGCCCGGGTGGAGAAGCTCCTCGCCGAGCTGCGCCCCACCGCCTGACGCCACCCTCGACGCCGCCCGCCGGACCACCTGTCCGGCGGGCGGCTCACCCCTGACCAGGAGTCCTTTCATGCTCGACCCCGAGCGCCTGATCATCATTGGTTCCGGACCTGCCGGATACACCGCCGCCGTCTACGCCGCCCGCGCCAACCTCGCACCCCTGATCGGTAGTGGCCGTCGGCGTGTTCGTCGGTGTCCTCGCTGACGGCGCGCCACCGACTCCGTCTCCGTGGGGTTTCACACCAACCTTCGTGGTGGCCGTGGTCCTGGGTGCAGGGAACCGGTGCCTGCGTATGCTGAGGCGCAGGGAAGAGGGGCACCGCCGGTCGTAGCTGGCAGCGGACGTTCCGGCCGTGGCTGCCGGTACGATGGGTTCCGGTGCGCCGGGAAGTCTGGTCGGCAATGGCTCCGACCCGTCTTCCGAAAGGTGCTCGCTTGTGATGTCCAACCCGCAGTCACCCCCTCGTGTCCTCGGCCGCGGTTCCTGGGCCGAGGCGAGTCGCATCGCCGAGGTGCTGCGCAAGGAGACGATCGGCGGCGCGCTGCTGCTGATCGGTGCCGCTGTGGCGCTGATCTGGGCGAACTCCCCGTGGGCGCACCGCTACGAGGCGATGACGGCGCTTACCATCGGGCCTCACTCGCTGCACCTTGACCTCTCGCTTGCCACCTGGGCGGCCGACGGGCTATTGGCGATCTTCTTCTTCGTTGCCGGCCTCGAACTCAAACGCGAGTTCGTCGCCGGCGACCTGCGTGATCCCCGCCGAGCCGCAGTCCCGGTCGCCGCCGCGATCGGCGGCGTACTCGTGCCGGCTCTGCTGTACGTGGTGGTGAACTCAGGTGGCGCACTGAAGGGCTGGGCAGTACCGACCGCCACCGACATCGCGTTCGCCCTCGCCGTACTGGCGGTGATCGGCCGGCATCTGCCGACCGCGCTGCGCACCTTCCTGCTGACCCTGGCAGTGGTGGACGACCTGCTGGCGATCGTCATCATCGCGGTCTTCTACACCGCCCACCTGTCGCTGCTGCCGCTGCTGGCCGCGGCGGTGCCGCTGGGCCTGTTCGCGCTGCTGGTGCAACGTCGGGTGCGCTCATGGTGGCTGCTCCTGCCGCTGGCGTTCGCAACCTGGGCGCTCGTGCACGCCTCCGGCGTGCACGCCACCGTCGCCGGGGTGCTGCTCGCCTTCGCCGTCCCGGTGCTGCGCTCCAGGGGCACCGGCCCAGGGCTGGGCCTGGCCGAGCACTTCGAGCACCGATTCCGGCCAATCTCCGCCGGCGTCGCGGTGCCGGTGTTCGCGCTGATGTCCGCCGGAGTGGCCATCGGCGGGCTCGACGGCCTGGCGCAGGCGCTCACCGACCCAATCGCTGTGGGCATCATGCTCGGCCTGGTCGTCGGCAAGCCGATCGGCATCCTCCTGGCAACCTGGCTCGTCGCCCGATTCACCCGGGCCCGGCTGGACTCAGGGCTGGCCTGGATCGACGTGACCGGGCTGGCCGTGCTGGCCGGCATCGGTTTCACCGTCTCGTTGCTGATCGGCGAACTCGCCTTCGGTATCGACAGCGACGCCGACGACCGGGTCAAGATCGCCGTGCTGGCAGGCTCCCTGATCGCCGCCGCGCTCGCCATGATCATCTTGCGGGCGCGTAATCGCGTGTACCGGCAGATCTACGAGGCCGAGCGGGTCGACCGGGACCATGACGACGTTCCCGATGTCTACCAGAAATAGGTCCACTGCGAGCGGGAGCTGCCAGGCGGCATCAGCACGGTCAACGCGCTGTCCCGGGCGTATCGTCGGTGCATGCGCGCGAGCGATGTGGCGATCTCGATGGACACCGTTACCGAGGACATGCCGGCCAGGGAGGCCGCGCGGATTCTGGCGGCGCAGGACCTGCCCGGCCTGATCGTGGTGGACACCATGGGCCGTCCGTCGACGGTGCTGGCTGGCACGCAGGTGCTGCGGATGGCGCTGCCGTCCTACTGCCAGGACGATCCGGCGCTGGCCCGGGTGATCGACGAGGCCGCCGCCGACGTGATCCTGGAGGGTATCGGCGACCGCACCGTCGCGGACCTGCTGCCCCGCAACCGTCCGGGCCTGCCTGCGGTCAGCGCCGACGCCACCCTGCTCGAGGTCGCCTCGGTGATGGCCCGATCGAATGTGCCGCTGGTCGCTGTCGTTGACCGCGACCAGGTGATGACCGGCGCGATCACCCTGGACGGGTTGCTCGACCGGATGCTCGGCACCTGAGCGTCAGAAGAATCGCAGCCACAGGTACGGCACCGCGACCGCCACCGAGATCACGGTGACGATCAGCCCGTACTTGGTGAACCCCCAGAACGTGATCTTGTGCCCGGCGCGCTCGGCGATACCGAGCACCACCACGTTCGCCGAGGCGCCGACGGCAGTGGCGTTGCCGCCGAAGTCAGCCCCGATAGCGAGCGCCCACCACAGCACCTGAGCCTTACCGAGCCCGCCTTCGGCGTTCACCAATTCGCTCACAATCGGGCTCATCGTCGCCACGTACGGGATGTTGTCCACGATCGCCGACAACCCTGCCGACGCCCACAACAGCAACATGGTGGCCGGCCACAGCTTGCCCTCGACGGCCCCGATCGCCGACCGGGCGATGCTGTCGATCACCCCGGTGGCGACCAGGGCGCCGACCATGATGAACAGGCCAGCGAAGAACACCAGCGTCGGCCATTCGACGTCCTTGGCCACGTCCTCCGCGTCCAGTCGGGACAACGCCAGCAGCAGCAGGCCGCCGAGTATGGCCACCACCGACGGCTCCAGACGCAGGAAGGTGTGCAGGCCGAACGCGAGCAGCACCGCGCCGAGGACCACCAGGCTGGTCACGACGAGGCGACGGTCGCGGATCGCGTCCGCCTCCCGCAGCGCCATCACCCGCGCGGCGCGCTCGGCGTCGTAGCGGAACGCCGTGCGGAACATGATCCGACACAGGCCGACGAACACGACGAGCACGATCAGCACCAGCGGAGCCATGACGTTCAGGAAATCGGTGAAACTCAACCCCGACCGGCTGGCGATGATGATGTTCGGTGGGTCGCCTACCAGGGTTGCCGCGCCACCGATGTTGGACGCCATAACCTCTGCGATCAAAAATGGGATCGGCGGCACGTCGAGCCGCTCGCAGACCAGCAGCGTCACCGGCGCTACCAGCAGCACTGTGGTGACGTTGTCCAGCGCCGCCGACACCACGGCGGTCACCACCACCAGGATCACCATGATCGGGAACGGGCGACCCCGAGCCTTCTTGGCGCTCCAGATCGCCAGGTACTCGAACAGGCCGGTGCGTTTCAGCACGCCGACGATCAGCATCATCCCCAGCAACAGGAAGATGACGTTCCAGTCGATCCCCGCCTCTTCGGAGAAGAACGCATGCTCGGCGTCGGTCGCCCCGATCGCCAGCATGATCGATGCACCACCCAGGGCCACCGTCACCCGATTGATCTTCTCGGTGGCGATCAGGACGTAGGCGGCGACGAAGACGGCCACGGCGATCCAGGCCAGGGTGCTCATTCAGCCTTCTCCTGTTCTGGTCAGCCATCATCGCAACGCCGACCAGGCTTCCCGGCACACCTGAGATCAACCTATCAGCCTGGGCTGTCGGCAACGGGCGTGCAGGCCATGGGCCCAAGGGGCGGCCCGCGCGGTCACCCCTAGCGGGCGGCCGGGGTGGCGGACGGCGCCGCGGCATCCACCAGCGCTGCGTCGACCACCTTGCGGTTGAGGCTGACCTGCGCCGTTCCGGTGCCGCCGACGCGGATGTCGTCGTAGGCCTGGAGTCGGCGGTTCGCGCCGAGGTAGAGCACCGACATGGCCAGCGGCGTGGGTTCGTCGCCTTCGAGCCCTCGCAGTCCTGCCCCGCCCGTGGAACCCTGCACCGCCAGCCGGGTGCCGACCGCGCCCGTGGGCGGAAGCGTCGTCACCGCTCGCTGGTGTGTGTGGCCGGCCAGGACGAGTGGCACGGTCCCATTGAGCCCTGGTGCGGATGCCGGGTCGTGCACCAGCGCGATGTCCACCGGCACGTCGAGGGAGCGGATAGTCCTGGCGAGCTGTCCACCCGTACCCTCGACCGTCGCCGTGGGTTCCTCCCAAGGTCTTGTCTCTACTTCTTGCTTGTCGGGCGTGAACCGGGGGTCCCCGATACCGGCGATCGTCACTCCCGCGATCGTCGTGGCGGAGTCGTTCAGCACCACCGCGTTCGCCTGGCTGGCAACCGCCGCCGCGGTGCGAGGCGAGTCGTGGTTGCCGCGGATGTAGACGTAGGGCACCGCGAGTTGGCCGATCATGGAGACGTACGAGGTCTCGGGCTCGCTGCCCCAGTCGGTGATGTCTCCGGTGTCGATCACCAGGTCGATGTCGTACTGCTCGACCACAGTTCGGATGACCGGCCAGGCGGCGGGGTTGAGGTGCAGATCCGAGACGTGCAGGATCCGGGTGGTGCCCGGCGCCGCTTCGTAGATGGGCAGGGTCGACACGGTGGTGTAGAGCTTGCCGACGTTCCCGACCAGACGTTGCAACTGCTCGGCGTAGCGGGTGTAGTCGTCCGCGATCCGTTGGGCGTCCCCGATCAAGGCTGGGGCGTTGACCAGCAGGCCCTCGTAGCGGGGCTCGGCCAACGCCTGTGGTCGTACCGTCAGGGCGGCGGCGCCCAGGGTGCCGCCGGTGACGAGCAGGGCGAGACCACCGGACCAGGCGACGCGGCCCACCGACCGGAATGTCAGCCCGGCGAGCAGCATGGACGCGAGGACCGACACCCCGAGCGTCCGAAGTCCGAGGCGGACCACAGCGTCGCGGAGGTCGCGGGGCGCCGCGTCGCCGGCCTGGGCGAGGCCGGTGGGGTCGTCGAGCAGGGCCTCGGTGCGGTGTTGGTCGAGTGAGTCAAGACGGGCGGTCAGTCGCAGGGGACCGTCGTGACTGTCGAGGAAGAGCGATCCGAGCGGTGGGATGGCGATCTCCGTGCCGCCGTCCGTGGACGGGGTGAGCTGAAAGGCGACCCGGAACGGTCCGACGTCACTGGACCCCCTGGCAGCCAGCAAGGTGCCGACCGTGATGCCCGTCGCGGTGACGGCGACCAGCGCCACCGCGGTCAGGACCCGCCTGCCCCACCGCGAGCGCACGAGCATCAACCCCCGAGCGACCACGCGCCGCAGGCGTTCGGCTGCGGCACCGCGACGGGGCAACGCGGCATCCGGGGGCGGAGTCACGAGCGAGATCCGATCTGTGGGGTCAGCGAGGGGTCAGTTCGGCGAAACGGCGTGCGCGTCGTCCTCTCCGCCCAACAGCCCGAGGAGGCCCGCGGCGAAGAGTTGCCGTCGAACGAAGGGCGCGAGGTTCTCCAACCGCAAGGCGCCGCCCCGCACCGCGACGGCCCGCTGGCAGGCCACCAGGGTTCCCATGCCGGAGGAGTCGATGAAGGTCAGGCCGGCGAAGTCAAGGAGGACCTGTCGCACCGAATCGGACGTCAAGGCCGCGATTACCGCGTCGTGCACGAGGCCCGTTGTCGCCACGTCGATCTCTCCGTGCAGCCGGATCCGAACCACGGGACCGACTCGGGTCGTGTCGATGGACAAGTCCACGCCCACTCCCTTCTGATCGACGCTCGGCAAACCCCTGAAGCATGCATGGATGCAATGAACTGTCGCCGGTCAGCGTACCCGGCGCCAAGAACCCTCGCCACGATCGCGTAGTGCCCCGGCTCAGGTGTGGCTAGCCGGCCGCCGACGGCCGGCGCTCGGCCAGCAGAAGCGCGATGTCGTCGTGTGGTTCGCCGCCCACGTGCCGGTGCACGCTCCCCCAGACGGCCGCGAGGGAGTCGTCCACCGAGGATCTGGAGAGGCACTCCCGCAACGCGGACATCGGGAAGAAGCGCCCGTTGTCGTCCCGCGCCTCGATCAGGCCGTCGGTGTGCAACAGCAGCCGGTCACCGACCTCCCAACGGTGGGTGACCTCCGCCGACCGTGGGCCACCCAACCCTAGAGGCCGATCCGGTGACGACACCTCGAGTTCCTCAAGGTTCCCGGAGCGATGCCGGAGGATCGGCGCGGGATGGCCGCAGTTGACTGAACGGATCTCGTCGCCACGTAACTCGACCAGAACGGCGGTGACGAACGTCGCGCCGGTAGCGGGAGTCGGCTCACGACCGACGAGGTCGTCCAGATCGCGAGCCACCTGCGTCAGGTCCGAGCGGATGATCGCCGACTGTCGGAACGCCCCTGCCACCGCCGAGGCCAGCCGCACCGCGTCGAGCCCCTTGCCGCAGACGTCACCGACAATGATCCGCAGTCCTCGCGGATCGACGACCACCACCTCGTACAGGTCGCCACCCACGCCGGCCTGCTCGTAAGCCGAGACGTACCGGGCGGCCAGCTCGACCCCGGGCGCGTGCCCGGGCGGCTCCCGCAGAATCGCGGCCTGGGTGATCCGCACGATCTCGGCCATCCGACGCAGCCGCTCCTCCCGTCCGGTGCGGGCCTGGGCGACATACACCGCCATCAGGCTGACCGCGATGACGACCGCCACCCGCAACAGGTGATCGAGGCTGCCCAGCATCCCGCTGGGCAGCCCGGCCACCACCGCCGCCGTGGTGGCGGTGGCCGACACCACAGCTGTACGGCGCGGGGTTTCGACGGCAGCGGCGAACAGCGGAGCGAGCGCCAGAAAGCCGATGAGTACGGCGTGGGTGCCCGCCGCTGCATCAACGAGCAGGACCACCGCGATGAACCCGAAGGCCAGCCGTAACCCGAGCCAGCGGGTCCACCTCCCCAACAGCGAACCGTTCGCGATGGTGGACCCGGCGGCCGGCGGCTTGTCCACGCTGCGGTCAGTCGACGGAAGGGGTCGCATGGCTCCACCGGTGGGGGTCGTCGCCTGTTGTCGAGGTCGACGGATCGAGCTGCCGACGCAGGGCCGCGATCTCCGCGCGCAGTGCCGCGATGTCCTCAACGGTGGCCGTGGCGGCCGTTTCCTGTGCGGAGACCCGTTCGACGATCCAGGTGGCCAGCGAGCCGGTGACGAAGCCGATCAGGCCGATACCGCCGATCATGAGCCCCAACGCGACGAATCGGCCCGTACCGGTGACCGGATAGTGATCGCCGTAGCCGACGGTGGTGATCGTCACGGTCGCCCACCACAGCGCGTCGTCGAACGAGGCGATGTTGCTGCCGGACGCGGACCGTTCGGCGTCCAGCACCGCCAGCGCGGAGACGAACACGAGCAACATGGTGGTGGCGCCCACGTAGACGGCGAGCCGGCCACGAGCCCAGGATTCGGCCTTCCGGCTGAGGCTCAGCACCACGGTGATCAACCGCAGGGCACGCAGCGGACGAAGCACGGGCAGGACCAGGACGGCGAGGTCGAACAGGTGATTCCGTAGGAACCGGCGCCGACGGCCAGCCAGGATCAGCCGTGCCGCGAAGTCGATCCAGAACGTCAGCCAGATGAAGACGGCGGTCGCCTCGCACACCCGTTGCCAGGAGTCTGCAAGGCCGGGCCACAGGATCGGTGCCGCGTAGACGACCAGGAACATGACCGACAGGACAGTCAGAGGCAGCGCGGTGAGCCGCTCCCACCTGGCGGCCCGGTCGGCAGGCCCCGTTTCAGTTGTCACCTGCATCCGGTCCACCCGACGATTATGCGTGCATCCGTGCAATCATTTCTGGGTGGAACTGTACGTGGAGGGCGGTCCTCCGTCGACCGCGGAGCACGATCGGCTGGTTGACGGCTTGTCCGCGCTGAGTCGCACCCTGGTGGGGATCACCGCTCGGGCGCTGGGCTCACTGAACGCCGAGGTGACCCTGTCGCAGTACCGGACACTGGTCATCCTGGCGTCCTCCGCCCCGCTGCGCACCGTGGATCTGGCGTCCTCGCTGGGAGTGCACCCGTCGACCGCGACACGGACGTGCAACCGCCTGGTACACCGGGCACTGGTGGCCCGGCGCCATCGGCATGACGACCGGCGGGTCGCCTGGTTGACCCTCACCGAGGCCGGCAAGACGCTCGTGGGCGACGTGATGCGGCACCGGACCGCCGAGATCCGGCGGCTCCTCAAGGCAGCCGACGTCGAACGCCCGCAGACACCCACAGATCTGATCAACGCCCTGGTAGTCGCCGCCGAAGAACCGACCGAGGAGTCCTGGTGGCGACGCTGGGAGCAGTCCAGCGCCAGCCCCTGACGGCCCCTGCAAGCGCTCTCACCGAGGCGACGAACGGGAACTGACGTGGCGTCACTCCGCTGACTCCCCCGGGTCGGCTGCTCGGCGCTCCCGACGGGTGCGGCGAAGAACACCGAACCAGGCGGGCGCCTCCTGCGACTCGTCGAACGCCCGTGCGATCACGACGTCGGTCGAGGAGTGCAACAGGATGGAAATGACGATTGTCAGAGCGACGAGGTGAAACACCTCGTCCCCGGCGGCGATGCCGGACTCCAGGACCAGCAGTCCGTAGACGACCGAGGCGAAGCCCTTCGGCCCGAACCACATCGCGGCAGCCTGCTCTCTGGGGCCGAGCCCGGAGCGCAGGAACGATATCCACAGCGCGACCGGACGGGCCACGAAGATCGCCAGCACCGCGAAGGCCCATCCGGTCCAGGAGATCTCGCCCAGGAACCGCACCGAGATCAGCGCGCCGAAGACCAACAACGCGGCGAGTTTCAACAACTCGGCGATGTTCTCCCCGAAATGTTCGAAGGAAGCCCGCTCGCGCGGACCGAACGTGGCCACAGTGATGCCAGCGGCGAACGCGGCGAGGAACAGATTGCCGTGGGTCACCGTACCCAGCGCCAGCACCAGCAGCCCGATCGCCACACCGTTGAGCGGCTCGTACGCCGCTGACGCCGCGAAGAAGCGGGTGCGCTCCAACCCGATCGCCAGCAGCGGCACCAGCACACCGATGAGCAGACCGACTGCGAGTTCACTGAAGAGCTCACCCATGTGCAGGTCGTCCGCGCCGGCGGTGACAGCGAGGAGCAGCACGACGAACGGCAGGGCCAGCCCGTCGTTCACGCCCGACTCCACATTCAGCAGATGCCGCAGGCGTGCCGGCACCTTGTCATTGCCGACCAACGCGGCCGCGAACACCGGGTCGGTGGGAGCCAGGACCGCGCCGATCAGCAGCGCCTCCGGCCAGTCCAGGCCAGCCACATAGTGGGCCAGCACGGCGGTGATCAGCAGGGTCAGCGGAAGGCCCCAGCCCAGCGCTCGGCCTGGCAGCCGCCACGCCGAGCGCAGGTCCGCCCAGCCGACCCGCATCCCATCGGTGAACAGCACGGCGAACAGGGCAAGCTCGGCGAGTTGCGCCACGATGGGGGAATCGGCGCGCAGATGCAGCAGCCCGGTGGTGTCCTCGCCGAGGATGAACCCCGCGACGAGAAACAGCGCGGCGGTGGAGAGGACGGTGCGGTGCGCCAGCGCGGAGAGCAGCACCGCCACCAGCAGGACCGCGGCGAACGACAACAACAGCACCGTCACGCTCCAGGAATGTGCGTCGACATCACGCCACCGGACCTCGACGGCTTCCGATGAACCTCGATGATCATAACGTCGCCGCTGAACCGTCCCGGGTTGCTGCCGGATGCCCGCTGCGGTGAAGTTCGGCGCCGGCAGGGCGGGCGTTCACCCGTCCAACCGGCGTAGGCGGTTGTTGACGTCGTACACCCCCCGGGTGTCCCAGGCGAGCCGGCTTGCTTCGACTACTGCCTCCGCTCTGCTCACCGACCCCTCCAGAATCACCACGTGGTTCTGCACCTCGATGCAGATGCTTTCGCGGCGCAGCAGCGGATTCTGGTGCATCCGGTCGAGCAGTTGCCAGGCCAACCGGGTGTCGTCCGAGCCGAACACCGTCTGGTACCGCGGTGGACTGTCGTCGGGGAAGAACCAGGGATAGGTCATGAAGGAAACTCCTCGAATGGGCCGGGCGATGCGGCCGACTCACGCTCCGGCCGCTGATGCTCGACGATCGGCGTGATCGGGTAAGCGCTGGTTCAGCGCTGGGACGGCGGCACGGGGTACGGCGGGGCCACGCTGGGACCGAAGAACGGCGCATAGCCGTAGTACCAGTACAGATCCTCGTAGTACCCGGTGTCGTCGACGAGTTCCGGGTCGTACGCCGGCGCCTGCTCGACCTTGGCGCGGGTCAGGTCGATCCGCACGGTGTCATCGGCGATATCCGCGACCGCGTCCACGGGGATGAAGGTCGCGGTGGCGCCGATGCCGAGGATTCCGCCGTGCTCGACCACCAGGAACCGCACCCTGCGCTCCTCGCTGTCGATCAGCAGGTCATCGACCTTGCCCAACTCCTCCCCCTCGGCGTCGACGACGTGCCGGCCACGCACGTCCTGCTCGGCCGTCGCGATCGTCTGCCGAGAGTCGCCGAGCTTCACCAGTTCGGCCGTCCGGTTGCGGGACATGAGGTCCTCCTTGCGTAGCGTCCGTTACCCTTTGCGCTACCCAGGCCAGGACGCGGGCAATAAGACAATGCGGTGACGGTTTGCCCCCGAGGGTGTGACACTCCTGGTGGGTCGCTGGCCCACACGGGCGACGGAAGGCTTGCGTGATGCGGCCCCGGCCCGCCGTACGGCTGGGAGACTGCCCCTGTGGGTGGGGCGGGCGGAAGACGATGGATTCGGCCGGGAGCTCCCGGTTCCCGGGCCACCAGATTGGAACTCTTCTACGACCTGGTCTTCGTCTTCGCGTTCCTGAACGTCACCACGCTGGCGGCGAAGCACCTGAACGCGTTGACGCTGCTCAGTGGCCTGGTGATGATGGGCCTGCTGTGGTGGTGCTGGACGAGCTTCACCTTTCTCGGCAATCTCGTCCGCGCCGACTTCGGGATCGTCCCGGTGGTCGGGTTCGCCACCATGATCGGTGTGTTTCTGCTCGCCCTGACGGTGCCGCAGGCGTTCGCGGACGCACCGGGCGGGCTCTTCGGCCCTGCGGTCTTCGCGTTCTCCTACCTCCTGGTCCGGATGCTGCAGGTGACCGCCTTTTGGCCGATCGCCGGGCGCGTCGCCGCGACGAACCCACCACCGCTGCTGCTGCTCTGTCTTCCCGTGCTGGTCAGCGTGACCCTGATCATGACGGCGGCGTTCGTCCCGCAGCGGCTCACGCACGGCACCGGCGTCGAGCTGATCCGGATCGCGCTGTGGTCCGCGGCGCTGACCGTGGAGTACGTCGCCGGCGCCCTGATCGCGGTGACCCGGTGGACGTTGGTATCCGCAGGCCACCTGGCAGAGCGCCACGGCCTAATTCTGTTGATCGCGCTCGGCGAGTCGGTGCTGGCGCTGGGCCTGGGGCCAGGCATCGGTCCCAGCCTGCCGATCACCTGGCCGGTCGTGGTGGCCGCCGTCCTCGGCATCACCGTAATCGCCACCCTCTGGTGGACGCACTTCGACGTGCTGGCACCCGCCGTCGAGCAGGCGCTGCACGGCACTCGGGACGCCTCCCGCAGCAGGCTCGTGCGGGATGTCTACACCTACTTGCACCTGCCTCTCGTCATCGGCATCCTGCTCTTCTCGCTCGGCCTGAAACGGCTCCTGCTCAACATCTCGTCTCCCAACGTGCCGGCTGGGCGCGACACCCTCGGCCCAGCCGACATCTACGTCCTCTACGGCGGAGTGGCGCTCTATCTCGTCGCGTCGATCGCTGTCACACTGCGCACCTTCCGGCGGATCCGGCCGCCCAAGGTGGCGGCGGCCGTCCTGGTGATCGTCCTGGCCCCGGCCGCGAACCAGGTCCCGGCCCTCGCCGCGCTCGCCCTGCTCACTGTGATCACGCTGACGCTGGTGGCGCTCGAACTGCACACCGGGCGGGCGGTCCGGCTGCGGGTGCACGCGTCGGAGGACGGCGAGCAGGAAGCCCTCGAGGCGGAGGCCAGCCGGTGGCGGCAGCGTCACCTCTGAACCGGTGCCGCTGGCGCCGGGACCGCGTGGGCGACGGCGGCACCGCCGGAAACGGTGATGGACCCCGCCGAACCGGCGGGGCCCATCAGGTGTCCGATGCTCAGGAGAGGGTGTTCAGGTAGTCAGGATTGGCCTTCAACCACTCATCGACGGCCTTCTCCTCGTCGCCCTTGTGGGTGTTGAACATCAGGTCCTCAAGGGACGCGAGCTGCTCACCGTCCATCGTGAACTTCTTCAGCATGGCGGTGACGTCGGGGAAGTCCGCGCTGAAGCCGGTACGGGCGAGAGTGTTGATCTGCTCGGCCTGGCCCAGGGTGCCCTTGGGGTCGGCGAGGTCCTTCAGGTCGTACTTGGCGTAGGCCCAGTGCGGATGCCAGAGGGTGACCACGATCGGCTTCTTGTCGGCGATCGCGCCGTCCAGCGCGGCCAGCATTGCCGGGGTGGAGGAGGTCTTCAGCTTCACCGTGCCGTCCAGGCCGTATTCCGGGATGACCTTCTCCTGGGTGGCCTTGGTCAAGCCGGCGCCGGGCTCGATGCCGGTCAGCTGCCCGTCGAAGGTGCCGGCCTTGTCGGCCAGGTCGGCCAGCGAGTCGACGCCTTCGACATACGTCGGCACCGCGATGCTCAGGCTGGCGTCGTCGTACCAGACGCCGAGCTTCTCCAGCTTGTCGCCGTACTTCTCCAGATAGGAGGCGTGCGTCTGAGGCAACCAACTGTCCAGGAACAGATCGATGTCACCGTTGGCGAGCCCGCCGTACACGAGACCGGCCTCCAGGTTCTTGAGCTCGACCTGGTAGCCCTTGTCCTGCAGGATGTCCTGCCACAGGTGTGACGCCGCGATGGCCTCGTCCCAGGCCATGTAGCCGATGGTGATCTTCTTGCCCTTGTCGGACGTGTCGTCCTGCTCGCCGCAGGCGGCGGCGCCACCCAGCGCCAGGGTGGCGGTGACGGTGAGCGCGAGGGCCCGCTTCAGTGTCGTGAACAAAAGGATTGTCCTTTCCTTGCTTCGGTATGCCGACGGGTCCCGCGGACGCGGGATGAGAGTGCCGGCGAAGAGCGCCGGTCAGGCGGCCTCTCGCGCGAGGCGCTGCGCCCGCGCGGACGGGAAGCGGTCGCCCGCCGAATCGGTGAGGCGGTCGAGCACCACGGCGAGGATCACGACCGCGATCCCACCTTCGAAGCCGCTGCCCACCTCGACCTGGGACAACGCGAACATGATCACGTCGCCGAGACCGCCGGCGCCCACCATGCCGGCGATCACCACCATGGACAGGGCCAGCATGATGACCTGGTTGACTCCGGTCATGATCGTGGGCAGGGCCAGCGGCAGCTTGGTCCGCAGCAGCACCATCCACGGTGGCGCGCCGAACGACTCGGCGGCCTGGACGATCTCCTTGTCGACCTGGCGCAGACCCAGCTCGGTCAGGCGGACACCCGGTGGCATGCTGAAGACCAGGGTGGCCAGCACACCCGGCACGGTGCCGATACCGAAGAAGAAGATCGCCGGAATGAGGTAGACGAACGCCGGCATGGTCTGCATCAGGTCCAGCACCGGCCGGGCCACGGCGGAGGCCCTCTTGTTCTCGGCGACGAGCACGCCCAACGGGATCGCCATCAGCAACGCCAGGGTGCTGGCCACGAGCACCTGCGCGAGGGTGCTCATGGTCTCCTCCCAGTACGGCATCCCGGCCACCAGGCCGAGGCCGACCGCCGTGCCGAGGGCGAACTTCCATCCGCGCAGCCACCAGCCGAGTCCCGCGAGCAGCAGCACGACCACCACCGCCGGTACGCCGTTGAGCAGGTCGTCGAGCGGTCGCACCAGCGCCTCGACCACGGCGGCGACGCCGTCGAAGAACGGGCCGAGGGTGGCGGTGGCCCAGTCGACGGCGGCCTCGGTCCAGGCGCCCAGCGGCACCCGGGGCAGCCAGCTGTCCAGCGGTGACCGGGTCAGACTCACGCCGGCTCTCCCTTCCTCGCGACCAGTTCCGCCTGGTCCTGGTCCGGCGCCGGCTCGTCCGGAGTCGCGGCGGCGAGCGCGCTGAGCAGGGTGATTCGGGGAATCACCCCGATCAGCCGGTCGTGCCCGTCGAGGACGGCCACCGGGTGCTGGCTCTGCGCGCAGTCGGCGAAGAGGTCGGCCACCGACGTGTCCGCGGTGACCGTGCGGACCCGCTCGGTCGATACGTAACCATCGAGGTGAGGGCGGCCCTCGCGGAGGGCGCGCAGCACCTCGTCCTCGGTGACCGTGCCGAGGAACTTCTTCATCGGTCCGGTCACGTAGACCACCGAGGTCTGACTCTCCCGCAGCGCCTTCGCGGCGACCCTGGGACCGGCGTTGACGTCCAGCACCTGCTGGGGCTTTTCCATCACCGACGCGGCGGTGAGGATCCGGGTCCGGTCGACGTCGGCGACGAACTGCGCCACGTAGTCGTTGGCCGGGTCGGTGAGGATCTCCTCGGCGGTGCCGATCTGGACTATCCGTCCGTCCCGCATCACCGCGATCCGGTCGCCCAGCCGCATGGCCTCGTTCAGGTCGTGGGTGATGAAGATGATCGTCTTGCCCAGCTCGGCCTGTAGTTCCAGGAGTTGGTCCTGGATTTCCCGGCGGATCAGCGGGTCCAGTGCCGAGAACGCCTCGTCCATCAGCAGGATCTCGGTGCCGGCCGCGAGCGCGCGGGCCAGCCCGACGCGCTGCCGCATGCCACCGGAGAGGTCGTGCGGCAGGTTGTCCGCCCACTCGGTCAGACCCACCATGCGCAGCGCGTCCATGGCCCGCTCACGGCGGTCGGCCCTGGGCAGCCCGGCGACCTCCAGCGCGTACCCGGCGTTCTCCACCACCGTCCGGTGTGGCATGAGCGCGAAGTGCTGGAAGACCATGCTGATTTTTTCGCGGCGCAGCTTGCGGAGCGCTGCCGGCTTCAGCGTGGTCAGCTCGACCCCGTCGACCCGCACACTGCCCCGGGTGGGGCGCAGCAGACCGTTGAGCATCCGGATCAGGGTCGACTTCCCGGAACCGGAGAGGCCCATGACGACGAAGATCTCCCCGGGGCGTACCTCGAAGCTCGCGTCGATCACGGCGGCCGTGGCCGGCAGCCCGGCCAGGGCCTCGGCCCGGGGCCGGCCGTCCGCCAGCCGTCGTACCGCCTCGTCGGCTCGACGGCCGAATATTTTGTAGAGCGACTGCACTGTGAGTGCGGACACGATCCCCCTTTCGACGGAAACCGGCTGGCGTACCGCGCCATCGGTGCCGTCTTCGCGTCTCATCGTCGATATCAGCATCGATCACATTCAGCGGGCCACGTGGGTCCGGCAGCGAAACCTACCGACGCCATCGCAATACATCCAGCAGGAGCCGCAGGTTGTGTAAATGCACACAGAAATCTCGGTCGCACCGGTGCGGAATACGCCGCCCACTAACGCCGCCCACCCGCCCGCCGACCTCGCAGTACCGGTGGGATTCGGTGCGCGCTGCGCCGATTGTCCTGCTCGCCGGCATCTCATCGGCCGGGTCAGGATCTCATTCCTGGCTGGATCCAGAATTTGACGGGACTGACGGAGAACTGTCATGAAGCTGTCATATTCCGGCACCGGCCGACTCCAGCATTCCGCCAGCTGAAAGCATGACGGCTCACCGATGCAGGCGGGCCGGAGACGAGCGACCGCCAGCGAATAGCAGTCGCACGCCTCTTACCACAGCCCTTTTTCGGCGGTTCGTCGCCGGCATCGCCGACACCGCCGATCTGGCGGTCCGGGAGCTGCCGTCCCGGGTCTGTGACCTGTACGCGCTAAGCGTCATCGAGGCCCACAAGGGGTGGTTCCTGGAGCACGGCCGGCTCACCCCGACCCGATCCAAGGCGATCACCGCCGTGGTGAACGGCCTACTCAAAGAGCTGCGCCCGCACCTGCGGACGCTGGTGGATGGTTTCGCCATCCCGGACATCTGGCTGCACGCCGCGATCCTGCGGGAGGAACCGCGCCGGCAGGAGGCGATGGCCGCCCGGGACGCCGCCGGTGATCCGCAGGCGGTGCTGGCGTAGGCAGGATCCCTCCGAGCAGGCAAACCACCGCGACGAGTATCCTGTCCACGATGACGATACCTGCAACCATGCAGGTATCAGGCGTCAGGTCAGGGGGTGGACGGCCTAGTGTTCAGCATCCGAATCTCGGGTGATGGTCCCGCGCCGAGGATCCTCTTCCTCTCCGGAGAACTGGACATGGCCTTCTCCGGCCAGCTGCGCGAGGCCGTCGACAGCACGCTCACGGCGACCAGCACGCAGTGGCTCATCGTCGACCTGCAGGCCACCACCCTGATCGATTCCGGCGCGGTGAAGGAGCTGGTGGACGTCCACCGTTTCGCCGCTCATCAGGGGCGCGTGCTCATCCTGCGCAACGCCAGGGGAATCGTCTCCGAGGTGCTGCGGGTCACCGGGGTGGCGGAGACGCTCCACCGTCCCTCCACCCGACCGACCGGCACGATCTACGGCTCTTCGAACGGCTGACGAACGCGCAGTGGGACGAATGACATGGGCGATTCTTCGCGACTTCACCGGCGGCAGCACCCGCATCAGCGTGACCGGTAGCCCCACCCCTGAGGCCGAGTCACACCTCTCCACCGTGCTGCTCCACGGACGCCTCGACGCCCCGCTGACCCTCGAGGTGGACCTCAACGGCCTCCCGACGTCCGACGTCGCCCCCCTCGTCACGGTTCTCGAACGGTGGGCCACCAGCCAGGAGGGCGGACCGCGCCTGACCCTGTCGGCAAATCCGCTGACCCCCACCGGTCGACTGCTTCGCGCCACCCTGGGACGGCACCCGGTCCTCGGCACGGCGCTCCTCGATCACCCATCCCGGCGTACACCATCTGATCCTCGCCGTGCCCACCTCTGCCTGCCGGCCGACCCGCAGTCGCCCGCCGCCGCCCGCAAGCTCGTCGCCCGGCACTGCCGCACCTGGGGCATGGAGACCGTCGTCGACCGAGCGATGGTCGTCACCTCGGAGCTGATCAGCAACGCCGTGCTGCACGCCCGCACGGACATCGACATCACCGTCACCGCTATGGAAAAAGCGCTGCGGATCAGCGTCCGGGACCGGGCGGCGGACGCCCCTCACGCCGCCGCTCCGACAGCCGCCAGCCAGGTCTCCGAGGGTGGTCGCGGCCTGCCGATCATCGCCGCCCTCACCACGCGTTGGGGATTCTTCGCCTTCGGCGACGGCAAGACCGTCTGGGCCGTGATCGACAACGGGTGATGCGGCCAGCGGGCCGGGTCACCTCCCGGCGGATGACCTGTCCCCATCCCGCCGGCGGAGGCGCGGTGCCGAGCAGGGGTTGGCGATCCGCTGGCGGTCAGCACTGGCCGAGGTGCGGGTGGTGGCGCCGGTCAGCAGCCGCGCCGAGTTGACCAACCCCACCAGGCTGAACGCCTGCGTGAAGGTGGAGTTCGGGGGCGGCGGTGTCCAGCGGAACGGCCGCGCCGGGCACCAGCCCGAGCTGCACGGCCGGCCGGGTGCCCGCCGCGCTGAACAGCCAGTCGGCCACGGTGCGCGTTCGGTTGGCCGGCAGCGACAGCAGGTGATAGCCGCGGGCGACGGCCCGCGCGAGCGGACCGGAGAGCGGGACGTGCAGCGGGTTGGCGTCGAGCTTCCGTCTCCTGTCCCCTTCAGACCGCTACCCCGGTCGAGGTGCGGGAAAACGGTGATCTGATCCGGCCGTACCCGTTGATCCGTTTCAAGGCCCCGACACCGGGGAATTCCGCTCCGCCGCCGGCCGGCGACCGGGGCGGTGCCAGGGACAACGCCCCGACCCCCTGACCGGAGGCCAACGATGCCAGCCTCGGAGAGTTCCCCGGCGGTACTGCGGGACTACGCGCTGCTCGCCGACGGACATCGAGGTGCCCTCATCGGCCCGGATGGTGATGTCGGCTGGCTCTGCGCGCCCGGCTGGTGCGACCCACCGCTGTTCTCGGCGCTGCTCGGCGGTCCGGGTCGTTTCCTCGTGACGCCGGCGACGGACCGCTTCGTCTGGGGCGGGCACTACGAGCCGGGGTCGCTGATCTGGCGCAGCAGGTGGGTCACCACCGACGGGATCATCGAGTGCCGGGAGGCTCTCGTCGCACCGGGTCAGGAGCACCGGCTGGTGCTGTTGCGGCAGGTACGGGCGGCGGAGCGACCGGCACGGGTGCGTGTGGTGCTGGACCCGCGCGGCGACTTCGGCCGCCGCCCGGTGCGCGAGGTCAGCCGGCACGCCGACAGATGGACAGCCCGCGCCGGGCCGCTGTACCTGCGGTTGCACGGTGGTTCGGGCTTGAGCTCCGCCGCCGACGGCTCCCTCGCCGGCGAGCTGGTCGTTCCGGCCCGGGGCTCGTACGACCTGACGCTCGAGGTGTCGACGGCGCCGCTGGAACAGCCTGGTGAGGAACCAGGGGAACTGTGGCGGACCACCGAGCAGCACTGGAGCTCGGTGGTGCCGGAGCTGACCGGGCCTGCGCACCGCGACGCCACCCTCGCGTACGCGGTCCTGCGCGGCATGACCCGTCCGGGCGGTGGCATGGTGGCCGCCTGTACCACGGCGCTGCCCGAGCGGGCGCTGGCCGGACGCAACTACGACTACCGGTACGCCTGGATCCGCGACCAGTCCTTCGCCGGGCAGGCGGCTGCGCTGGTCGGCCGGTACGACCTGCTCGACGACGCGGTCGCGTTCCTGACCGCGCGGGTGCTGGCCGACGCGGACGCCTTGGCCCCGGCGTACACCGTGAGCGGCGAACCGGTGCCGCACCAGCAGCGGCTCGACGACCTGCCCGGCTACCCGGGCGCCAAGGTCCGTACCGGCAACTGGGTACGCGAGCAGTTCCAGCTCGACGCCTTCGGCGAGGTCCTACTGGTGCTCGCGGCGGCGCACCGGCTCGACCGGCTCGACAGTGACGCGTACCGCGCGATGCGACTGGCCGCGGCGGTGGTCGAGCGGCGCTGGTCGGAGCCGGACTCCGGCATCTGGGAGTTGCCCACACGGCAGTGGACGCATTCCAAGCTGACCTGTGTCGCCGGGTTACGCGCCGCCGCGCGTGTCGGCTCGGGGGGCCTGGTCGGACGCTGGTCCGCGCTGGCGGACGGAATCCTCGCCGACGCCTCCGCCCACGGCCTCGGTCCGGGAGGCCGCTGGCAGCGCGCCTACGACGACCCGCGCGTCGACTCCGCACTGCTGCTGCCCGGCATCCGGGGCGCCCTGGCTCCGGACGACCCGCGTACCGCATCCACCCAGCAGGCCGTCCTGGCCGAGCTGACGGAGGACGGGTACCTCTACCGCTTCCGGCCCGACCGGCGGCCGCTCGGCGACGCGGAGGGCGCTTTCCTGCTCTGTGGGTTCATCGCGGCGCTGGCAGCCTGGCAGGCCGGGGACGCGGTGGGCGCCAACCGGTGGTTCGAACGCAACCGGGCCGCGTGTGGGCCACCCGGGTTGTACACGGAGGAGTACGACGTCCGGCAGCGGCAGTTGCGCGGCAACCTGCCGCAGGGCTTCGTGCACGCGCTGATGCTGGAGACGGCGGTCACGCTGGGCCAGGTCGACCCCTGCCGGTGACAAACGGCCGGTCGAGCGCGACCGGTGGCGCCGCGACGCCCGGACGCCGGGTTCAGTGCCGACGCCAGGCGACCAGGCCCGCCGCCGTCCCGGCCAACCCGGCCGCGATGAGGCGACGGTGGCGCGACAGCCATGCCTGCGGGCTGTGCCCGTGGGAGCGGCCGGCGAAGCCGCCCCGTGCCCCGTAGTCGCGCCCGCCCGGCCCGTCCAGCGGATGCCACAGGTTGTTCGGCCGATCCGGGTCGGCGGGGCGGCCGGTCTGCTGGGACCGGTACCCCGTGCGGGCCAGGTAGCGGTCGAGCAGCCCCGGCGCGACCCGGTTGCCGAGGATTGTCAGCACCGTCGAGGTGCCCACCCAGTACTCCCGCCGGTAGGGTCGGTCCGCGGCGCCGACGATCGCTCGGGCCGCCACCTCCGGCCGGTAGATCGGTGGCACCGGTTCGGCGTGCCGAGGCAGCCGGGACAGCAACCAGTCGAACTGCGGGGTGTTCAGCGCCGGAAGCTGCACCATCGTCACCCGCACCCCGCTGCGTTCGTGCAGCAGTTCGCAGCGCAACGACTCGGTGAATCCCACGATCGCGTGCTTCGCCCCGCAGTAGGCCGCCTGCAGCGGGATACCCCGGTACGCCAGCGCCGAGCCCACCTGCACGATGGTGCCCCGGTCGCGGGGGGTCATGTGGGAGAGGGCGACACGGGTGCCGTGCACGTACCCCAGGTAGGTGACCTCCATGGCCCGCCGGAACTCTTCCGGGCGGGTTTCCTCAAACGGCGCGAAGACGGAGCTGAACGCGTCGTTGATCCACAGGTCGATCGGCCCCAGTTCCGCCTCGATCCGTCGACCGGCGGCCACCACCTGTTCGTAGTCGGCCACGTCGACCTCGATCGGCAGCGGTCGGCCGCCCGCGCTGCGGACCTCCTCGGCGGCGGCGTCCAACCCGACCCGTCCCCGCGCCAACAGCGCGACGGCGATGCCCCGCTGGGCGAGCAGACGAACCGTCGCCCGCCCGACCCCGGCGCTCGCGCCGGTCACCACCGCCACCCGCACGTCACGTCCCTTGGCCATGTCGACTCCCGTCGCCTCGTGCCTCCTGGCCACCGGCCGGGGCCGGCGACCAGCGCTACCGGCCGGGGCCGGCGACCAGCGCTACCGGCCGGGGCCGGCGACCAGCGCCAGCCCGGTCTCCGGATCCACCCGCTTGCTCAGTTCGGGCGCGACCTCGCTGACGATCACCTCGAGCGTCGGCCACACCCGGGCGGACAGCAGGTGCCCGCCGACGGTGCTGCCGTCCTCGCGGCCGAGCACCGCGTGCACGTGCAGCACGGGCTCGTCCTGATGGGCGGCCACATCACCCACCAGGGACAGCACCTCCACCTGCTGCCGCACCGGGATACGGCGGTAGTCGCGCGCCTGCCGGTCGAACCAGCCGACCTCCGCCTCCTGGAAGCCACCGACGGCGGTCACCCGGCCGGCGCGCAGGTCGTACCGGTGCAGCGCCGCACCGATGACGCCCACCGGCTCCTCGCCCGGATCGCACACGACGACCAGTACGCGGCCGGTCGGTTGGTGCAGTTCCTGCGTTCTCATCGGTCCCCCGATCTCGTGCGACGACGGCCCCCAGCACCGCCCAGGCGGCGGCGACGGCGACGTCGGTCAGGGCGGCGGGCCGTTGCCGACGGTCGACGGCGGCCAGGGCGAGCGCGGCGACGCAGTGGATGGCGTCGACCGCCGCCCCGCCGGCGAGCACGCCCCGGGTGGGCCGCCAGAGGGTCACCACTGTCTGGGCGACGTGCCGGGCACCGAGCACCCGGAGCGTCACCACGGCGGTGGTGGTGACGGGATCCACCGGGCGCGAGCAGCAGCAGACCGCCCCAGGCCAGCCGGAGCCCGACCTCCGCGCCCCGCAGCGGCAGCCGCCCGATCCCGTCAGCCATGTCAGGCCACCCGGTACTGCTGGGCGAGATCCGAGCGGAACTCCACACCGTTGCCCGGCCGGTCCAGCGGTACCCGCGCCGCGCCGCCAATCGCCGGCTCCGTGCCGTCGAAGAGCATCGACTCGATCCGGACGTGATCGTGGAACCACTCCAGGTGTCGCAGGTTCCCGATGCCGGCGGCGACCGGCAGGTGCTGGTGCGGGGCGCAGTGTCCAGACACCTGGAGCCCGGCTGCGGCGGCGACCGCGGCGGCACGGAGGAACTCACTGATCCCGCCGCAGCGGGTGACGTCGATCTGTAGGCAGTCCACGAACGGCGCCATCCGGTGGAAGTAGGTCAGGTCGAAGCCGTACTCCCCCGCCGCCACATCCGCCAGGACGCGGTCGCGGACCAGCCCCAGGCCGGCGAGGTCGTCGGAGCTGACCGGCTCCTCGTACCAGCGGACGTCCAACTCGGCCGCGGCGTGTGCCACCCGGATCGCCTGCTTGCGCTGGTAGGCGCCGTTGGCGTCGACGAAGAGCTCGGCGTCGTCGCCGATGGCGCGCCGGGCCGCCGCCATCCGGGCAAGGTCCCGCTGCACCTCCGTGCCGCACGACTCCCCGATCTTGATCTTCACTCGGGGTATGCCCTGCTCGTGGACCCAGCCGGCGAGTTGCCGGTGCTGACGCTCGTCGTCGTACGTGGTGAAGCCGCCGCTGCCGTAGACCGGCACATCCCGGCGGACGGTGCCGAGCAACCGGGCCAGCGGCAGCCCGTGCCGGCGGGCCTTGAGATCCCACAGCGCGCAGTCCGCGGCCGACAGGGCGAGCCCGGCCACACCCGGCCGGCCGGCGTTGCGCAGCCTGCGGCGCATGCTCGTCCACATCGCCGGTACGTCGTCCGGGTCGAGGTCAGCGACCACCGGAGCGAACAGATCCGCCACCACCGCGACGGCGGCCACCGGCCCGTACGTCCAGCCGATGCCGGTCTCTCCGTCGGCGTCGGCGCGCACCAGCACCAGGGTGGTGCTGGTCCACGCCAGGGTGCCGTCCCCCTCGGGGGCGTCGGTGGGCACCCGGTACGCCTCGGCGGTGAGCCGGATGCGGCTCACCGTGTCCACCGCCGCAGCAGCGTGCCCAGCCCGGCGAGCGCGGCGACGCCGACCACCCCGGCCGCCGTCCAGCGGGCGAGCACCGATGGCGGGTGTGGCCGGTCACCCCAGTTCCGCTCCGGCCGGCGCGGCACGGTGTCGTCGTGCAGGCCCGCGCGCAGCAGTTCGGCCAGGTGGATGGCCGACCGCCCGCCGGAGGCGCTCTGCTCGACCTGGGTGCGGCAGCTGAAGCCGTCGGCGAGGATCACGTCGGTCTCGGCAGCGTCCCGGACGGCGGGCAGCAGCACCCGCTCCGCGCACGCCTCCGATACCTCGAAGTGCCCCTCCTCGAAGCCGAAGTTTCCCGCCAGACCGCAGCAGCCCGAATCCAGGAACTCCGCGTCCACGCCGGCGGCGGACAGCAGCGCCTGGTCGGCGGCGGTGCCGAGAATCGCGTGGTGGTGGCAGTGGGTCTGGATCAGGGCGTGTGCCTCGACCCGCGGCGGCTGCCAACCCGGGCTGTGGTCGTGCAACAGCTCGGCGAGGGTGACGGCCTGCTCCCGCAGCCGGGTCACGTCGTCGTCGGCCGGGAACAGCTCGTGGGCGTCGCTGCGGAACACCGCCGTGCAGCTCGGCTCCAACCCCACGATCCGCGTGCCGGCGCGCAGGTGCGGGCGCAGCACGTCGGTGCTGCGACGCAGCACCCGCTTGGCGACGCCGAGTTGCCCCGTGGAGATCCAGGTCAGCCCGCAGCACACCGACTGTTCCGGCACTCGTACCCGCCAGCCGGCGGTCTCCAGGACCTCCACCGCGGCGCGCGCCACCCCCGGGTGGAAGTGGTTGGTGAACGTGTCCGGCCAGAGCAGCACCTCCCCGCGCGAGCCGTCGCCGCTGGGGGTGCGGTGGGCGAACCAGTGTTGGAACGACTCTGGGGCGAACGCCGGGATGTCACGGCGCTTGTCGATGCCACCGACGGCCTTCGCGAGCCGGTTCAGCCCGGGGGCCTGAGCCAGCGCGTTGACCGTACGTGGCAGCCGGGCGGCGACGGTGGCCACCAGCGGCAGCCAGCCCATCGAGTAGTGGGCGCGGGGGCGCAGGCGGCGGGCGTAGTGGTGGTGCAGGAACTCGGCCTTGTAGGTGGCCATGTCCACGTTCACCGGGCAGTCGGCCTTGCACCCCTTGCAGGCCAGGCAGAGGTCGAGGGCGTCCCGCACCGCCTCCGAGCGCCAGCCGTCGCCGATCGTGCCGCCGCGGGCGGTGCCGTCGAGCATCTCGAACAGCAGCCGGGACCGGCCCCGGGTGGAGTGCTCCTCCTCGCGGGTGACCATGTAGGAGGGGCACATCACTCCCCCCTCGTGGCGGCGGCACTTGCCGACCCCCACGCAGCGCAGCACCGCGTTGCCGAAGCTGCCGCCGTCGTCCGGGTAGGCGAAGGCGGTCTCGACCGCGCCGTGGTCGTAGTCGGCGCCGAGCCGCAGGTGGCTGTCCAGCCGGTACGGCGGCACCACCTTGCCCGGGTTCATCCGATCGTCCGGGTCGAAGATCGCCTTGAACTGGCCGAACGCCCTGGTCAGCCGATCGCCGTACATCTTGGGCAGCAGTTCGCCCCGCGCCTGCCCGTCGCCGTGTTCCCCGGAGAACGAGCCGCCGTAGGAGACCACCAGATCGGCGGCGCGCTCGATGAAGGACCGGAAATCCCTGATCCCGTCGGCGGTACGCAGCTGGAACGGAATGCGGGTGTGCACGCACCCCTGCCCGAAGTGTCCATACAGGGACGCCTGCTCGTAGCCGTACTCCCGGTAGAGTCGCTGCAGGTCACGCAGGTAGTCGCCGAGCCGCCGCGGAGCGACGGCGGAGTCCTCCCAACCGGGCCAGGTGTTGTCCGCGTCCGGCACGTGCGCGGTGGCGCCGAGCGCGGAGTCCCGGACTCCCCACATCCGTTTCTCGTCGGCGGGGTCGGCGAACTCGTGCGCCCGCGGCCCGCCGTCCCGACGGACCGAGGCGATGAGACGCTCGGCCGCCGCCCGCGCCTCCTGCGGCGTCTCGCCCCCGAGCTGGACCATCAGCCAGGCGCCGCCGGGAGGTAGCTCCCGCAGGGCGTGTGGGTGCAGGCTCTTGCGCCGCTCGAAGCTGACCAGCTTGTCGTCGATGCCTTCGAGCGCGATCGGCTGGTGTTCCAGGATCCGCGGTACGTCGTCTCCGGCGGAGGCGATGTCCGGGTAGCTGAGGAAGACCATCGCCTGTGCCTTGACGATCGGCACCAGCTTCAGTCGCGCCCGCAGGATGGTGACCAGTGTCCCTTCGGAGCCGACCAGGGCCTGGGCGACGTGGAAGGTCTTCTCGGGCAGCAGGCTGTCCAGGTTGTAGCCGGAGACCCGACGCGGGATGTCCGGATAGCGGGTGCGGATGTCGGCCAGGTACTCGTCGCGCAGCGCCCGCAACTGCCGGTAGATGTGCGCCTTGCGGCCACCGTCGCGCTGGATCCGGTCGTACTCGTCGTCGGTGGTCTCCCCCACCCACATGCGGGTGCCGTCGTAGAGCAGCACCTCCAGCTCCACGACGTTGTCGACCACCTTGCCGGTGCGCTGGGCGGTGGCACCGCAGGAGTTGTTGCCGAGCATGCCGCCCAGCGTGCAGTGGTTGTGGGTGGCCGGACGCGGTCCGTACTCCAGCCCGGTCGGCTTGAGCTCGGCGTTGAGTTCGTCGAGCACGATGCCCGGCTCGACCAGGCAGGTCCGCGTCTGTTCGTCGACCTCGATCAGCCGGTGGCAGTACTTCGACCAGTCCAGCACCACGGCGGTGTTGGTGCACTCACCGGCGAGGCTGGTGCCGCCGCCGCGCGAGGTCAGCGGCGCCTGGTGGCGGCGGCACACCGCGACGGCGGCGACCGCCGCCTCCACGGTGCGGGGCACCACGACCCCGAGCGGCACCTGCCGGTAGTTGGAGGCGTCGGTGGAGTACGCGGCGCGGGAGCCGGCGTCGAAGCGGACCTCCCCGTCGACCTCGTCGCGCAAGTCGGCGGCGAGGGCGCTCAGGTCGAGGTCGTCGATCGGTTCGGGCGGGCGCAGGACGGGTTCGGGCAGGAATACGTCGTTCATGGACGCAGCTCGTTGAACTTGTCGCGGGCGACGGTGGCGAGGGTGGCGACCTTGTGCGGTTGGCCGCGGAGGAACGCCTCGGTGAAGTGCTTGGCCTGGTCATACTTGATCTTTCCGGGCATCGGCGGTTCGTTGGGGTTGACGTCGCAGTCCACCAGCGCCGGGCCCGGGTGCGCGAGCGCTTCCCGGATCGCGCCCGGCAGCGCCTTCGCGTCGGTCACCTTGACCCCGAACGCGCCGCAGCCGCGCGCCCACGTCGAGAAGTCCGCCTCCGGCTGGCGGTGCCGCACCGCGTACTCGGGGTAGCCGAGGATGATCTGCTCCCACAGGATCTGCCCGTACGAGTTGTTGTTGTTGATCACCACCTTGATCGGCAGGTCGTGCCGGACCGCGGTGAGGAACTCGGCCATCAGCATCGCGAAGCCGCCGTCGCCGACGAACGCGATCACCTGCCGGCCCGGATAGGCGTGCTGCATGGCGATCGCGTACGGCAGGCCGGGCGCCATCGTCGCCAGGTTGCCCGACAGGTAGAACTCCCGATCGCCACGAATCGTCCAGTGCCGGGCCGACCAGGTGGCGATCGTGCCGGAGTCGCAGGTCAGGATGGCATCGGCGGCGGCGGCCTCGTCGATGCAGCCCATCAGGTACTGCGGCGCGATCGGCGACCGCCGCGGGTCCACCAGGCTGGTCATCTCCGCGCGCCAGTCGCCCATCTTGCGCTGGTACTTCTCCAGGAACGAGCGGTCCGGTCCGTGGTCGAGCATCGGCAGCAGGTCCCGCAGCGCCAGGCGCGCGTCCGCGCAGATGGGAGCGTCGACCGGCAGGCGCATCCCGATCAGGCTCGGATCGACGTCGATCTGCACCACCTTCGCCTGCCCCGGGCCGGGCAGGTACTTCGCGTACGGGAAGGAGGTGCCCACCATCAGCAGGGTGTCGCACTCCTCCATCAGCTCCTCGCTCGGCGCGGTGCCGAGCAGGCCGAGCCCGCCCGTGGTCAGCGGGTGGTCATCGGGCACCACCAGCTTGCCCGGCAGCGTCTTGACGATGGGGCTGGCCAGTGCCTCGGCCACCGCGAGGACCTCCGCGCGAGCGCCACGCGCACCGACACCCACCAGCATGGCGACCTTCCGGCCGGCCCTGAGCACCTCGGCCGCCTTCGCCAGCTCCCGCGGGTCCGCCGGCAGCTGCGGATACGACACCACCGCCGCGCTCATCGGCGGCTTGCCCGGGCTGACGTGCCGGTACGGGTCCTCGTCGGCCGCCGCGACCTGGACGTCGTTGGGAAACGTCAGGTGCGCCACCGTCCGCTTGCTCAACGCGTCGCGGATCGCCAGGTCCACCACCGCCGGCATCTGCTGCGGATTGGTGACCATGAGGTTGTACGACGCCACGTCCTGGTACAGCTGGGTGGTGTGCACCTCCTGCTGGTAGTGCGAGCCCAGCACCGAGGTCTCCTGCATTCCGGTGAGCGCCAACACCGGCACGTGATCGAGCTTCGCGTCGTAGAGCCCGTTGAGCAGATGAATCGCTCCGGGGCCGGAGGTGGCGCAGCAGACCCCCAGTCGGCCGGTGGCCTTGGCGTAGCCGGTGGCCATGAACGCCGCCGCCTCCTCGTGGTGCACCAGCACGAACCGCAACTTCTCCCGCTGCCGGCGGAAGCCCTCCATCAGGCCGTTGATGCCGTCGCCGGGCAGGCCGAACACGGTGTCGACCCCCCACTCCACCAGGCGTCGGGCCAGGCTCTCGCCCACGATCTCCTGCACGTCGTCCTCCTCGTCCCGGGGGTTCGTCCCGTCCTCCTCCCGCTCCCGCCGCCGCACGGCAGCGCTCACCCGCCGTACGGGACACGACGGACCAGGACGGACACGGCGGCGGCTACCCGCCTACCCGGCCCACAAACCGACCAGGGCGACGGGTTTCCGGATGCCGTCACCCGCAGCCCTGCAGATCCGCCGGCTTGCGGCTGACCGGCGTCAGGACCGGCGCCGGGGCCGGGCCACCAGGTAACCGAGGAGCAGTCCGCCACCGAGCAGGGCCACCGCGCGCGGCGTGATCGCCGAACGCAGTTTCCCGAGGCCCGCCTTCGGGTCCACCACGCTGCCGGCGACGTCACCCGCCGTGCCCACCATCACGTCACCGATCTTGCCGAGATTCACCCGACCCACCACCTTCCCGAGGCCGCCGGCTACCCGGCGGGCCGCCGCCGAAACACTCACTCGTCCCGACCGGTGAAGACCCGCTCCGGTCGGGGTCAACCGAGCCGCCCGGCGGTCAACGCTGGAGGGTCTGCGCCACCAGCGGGTACAGCGGCACGGTCACCGCCGCGCCGAACAGCGCCGCGCCGGCCGCCGCCACACTCACCGCCGCCAGCGGCCGGTCACGGTCGCGGGCAGCCGGGCACCGACCCACCGGGGTGTACGCGGGCACCAGCCAGCGCAGGTAGTAGAAGAGACTGGCCACGGTGTTCACCGCGGCGACGACGACCAGCCACGCCAGCCCGCCGTCCCAGGCGACCGTGAACACCGTCAGCTTGCCGGCGAAGACCGCCGTGGGCGGTGTGCCCACGAGCCCCAGCAGGCAGATCGCCAGCGCCGCGGCGAGCCAGGGCCGGCGGCGGGCCAGCCCGAGGTAGTCGTCGAGGGTGTCGTGCGGCTCGGCGGCCAGCACCGCGAACGCCCCCAGGTTCGTCACCGCGTACCCGGCGAGGTAGACCAGCAGGGCCGGCAGAGCGCGCTCCGCGCGGCCGGCGACCGCGACGGCCATCAGCAGGTAACCCACCTGCGCCACGGTGGAGTACGCGAGCAGCCGGCGCGGGTCCGCCTGGCCGAACGCGGCGAAGTTGCCAAGCGTCATGGTGACCGCCGCGAGCACCGCGACCAGCAGCGGCCAGTCGACCACGTCGGCGGGCACCGCCACGGCGAACAGCCGGTACGCCGCCAGCAGGCCACCGAGCTTCGGCACGGTGGTCAGCAGCGCGCCGGCCGGGATCGAGGCGCCCTGCACCGCGTCGGGTACCCAGAAGTGGCCGGGCACCGCGCCGATCTTGAACAGCAGGCCGGCCAGCACCCCGACCACCCCGACGGCGACGGCGGGGCTCGGCGCCCCGGCCAGCCCGGCGGCCAGCCGGTCGTAGTCGCTCGCCCCGCCGCCGAGCGCGATCAGCAGCGCCGCGCCGGCCAGCAGGCCGACCCCGGCCAGCGCGCCCATCAGGTAGACCTTGAGCGCCGCCTCGGCACCTCGCCGGTCCCGCCCCCAGCCGGCCAGCCCGGCCAGCGGCACCGACGACAGCAGGTACGCCACGGCCAGCAGCAGCAGGTCCGACGCCCCGGCGAGCAGCACCGCGCCGAGCACGGCGAGCAGCGTCAGCACGTAGAACTCGGTCTCCCGCCGGTTGCCGGCAACCCGGCCGGCGGCGATCCCGACCACCAGCAGCCCGGCCAGCGGGATCAGCAACCGGGCCGCCGTCGTCGCCGGATCGAGGGCGTAGCTGTGCGCGTACACGGTGGACCGCTCGCCCACGGCGGGCAGCGCGGCGAGGACGGCCGCGAGCAGCGCCCCGACGGCGATCAGCCGGGCCACCCACTGTCGACCCCGGGGCAGGAACGCCCCGGTGAGCAGCGTGGTGACCGCGCCGACGAGCAGGAGCAACTCCGGCAACAGGGCGAGCGGACGCTCGTTCACCGGGCCACCAGGTCGGTGACCGCCCGGGCGGCGGGTTCCACCACGTCCAGCAACAGTCGGGGGAAGACGCCGAGGAGCAGCGCGAGCGCCAGCAGCGGCAGCACCGCCGCGATCTCGGCGGCGGTCACGTCGGCCGTCGCGGACAGGCGGTGCCGGGCCGGACCGAGGAAGATCCGGTGCAGCGCCCACAGGAACAGGGCCGCGGTGATGAGGACGCCGGGCAGCGCGAACGCCACCGCCACCGGCGCGGAGCCCAGACTGCCGGCGAAGATCTGGAATTCGGCGATGAACCCGGAGAAGCCGGGCAGCCCGAGGCTGGCGAACGCCGCCACCGCGGTCAGCGCGGCGAACCGGGGTGTGTCACCGGCCAACCCGCCGTAGGCGTCCATCTGGTAGGTGCCGCCACGGTCGTACAGGACGCCAGCGAGCAGGAACAACGCGGACGTGATGAGCCCGTGGCTGACCATCTGGGTGACCGCGCCGGTCACCGCGACCGCGCGGGCCTGCGCGTCCGAGCCGGCGACCAGGCCGGCCGCGCCGACAGCCAGCACCACGTACCCCATGTGGTTGACCGAGGTGTACGCGACCATCCGCTTGAAGTTGGTCTGGGCGAGCGCCACCAGCGCCCCGTAGAGCACGCTCACCACGCCGACCACGACGACCGCCCAGGCGTAGCGCCGCCAGGCGTCGGGCAGCATCGGCATGGCGATGCGCACGAACCCGTACGTGCCCATCTTGAGCAGGATCCCGGCCAGCACGGCCGAACCGGCGGCCGGGGCGTCGGTGTGCGCCGGAGGCAGCCAGGTGTGGAACGGGAACGTCGGCGTCTTGATCGCCAGCCCGAGCAGGACCGCCAGCAGCACCAGCGCACCGGCCACGCCCTGGGTCGGCGGGTCCCGGGTCAGGGCCACCATGTCGAAGGTGTGCGGTCGGGCGGCGACGGAGAGACCGATGAAGCCCAGCAGCAGCGCCAGCGAGCCGAGGAACGTGTACAGGAAGAACGTCAGCGCCGAACGGCGGGCCTGCGGGCCGTGCCCCCAACCGGCGATCACCGCGTACATGCCCACGATGGACAGATCGAAGAAGACGAAGAACAGGATCAGGTCGAGCGCGACGAACAGCCCCAGGCAGCTCGTCTGCAGGGCGAGGAAGAGCGCGGCGAACTGGCGTGGCCGGCGCTGGCGACGCAGCGAGTACACCGCGCAGGCGGCGAAGACGACAGTGGTGAGGGCGAGCAGCGGCAGGGACAGCCCGTCCACCCCGACGTGGTAGCCGGCCCCGGCGCCCGGGATCCACGGCCGGTCCACCTCGTGCGCGAACCCCTCCCCCGGGTACGCCCACCACAGGGCGAGCACCGCCGCGACCTCGACGCCGGTGACCGCGATCCAGATCCACGACACCGCCCGCGCCGGCAGGCCCCGCCAGGGCAGCAGGAGCACGGCCGCCACCAGCGGTGTGAAGACGATCAGGGACAGCACGGGTCACCTCGCCAGCAGCAGGATCAGCACGGCGGCACCCAGCGCGAGGACCAGCTGGACGTAGTACTGGTGGATCAGGCCGGTCTGCGGCCGGCGGGCCAGCACACCGAGTCGGCGGGCCGCCCGGGCGAGCCGGCGCACCAGGGCGTCCACCCCGTGGTCGTCCACCCGGGCCAGAGCGACCGCGACCCGCCGGGTCACTGTCGGCAGGGCGGTGACTCCCCGGTCGAGTCCGGCGTCGTCGAACCGGGCGAGCCCCCGGGCCGCGCCGAGGGCCGCGCGCGGGACGGCGTGCACGGCCCGGTCGAGCACGCGGTCGTCGAACCGGGCCAGCCCCCGGGCCAGCGCCAGGGTCGGCCGGACCACCAGCAGCCGGGCCGCCGGGTCGAGCCCCAGCCAGGTTCGCGCCCAGGTCGGGGCCGGCAGCCGGGCCGGCGCGGCGACCGCCAGCGTCACGCCGGCGACCGCGAGCAGGCCGGACAGGACCAGCTCAGCGCCGCCTGTCGGCGGTGCCGGACCGGACCCGACGGCGTCGGCCACCACCCGGGACAGCGGCGGCAGCGCCAGGGTGCCGAGCACGGCCGCCCCTACCGCCAACGGCATCAGCGGGACCCGCTGCCCGGCGGTCACCTCGCGGGTGCCGTCGCGCTCGGTGTCGTACCCGGACTCGGCCCCGGACGGGACCGGACGCAGGACCAGGGCGAGCGCCCGGCCGGCGTAGAGGGCCGCGAGCAGGGCGCCGGCCAGACCGACCAGGTACAGCGCCGGGGACCGCTCGCGGGCGCCAGCGAGAACCACGTCCTTGGTGGCCCACAACGCCAGCGGCGGCACCCCGGCCAGCGCCAGGGCGCCCACCGCGAACACGACCCCCACCAGCGGGTGGCGGCGGCCCGCGCCGCGTAGCGCGGACAGCCGCCGGGTGCCGAGCGCGGTCAGCCACGCCCCGGCGGCGAGGAACAGCAGCGCCTTGGTGGCCGCGTGGCCGATCAGGTGCGCGACGGCGCCGGCCGGGGCGACGGCGGCGCCCAGCACCACGTACCCGAGTTGGGCGCTGGTGGAGGCGGCCAGCAGTTGCTTCAGGTCGGTCTGGGCGAGCGCGACCGCGCCGAGCGCCAGGGCGGTGAGCGCTCCGCCCCAGGCGGCCACGTCCACCGCCCAGCCGGTCGCGACGAGCAGCGGGTGCAGGCGGACGAGCAGGTAGCCGCCCATCGCCACCATGGCGGCGGAGTGCAGCAGCGCGCTGACCGGGCTCGGGCCGAGCATGGCCCGCGACAGCCAGAACGAGAACGGCAACTGGGCCGCCTTGCCGAAGCCGGCGGCCAACACGCCTACGGTGGCCACGTCCCGCCACCCGGGAGGCAGCCCGGCGAGCCCGGTCAGGTCGAGTGTGCCGCCGGCCAGTCCGGCACCCGCGGTCAGGTAGAGCCCGAGGTCGCCGGCGCGGGTGGCGAGGAACGCGGTGGCACCCGCCGCGACCGCGTCGTCGCGCCGCCAGTGGTACGCGATCAGCGCGTACGACATCGCGCCCATGATCTCCCAGCCCAGCAGCAGCACGGGTAGCGTCGTCGCGGTGGCGGTGAGCAGCACCGCGGCGAGGAACACCAGCATCAGCCCGTGGAACCGGGAGCGGTCCCGGTGGATCTCGGCGGCGGCGTACGCCAGCACCAGCAGCGCCACGGCGGCCACCGTCGGTACGACGAGGGCGGCGAGCCCGTCGACGGCCAGGCCCCACCGGCCGCCGGCCAGGAACGGCGCGTCGACGCCCGGCCGGCCCAGCGCCACCGCCACGGCCAGGGCCGCCACCAGCGCGGCCACGGTCAGCGCCAGCGCGGGGGCGGCCCGGTCGACCCGCCGCCCGCCCAGCAGCAGCGTCCCCCCGGCGACGGCCGGGAGGACGACCAGTGCCCACAACGCGGCGTTCATCCCCGCAGCTCCCCCGCCATGTCGGTCATGTCGGCGTCGCTCGACCGGAACAACAGGGTCACGACCGCGAAGCCCATCGCCATCTCCACGGTCATCGCGGCGATCACCACCAGCACGAGCACCTGCCCGTCGGGCTGCTGCGGGGCCAGGAACCACCAGAGCGCGGCGGCGGCCACGGTCACCCCGTTGATCATGAGTTCGAGGCCCATCATCACCATCACGACGGCCTGCTGGCTCAGCGCGCCGTACAGGCCGACGCTGAACAGCGCGGAGGCGAGCAGCAGGAACATCGGCAGCGTCACGGCCGCTCCGGGGAGTCCGCGCGGTCGTAGCGGCCTCGGGCGGTGGCGAGCACCAGCGCGGCGACCATGGTGGCGAACAGCACCGCGGAGACCGCCATCATGACCAGCATCTTCGAGCCCATGATCGCCTCGCCCAGGGCACGGGTCGGGTCGGCGGGCGGCTCGCCGCGACGGGTGGGCCACGGCACGAACACCGAGCCGGCCGCCAGCACGACGAAGACGCCGACCGAGACCGCAAGCGAGCCCCGGCGGTTGTGCAGCATCGACATCGGCATGAGACCGGCCGGATTCATCATGAACATGACCATGAAGACCGCCATGAGCGCCATCTCCATGACCATCATCAGGACGGTCACCACCCCCAGGTAGCCCAGGTCGAGCAGGAGCAGCTCGCCGCCGACCGCGACGAACGACAGCGCCAGCGCGAACGTCGCCCGCGCCATCGAGTCCACCGTGAACACGGCCACGCCGGACGCCACGGCGACGAACGCCAGCACGACGAACGCGACGACAGCCACCTCAACCCCTCCCCACCGCGAGCATGGCCACCGCGAGCACCTGCGCCAGCGTGGCGGGCAACGCCCCCAGCCAGGCCACACGCATCACCCGGTCCGCCCGTAGTACCGGCACCCGGCCACGCAACGCCACCAGGGCGGCCACCACGGCCAGCGTCTTCACCAGGCTCCACAGCCACGCCGGCAGCAGCGGCCCCGACCCGCCGCCGAGGAACAGCGCCACCGCCGTCGCCGCGCCCGCCGCCAGCAACGCGTACCGGCCGGCGAGCAGGATCAGCCGGTCCACGCCGGACGGCTCGGTCAGCACGCCGCCTGCCACGTCCCGCCCGTCCGGGTAGGCGAACGGCCCGGACATGCTGAACGCGAGCACCGCGCCGAGGAAGACCAGGAACGCCACCGGCATCCACACCACGAACCACAGCTCCCGCTGCGCCGCCACCACGTCGGCGATCCGCAGGCTGCCGGCCGCCACCGCCGGGGCGGTCAGCGCGAACATCAGCGGCAGCTCGTAGCCGAGCGCCTGTGCCAGGAAGCGGTAGCCTCCGACCAGGCCGTACGCGCTGTTGCTTCCCCAGCCGGCGAGCCACACCGCCGCCCAGAGCAGCACGTCCATGGCGTTGAACCAGACCACCCCTACCGGCAGGTCGGCCGCCACCCGGTCGCCCAGCGGCACCACCACGACCATGAGCAGCGCCACCACCAGCGGCCCGGCCAACCCGAGCCGCCACAGCAGGGTGTCCGCCGCCACCACGCCACGCCGTCGCTGCCGGAGCAGCCGGGCGGTCTCCCACACCGGCCGCCCGGCCCGCCGGGCGAGCGTCGAACCACCGGCCGGGTCGAGCAGGCCCGCCAGCGCCGCGGCGGCCAACGCCACGCCGAGCAGCACACCGGCGGCCGGCAGGACGCCCCACCACGCACCGGTGGTCACGATCGCATCCTCGCGGCCACCAGCTCGTCCGGGTCGGGGTCGAACGAGGCCAGCACCACCCGGGCGGCGGCCAGGTCGAGCCCGACCATCAGGTGGGCGGCCAGCTCCCGCACCGCCACGGCGTCCGGCTCCGGCGACGTGTCGGGCTCGCCGCCGGACAGCAGCCGGTCCGTCTCGGCCAGCCGGCGCCGCCACCGGGCGGTCGCGTCGCCGCAGGCCGTCGCCGGGATCTCCACGCCCGCGCGGACCGCCGTCACCGCAGACAGCACGCCCAGGCCGTCGGTGGCGCGGCGCAGCGCGTGCGAGCGCCGGGCCCGCCGGTCGAGCGGCCGGAAACCGGCGTACGCCGCCGCGAGCGGCACGTCGTCGACAAGCGCGTCGCGCAGCCGCCGCGCGGTGGCCGCGCCGGCCGGCCAGCCCACGACCGCCCAGAGCCGGCTCAGGGAGTCCAGATGGGCCACGGCCTGCCTGCGTCGCCGCAGCCCGGGATGGTCCACGTCCGGGTACGGTCGCACGGCCGCCGGGTCGGCCGGGGGCAGCACCCGGGCGCTCGCCGACTGCACCACGTCACCCTGCACCGCAAGCTCCACGACCAGACCGGCCGGCCAGTCCGCCAGCACCGGACCGAGCGCCAGGTGCAGCGCGTCCAGTTTCAGCCCGTCGCGGTCCTCGGCCCGCTCGGCCATCATCAGCCCGCCCGGCATGGACATCCCGCCGTGGTCGCCGTGGCCGTGCCGCCCCGACCCGCCATCCAGCTGCGCCCCGTCCGGTCCCGGGTCCGGCCGCTCGCCGGCGGTCCCGGTCAGCCGGGCGACGGCGGCGGCCAGCCCGGACGCCACATCGGCCGGATCGACGACTCGAACCCGCGCCCGGGGACCCGGGAACTGATCCCACACCCGTTCGATCGCCGCCGACAGCTCGGGTCCTGGATCGCCCGCGACCACCAGGACGTCGGCATCGGCCGGAGCAGCCGCGAGCGGCCACCCGGCCCGGTCCGCCTGGGCCTCCACGGCCAGGCGGGCGGCGGAGGCGCCGGGGGCGGCGGCAACCAGCAGGTGCGGCCGGCGGGCCGCCCAGCGGGCCAGCAGCTCACCGGTCAGGCCCACCGCAACGCGCCCTCCCGCCCGGCGTAGACGACGCCGGCCATCAGCAGACCGAGGAAGACGAACATCTCCGCGACTGCGGGCGCGCCGACGTCGGCCACCACCACCGCCCACGGGTACATGAACAGCATCTCCACGTCGAAGGCGAGGAAGAGCAGGCTCACGGCGTACCAGCGGACGTGGAACCGGGAGACCGCGTGCTCGCGGGCCGGCAGCCCGGACCGGAACGCGGCGACGGTCGACGGCGCGGCGGCCACCGCCGTTCGCAGGTGTGCCAGGTACAGCGTGCCCACGAGGGCGGCGGCCAGCCCGAGCATGGCCAGCACCGGCGCGTACCGTCCCATCTACCCCGTTCCTTCCCGAATCGGTGCCTCCACCCTGCCAGCCCGCCGGTCTTTCCGCCCGGTATCGGTTAGTCCGTCGCGGAGCGCGGGCCGGGCAGCGCCGCCGCGGCGCGTTTCTGGCGGAGGTCGTACGCGGGTCGCTCGGAGCGGATGCGGGGCAGGCGGTCGAAGTTGCGCAGCGGCGGCGGTGACGACGTCACCCACTCCAGTGACAGGCCGTGACCCCACGGGTCGGGCTCGCGCACCACCGGGCCGAACCGGTAGGAGCGCCAGACGTTCCACAGAAACGGCAGCATCGAGACGCCGAGCACGAACGACCCGATGCTGGAGACCGTGTTCAGCATCGTGAAGCCGTCCTGCGGCAGGTAGTCGGCGTAGCGGCGCGGAAAGCCCTCGTTGCCCAACCAGTGCTGCACCAGGAACGTGGTGTGGAAACCGATCAAGGTCAGCCAGAAGTGCACCTTACCCAGGCGCTCGTCGAGCATCCGGCCGAACATCTTCGGGAACCAGAAGTAGACGCCCCCGAAGACAGCGAACACGATGGTGCCGAAGAGCACGTAGTGGAAGTGCGCCACCACGAAGTACGAATCGTGCACGTGGAAGTCGACCGGCGGGCTCGCCAGCAGTACTCCGGTCAGGCCGCCGAGCAGGAACGTGACCAGGAAACCGAGCGCGAAGAGCATCGGCGTCTCGAAGGTGAGCTGCCCCTTCCACATCGTCCCGATCCAGTTGAAGAACTTGATCCCGGTCGGCACCGCGATCAGGTAACTCAGGAAGCTGAAGAACGGCAGCAGCACCTGGCCGGTGGCGAACATGTGGTGTGCCCAGACACTCATCGACAGCGCCGCGATGCCCAACGTCGCGGCGATCAGCCCGCGGTAGCCGAAGACAGGCTTGCGGGAGAAGACCGGAATGATCTCAGTGATGATGCCGAAGAACGGCAGCGCCACGATGTAGACCTCGGGGTGCCCGAAGAACCAGAACAGGTGCTGCCACAACATGGGCCCCCCGGTGCCCGCGTCGTACACGTGCGCGCCGAGCTGCCGGTCGGCGAGGGCGGCGAGCAACGCGGCGGCCAACAGCGGGAACACCAGAATCACCAGAATGGCGGTGACCAGGATGTTCCAGGTGAGGATCGGCATCCGGAACATGGTCATGCCGGGCGCCCGCAGACACAGCACGGTGGTGATCAGGTTGACCGCGCCGAGGATGGTGCCCAGACCGGATACGACCAGCCCGACCAGCCACAGGTTCGTGCCCGTCCCGGGCGAGTGCGCCGGCCCGGCGAGCGGCTGGTAGGCCGTCCAACCGAAGTCGGCCGCGCCGCCGGGGGTGACGAACCCACCCAGCACGAGCAGGCCCCCGAACAGGTACAGCCAGTAGGCGAACGCGTTGAGCCGGGGAAACGCCACATCCGGCGCGCCGATCTGCAACGGCACCAGGTAGTTCGCGAAGGCGAACACGATCGGGGTGGCGAACAGCAACAGCATGATCGTGCCGTGCATGGTGAACAGCTGGTTGTACTGCTCGGGCGAGAGCATCTGCAGGCCCGGCCGGGCCAGCTCGGCCCGCATGATCAGCGCCAGCAGCCCACCCACCAGGAAGAAGCCGAACGCGGTGGCCAGGTAGAGAATGCCGATCTGCTTGGCATCGGTCGTGCGCAGCATCCGCGCCAACGCCGAGCCGCGTACGGATCGGCGTACCGGTCCCACCACGTCGACCGGTCCCGGAGCCGTCCGAAGGTCCATCCGCTCCCCTTTCCTCCTGTGTCGAGGCGGTGTCCGGCCGGACCGCGCTGGAAACCTCGATGGGTTCATTTCTCGCCTGGTCCCGGGACGGTGGCAGGGCGGCCGCCGGCTCGTCCACCGGGCAGATGTGCGTCACGTCCCGGACGGTTTCCTAGGAGGCTAGGTGAAAGACACGCCGGACGGCGCGTCTCGCGGGAGGTCGGGGGCGGTCGGCATGAGCGAGCTCCACGAGGGACGGAACCTGGTCGAACCAACCAGTCCGGGCGACGTCAGCGGCGGGCCACCGCGCCGTGCACCTCGGCCACCCGGCCGTCACGATCCACGACAGGCTCGGCGACGAGCCGGACCGGCCACGCCTCCCCGCGGCGACGCACGGTGAACTCCAGCTCGGCCGGCTCGGCCCGCTCGATCAAAGCCCGCAGCGCCTCCCGGACCCGGGGCGCGTCGGTTGACGTGGCCCAGCGATGCAGGGCGCCCAGGGGCAACGGCCCGTCGGCCGGATCCCGGCCGAGGACCCGGTAGGCGCCCGACGACCAGGCGATCCCGCCGCCGGCGAGGTCCCACTCGACCCAGCCGGCGTTACCGGCCCGTTCCAGCCGCGCCGACCGGTCCGCGGCACGTCGCTGCTCGTTGTGGTAGCGCCAGTTGGCGAGCAGCCCGTCGCCGAACGGGACGGCCCGCAGGCTGAGCAACGCCCGCGTCGGCCTGGCGCCGCCGGCCCGCCACACCTGCCCGGGGCCCCAGTGGAAGGGACGCCCGTCGCGCATGGCGCGGGCGCAGCCGGCGACGATGCCGTCGTCGGCCGCCGACGGGTGGAGTTCGAGCAACCGAAGACCGGTGAGGGCGGCTCGGTCGCGGTCCGCGCCGTCGGTCGCGTCCGGGCCGCACCGGTCGAGACGAAAGTCGACGACGGTTCCGTCGTCATCGCGTACCGGGCACCACAGCGCCACCGATCCGGGCAGCGCGTCAAGCACCGCCTCCAGCCAATGGGCGGCCGGCGCGTCCGCGGTCCCCCGGGACAGCGCCGACAACCGCCGCCCGACGGCCTCGGCCAGGGCAGTCACGTACGCCCGTTCCGCGTCGCCGAGGTCGCGATGGGTCTCCCAGCTGATCGCGGCCACCCCGACCGTGCGACCAGCCTGGCGCAGCGGGAGACAGGCCCGCACGGCGCCGCCGCCGATGAAGTCGTAGCCCCGCTGGCGGGCCTCGTCCCGGGTCAACCACAACGGCATCCCGTTCGTGGCCGCGTGCAGCAATGCCATGTTCACCGTGCCGGGGGCGCGCTGCCACAGACTCGCCACGGAGGCCGGCAGGCCGTACGAGCCGACCAGGCGCACCGCGCCGTCCGGTTCGAGTAGGCCGAGCAGGGTCGAGCCGGCCCCGAGGTGACGCACGCCCTCTGCCAGCGCCTCGGCCAGCGCGTTCGCATCGGCGGCAGTCGCCATGTCGGCTCGGGCCAGGTGGTAGCGGGCGGCGGCCTCGCCGGTCAAGGGCGACGGTTCGCTGATCTGCGCCTGGACTGCGGGCGGGAGCGGTTGAAGGTAACGCTCCGGCCGGAACGGTTCCGGGTCGGATGTGGGTGGCACCGCCGGGGGTGGCGGGGCGGCGGCGCCGAGCAGGCCGGCCGCCACCTCCACCAACCGGATGTTGCTGTGCTGGGAAATCAGCGTGAGGTGTCGGAACGCCTCCTCCGGCGAGCACCCCAGCCGGGCGATCAGCAGACCGGTGGCCTGCTCCACCACCGCGTGTGCGCGCCGCTCCCGGCGAAGCGCGTCGAGCTCGCGCTGGAGTCGCTGAACGGTCGCCACCAAGGGCGGTGGCGGGTCGGCCGCCGGCCGCCGTCGCGTCACATGCCCTCCCCAACGTCGATGCGCCGTCGTTCCAGCTCGACCCTATCGCCGCCGCTTTCGATCGCTCTGGCCGCGACGGTCGCTCCGCTTGGACGTCGCCAGGCTCGGCGACGGGTTGAGTCCGGAGGGCGTGCGGGACGTCGCGCCGAGCCGGCAGGCAGGGGATCAGCCGGGTCAGGCCCGCCCTGCGGAGCAGATTCACTCCGTTCGGCGGCAGATTGACCAGCGTGAGCCGCGCTCGGACGTGGGCGCAGGAGCGACAAAGCTCCAGGATCGCCCGGGCCAGTCGGGGCGATTCGACCGAGGCTCGGCGCAGGTTCGCCACCAGGCCGCGGGGCCGTTCGGTCACCGCCACCCGGGTCAACCGGTCCCGAAGCAGGTCCACGCCCTCGTCGTCGAGCACTCCGATGACGGTAGCGACGGTGCTGTCGCCGACGCGGCGCAACGCCACCTGGGCCCGGGCGGTGCCAGCGCCGTCAGGGACCGGCTCCTCGATGGTCATCTCCCGTCTGAGCGACCCGATTGCCTGGCGGAGCAGGCGGGACACGTGCATCTGCGAGATCCCGAGCAGTTCGCCGATCTGCTCCTGGGTCCGATTGCCGTGGAAGTAGCGGATCACGATCTCTCGCTCACGCTCCGGCAACCGCCGCAGCGCCGCAAGGAGGTCCAGGCGGTCGCAGAGCCCCTCCAGTTGGGGGTCGCGCACGGCCAGCAGGTCCTCCCGCTCCGCCGGCTCGTCGCCCTCGCCGCCCGGTCGGTACAGGGGAACATTCCGGTACGCCCGCCCCGCGGACAGGGCTTCCACCACTACGTCGACTGGCATGCCGAGGTGCGCGGCCACCTCGGGGACCCGGGGCGGGCGCTGGGACCGGCGGGTCAGTTCGGCCTCGGCGGCGTTCACCAGCAGGTAGCGCTCCTGCAGGCCGCGGGGCACCCGGACGCCCCAACCGTGGTCGCGGAAGTGGCGCTTCAGCTCCCCCAGGATGGTCGGGGTGGCGTAGCCGACGAACGGCACTCCACGCTGCGGGTCGTACGCATCGACCGCCTTGACCAGACCGAAGCAGGCGACCTGGACGAGGTCGTCGAGCGGCTCTCCTCGGTGGGCGAACCGGCGGGCCAGGCCAACGGCGAGCCGATGGTGCATCTCGACCAGTCGGTCCCGAGCCTGTCGGGCGGCCGGACCGCCGGTGTCACGCAGCACGGCGAACAGCTCGACGACCGTGGCGTCGGACCGCAGCAGGGACATGGTCATGGTCGTCCTCCACGAGCGCGACGGAGCAGATGGTCACGGAGCCGGCGACGCCGCGTCGCGATACGCGTACGGCAGGGGCGGGCCCCGGAGGTGCGCGCTGAGCCGTCCGACGGACGCGGTCGTCCAGGTGCCGTTCGTCGACACCGCGGCTTCGAAGCACGAACTGCCCTGATCACTCTCCGGGGCGACCTTCGCCAAACCCCGATCCGCCGACCGTTACCGCTTCGAGACCTCAGGGTGGCCGGCGGCGTACCAGCGACGACCGGGCGTCGCGGTGACACCGTGTACCACTACGCTGAGCGCGACGACGAGGCTGCCGGCCGTCCAGAGCAGTCGATCCTGCGCTCCTTCGTCCGCGCTGAAGGCCAGGTAGAACAGCGCGGACACGCCGATCGGGCCGAACCAGCCGAGGAATACCAGCTCCCGCCAGGGCAACCGGAGTGGTCTCTTGAGCGCCAGCACCACCGGCAGCCGCCGCACCAACAGCACCGCGACGGCAAAGAGCGGCAGCCGCCAGCCGGCGTCCAGCCAGTCACGCCAGGGCAGTTCGACGCCGAGCAGGAAGAACAGCGGCAGCACCAGGTAGCGGGTAAGTGAGTCGTCCAGCTTCTGCTCGGCGATGCGTGGCTGGTCGCCGATGACCCGGCTGTACGCCAGCCCGGTGACGAACGCGGCGAGGATGCCGTCGGTGTCGAGTACCCGTGCGACCCCGAGCGCGGCGATGCCGAGCAGCACCGCGAAGATCAGCAGCGAGCCGTGGTCGAGGGTCTCCCGGCGGCTCGCCGCCCGTACCGCATGACCGGCCAGCCAGCCGAGCACGAGGCCCACCAGCACCGCCCCGAACACCCCCCACAGCGCCGCCGTCACCTGGTCGGCCCAGGGCTTCGCGCCGATGCCGGCCAGGGCGAGGACGACGAGGGGGAACGCGAGCCCGTCGTTGCCGCCGGACTCGCCGCTGATCACCTGCCGCAGCCGTTCGGGCAGCTGACGCTCGGCCGGGCCGCCGGAGACGATGCCCGAGGCCAGCACCGGGTCGGTGGGGGTCAGGCAGCTGCCGAGCAGGGCGGCCAGACCCAGCGGCACGCCGAGCACCAGCCAGGACAGCCCGGCGCTGAGCACCGCCATCCCGACCATGCCGGCGGAGAGAAGCACGAGCACCGGCCGCAGCACCGCCCGGTAGCCAGCGAGGGAGAAGCGTAACGCGACGGCCATCAGGGACACCGCCAGCAGGACGCGACTCACCTCACGAATCAGCTCGGCGCCCAGCCGGTCGGCGAGGTCGACCAGGCCGAGCGCCGGGCCCACCAGCACCCCCAGGCCCAGGGCCAGCAACGGCTCGGACAGTACGGTCCGACGGATGGCGCTCGACCAGAAGGCCAGCAGGACACCGAGGCCCCCGATGAGGGCGTACGCGAGCAACAGCCGACTCATGCCCGCCCGCTACCCGCCGGGCCACCGGTCATACCCGACTGGTGGTGCCGAAGCCTCACTTGCGGCGGGCACGGGCGGTAGCCCGGGCGTTGGCCTTCTCGATCGCCTCTACCAGCTCACTCTTGTTCATGTTCTCCGGGTCCTCGATGCCGACCTTGCGGGCCACGTCGTCCAGATGGCCCTTGCCGGCATTGGCGTCCACCCCCTGGGCGGTGGGCCGGTCGCGGTCGCGCGAGGCGGGGGTGCCCTGCGCCGCCTGCGGGTCCGAGGGGCCCTTGTGCTCCTTGGGCTCCCAGTGATCGCCGACCTTCTCGTGGGTGTGCTTCAACGACGCGTACGCGGCCCGGTGCGCCCGCTCGCCGTCGCCGTAGCTCTCCTCGGCCGACTCCAGCGTCTTCTTGTACGTGCGAACCGCCTTGTCGTCGGAGCGTGCGATGGTCGACGGTACGTCGTTGCGCATCTCCTCGGCCTGCTCGTGCTTGTCCGGCACGACGTCCTCCCGTCCCGGGCCCTGTCACCTGTCCAGTTCGTCGCGGGCGGCGTCGACGCCGGCGGGCAGCACCCGACCGGCGGTCTCCGTCACCATGTCCCGCACGTCGTCGGCGAGTCGGGCCGAAGGCCCGCCGGCCGCTCGCAGCTGCGCCAGCCCCACCCTGCCCAGCAGCACGGCTGCGCCCAGGTAGCCGGCGGTGAGCCCGGCGGCGGCCAATCGGCGCGGGAGCATCGTCTCCAGCACACGCAGCACGGTGGTCGACGCAGCTCCGGCGCCGAGCACCAGGCAGCCGCCCGCGGCGGCCAGCAGCACGATTCCCAGGCCGGCCGGGCGGGCGGCTTCGCCCACCTGCGTGCGCACGGCCCGTACCTCCTCGCGGACCACGTCGGCCACGTCCTCGGCCAACCGCTCCGTCGGGCTGGTACGCCGCCCGTCTGATCGTGCGGTCCCCTCGCTCATCGCACCTCCCGACTGTGCCGCCGCGTGCCTCCGGCGTACCCGGGTGGGACGGCCGCACACCGATGTTGTCAAGTCGACCCGTTGCGCCGGGAGCGGCGGTGCCGGGCCCGGATGCCGGTAGGCTGCCACAGGGTGATCGAGGACCCCCGCCAGCACGGCCGTGCGGACGACGCCCGGCTCAACGGCCTCGCTCGTCGGCTCGACAAGCCGATGGGCGTACTGGGGCTGCTCTTCCTGCTGCTCGTGCTCGCACAGGCCTTCGTCCACGACGAACCGCTCAGCACCGTGCTCACTGTCACCAGCTGGATCCTGTGGGCGGTCTTCGTCGCTGAGTTCACGCTCCGCGCCTGGCTCGCCCGCCACTGCGCCGGTGAATTCTGGAAGCGCAACTGGTGGCAACTGATCTTCCTGGCTGTTCCGTTCCTGCGCTTCCTGCGTGTGGCGAGCGCGCTGCGGGCAGCCCGGGGTGGGGGCGTCGTCGCCGCCGCCGTGCGCGGATCCCGTTCCGCCGGCCGGCTGCTCACCGACCGGTTGGCCTGGCTGGCCGCGGTGACCGTCGCGGTCATCCTGGCGGCCGGGCAGCTGCTCGTGCTCACCCGCTCCTACCCCGGTCTCGCTCAGGCCCTGCACGACGCGACCCTCACCACCATCACCGGTGAGCCGCTACGTGCCGACGACACATTCGCGCAGATCCTGGAACTCGTGCTGGCCGCGTATTCGGTCGCGGTGTTCGGCACGCTCGCCGGCGCGGTCGGCGCGTTCTTCCTCAGCCGCGAGCGTGCCGAGGACGAACATCGCCAACCCGACGAATGAGTCTTCCCGGCAGGCTCACCCTTGGCCCCGCGCGGCTTGCCGGCGCACGAGACGGCCGGTCTCGCTGCCGCGACTCACAGCCCAGGTACGTCGGTCAGGGCGCTGCCGTCGCCGCGTGCCTCCCGCCCGATGACACTCATGCTGCCGTCGGTCTCCAGGATGACCGCTGCCAGGCGGGTCAGGTCGCCGTGTCCCTGGCTGCGTGCCGCCTGCCGGATCTCGCTGTCGGAGATCCGCACCCGCTGCAGGACGTCATGCCGCAGCACGCCGTCGCGCAGCAGCAGGGTGGGCGTGGACTTCAGCAGCCGCTGTGACGGCGGCCAGCGTACGGCCAGAAATGCGGCCCCATACTGGAGCGCCACCAGCAGTGCCAGCGCCAGCAGACCTTCGACGAGCGAGACGCTGCGGGAGAGCAGGATCGTCGCCAGAGTCGAGCCCAGCGCGACGGTGACCACCAGGTCGAACGCGTTCAGCTTCGACAGGGTCCGCTTGCCGGAGACGCGCAGCAGCGCCACCAACGCCGGATAGGTCAGCACCGCGATCAAGGTGAGACGGAGCAGGTCCGAGGGGTCGTTGAGCCACATGCTGTGGACATACCCCGTTTTGCGGCGCAACCGCACCGCTTACGGTCGCGTTCGCCCTCACCGACAGGTCGACGATGACGTGTGGGCGCGGACGCAGTGGGCATAGCGTGATGAGATGTTCAACTCCCGCCACACCCTGCGGTCGCGGCTGGCGACCCTCCGGTCCAGCTTCTGGCCGGTCCCCGCGGCGTGCGCGGCGGGAGCCGTCCTGCTGGCGATCGGTCTGTCCGTGCTGGAGCTGCAGGTCGGTCTGCCCGGCGGCAACGTCCTGCCCAGCGGGCTGGCCGGCGCCCGGTCCCTGTTGTCGTCGATCATCACCGCGATGATCTCGTTCACCGCGCTCGTCTTCTCGATCACGGTGGTCGCCCTGCAACTGGCCAGCAGCCAGTATTCGCCGCGGGTGCTGCGGACGTTCCTGCAGGACCGGGTGACCCAAGTCGCCCTGGGGACCTTCCTGGCGACGGCGCTGTTCTCCATGGTGGTGCTCGCCGCCCTGCCCGACCGGTCGAGCGCCCGCCTGCCGGAGCTGTCCCTCGCCGTCGCGATGATCCTCGTGCTGATGAGCAGCGGCCTGTTCCTCTACTACCTGCACCACGTCACCTCGATCATGCGGGTGTCACACATCGTCGCCGCCATCGGGGCGCAGACGCGCCGCAGCATCGACGAGCACGTTCCCCGGACGGGGGCGGTGGAGACACCGGAACGCCTACCGCCGCCCGTGCGGGTAATCACGGCTCTGGAACCCGGACTGGTCGACAACATCGACCTGGGCAGACTCGCGCGGCTCGCCCGGACCCACGGCTGCGCCTTCTCGGTCCTGCCCGCACCGGGTGATTTCGTCGTCGCGGGGCAGTCGCTCGTGGCCGTACACGCGATCGACGCGGTGCCGCCGTCCGTGCCGGAGGCGCGGGTGCGGGCCGCCGTGACAGTGGCGGTGGAACGCAACGCCGGCCAGGACGTCGGATTCGGCTTTCGCCAGCTCGCCGACATCGCCGAACGGGCCCTCTCCCCGGGCGTCAACGACACCACGACGGCCGTCCGGGCCATTCAGGAGGCCCACGACCTGCTGCGCCGTCTCGCCGGACGTCCCCAGCGCGCCTGGCTCGTGCGGGACGACGATGGCACCCTCCGGGCTCATGCGACGCCGCAGACCTTCGACAGCTTCCTCGCGGTGGCGATCGACGATGTCCGGCGGGCCGGCCGTGACCAACCCCGCGTCACGCGCCTGCTGGACGCCGTGTTGGCCGACCTGCGCACGGTGGCGCTGCCCGAGCACCTGCCCGACGTCCTGCGGCGCCTGCAGGGATGAGCACGGCCGGTGCCACCTGCGGGGTCGTCCTGCAAGCCACGAGGAACGGCGGTCTTCTCCGCGGCCGTGCCGCAGAGAACGGAGGGAGCTCTCTCAGCCTGGCGACCAGGGCACGGTCGGCTGCAGCACGGCCTCCTGCAGCGCCACGGTGCGCAATCGGGTGACCTGCTGGTATGCCGGGTCGGCGACCATCGCGCAGAACGCTTGCCGACTGGGGTACCGGACCAACAGGACGGCGTCCCATGCCTGGCCGTCCTCGGCCACCAACGCACGACCGCCCGCGCCGGCGTAGATGACCTCGCCGCCGTAGCGGGGGAGGAACGTCTCCCGCAGCTCGGCGGCGTAGCTCGCGTACGAGTTCCGCCCCCCGTCGGCGAAGCGCAGCAGATTGAGCATGACCACGGGCGCTTGAGGATCCTCCGTCAGGAAGTCCCGCAGGTCGCCGCCGCTCGGATCGACCGCCATCCTGCCTCCTCGGCTCGATTGCCGAAATCCTAGTGCGGCGATGGGGGCAGGTCACTCCCCCGCGATCCGTCCGTCGTGGTCGCCGGCGCGGCGGCCGTGCTCGACGCGCTGGATGAGCCGTCAGGTCGAGGGCTGGCGGTGGGCCCGTCACCGGCCGGCGGGGACGCCGAAACGGTGCTCGGCGACGGTTCGACGCTCGACGACGGTTCCCCCGACGGCGACGGTGTGCGCGTGACGCCGGGTTGCGCCGTCGCGGGCGGGCTCTCCGGCGACGGCGGGGCATCACTCGCGTCCACTGCCGGCGAAAGCGGATCGCCCTCTCCCTCGGCCGTGGGCGAATCCGCCGCGGCGGTCGATCGCGTGACGGCAGCGCCCCTGGTCGGTCGGCTTTCCCGCCCTGGCGTGGTGCCCGGCGCGGAGGGCGCGTCGGTTGCCACGACGGGCGACGCGATCTGGTTGACCACCTGGTCGCACGGAAGACCGTTGACGGAGAAAGCGGCGGGAGCCTTGAGGTTGCCCTCCTCGATCGTGCCGCGCAGCGCCGCGGCCAGTGTGGCGCCGGGCGGCAACTGGGTGGCTGGAGTGAGAGTCACTCGGCGGCGGTCCTGATCCCAGGAGGTTCCGTCGGTGAGGAGCCGCTGACCGGAGGGCAGCATGAAGGCCAGTGACCAGTCCCGCAGCCACCGAGTGCCGGTGTTGGTGACGGTGAGATCGGCCTGGAAGGTGCCGTCCGGCAGATGCTGCGCGGTGTATCGGGCGGCGCACCGTCCGGGATCCGCATCGGCGCTGTCGCTGTCGGCTGCGTCGCGGAACGCGGTGAGGCCCGGCAGTTGACCGGCGACCACCACAGCGAGCAGGATCGCCGGCACGCCGACGGCGACCCCGGCACGGAGCCGGCGCCCACTCGCGGACGCCCCGACGGCTCCGGACAGCGTCCGTCCGCCGGGAGCCGGCACGTTCGGACCGTCGGTGAACCGGCGGGTCGACTCGGTGATCGCCGGCGGGTCAGCTGACGGGTCCGCTGGCCGCACCACCACCTGCGTGCCGCCGGCGGCACGCAGACCATCGGCCACCTCAGCGGCCGCCGGCCGGTGCTCCGCCTCCGTAGCCAGGCAACGCCCCAGCAGGCCCGCCGCCTCGGCCGGTATACCCGGCAGGGGCGGAAACTCGACGCCGTCGCGGCCGCGCCGCAGTTCGGCGGGGCTCCGGCCGCTGACACAGGCGGCCAGCACCAGTCCCAAAGCGAAGACGTCACCGGCCGGCGCCGCCGTTGCGCCGGCTGCCTGCTCTGGAGCAAGGTACGCAGGGGTACCCCAGATCAGCCCCGCCTGATCGGCCGGATCCTGGCCGACCGCCGCCGCGATACCCAGGTCGACGACCTTGATCCCGCGCGAACCGAGCATCACGTTGGCGGGCTTCACGTCCCGGTGGACGAGGCCGTGCGCATGCGCGGCGGCGAGGGCATCCGCCACGGCGGCACCGGTCCGGGCAGCCTCGGACCACACCATCGGCCCTTTGCGCTGAAGGTGGGCGGCGAGGGTTTCACCGTCGACGAACTCCATGACGAGGAACGGCGCACGTCTCCTGCCCTGCCGCTGTTCCCCGTAGTCGTAGACACCAGCGACGTGGGGATGGTCGAGCCTCGCCGCGGCGAGCGCCTCCGCACGCAGCCGCTCGCGCGCCGCCGGGTCGTCCAACAACTCGGGCGAGAGCATCTTCACCGCGACCGTACGTTGGAGCCGCAGGTCGAAACCCCGCCAGACCATTGCCATGCCGCCCTGACCCACCGGTTCGTCGAGCCGGTAGCGCCGCTGCAGGAGTCGCATGTGTCCGTCTTCCCGGTCGTCGTCCGGCATCGGCACACGCTCGCGGTCCGTGACATTCCGGCCGTCCGGTCGCGCCGACGTCCCCGTCGACGATCGGGCCTACCCGAGCCGACATGGGCCAAAACGCCTGTTCAGCGGGCTACTCGTCAGCGGCGGAGATTGTCACACGACCGTCACACGACCGAGGTCGTACCGCCACATCTCCTGGGCATTTCAGAGGTGCGCTCTGCACGGGAGAGGAGGAAGGCGATGGACAGGTGGCACGGCTGGAAGCATCCGGTGCTGGCGATTCTCCCACTGGTGGTTCTGCTCGCCACGGGATGCACCCACCGGCCCGCGGCTCCGCAACCCAGTCCCGAGCCCATGCCAGCGACCCAGGCGGGCACGGTCGCGCGGGCCGAGATAGGCGATCGGCTCATCGTGACCGCCACCGTCGACCGGGTCATCACCGAAACCGCGTTCGTCGTACGCGACGCGGATCTGACCGACGGGACCCTGCTCGTGTTGTCGGAACGTCCGTCCGAGCTGGCTACGCCGCAACTGGTGACCGTGCGGGGCACGGTGGCCTCGTTCTCCCACCGCGCCCTCGCATACCGCTACCGCCTTGGATCTGCAGGACCGTACCGGGCTTTCGAAGGAGGACGAGCGCTCGTGGCGCAGGAGGTGACGGTGTGGGACTGAGTACCTCGGCGTGGTGAAGCTGCTGCGCGGAGCGCAGATCAACGAGGGCTGATCAGCGGGGTGTAGTCGGAGCGGACGAGGGGCTGGTCGGACAGCGAGCCGTCGGCGCGGGGTACGGCCAGTGGCTTGCCGTCGCGCAGGAACGTCACGGAGGTGACGTCGTCGCGGCTGGTGAGGGTGCACACGATCTGCCCGAAGGCGAGGACCTCGTCGCTGCGGCCGGCATCGTCGCCGGGTTCGTCGACCGCGACCTGGGCCTGCGTGCCAGTCACTGTCACACCGGCGGCGTTGACTGCCCCCGGCAGCGCGCTGGTGAGGTCCTTGGCGCGTTCCGCGGTGGTGGGTCCGCCGAGCAGATCCCGCAGCTGGTCTTCGATCGTGGCTGGGCGGTCGGCGCGTCGGGGCACCGGGATGATCCGGTTGTCGCGGACCATGCAGAGCGTCTCGGTGGCGGGGCCGGCCGGCGCGGTGGCATCGGCGGGGGTCGACCTCTGAAACGGGCCCGGCGGGGGTTGCACGGTACGGGGCGCGTCGTCGGCGGGGATGCCACAACCGGTCAGCAGCGCGACGAACGCCACCGCGACGAGATGACGATGGTTCATGTCAGGCAGTCCATCAGGGTGACGCGGAAGCGGGCGCCGCCGCCGGGGCGGTCGGTGACGGTGACGTGACCGCCGTGCGCGGCGGCGTGCTGCGCGACCAGCGCAAGGCCGAGGCCGGTGCCGTCACCGGCACCACGGGTGTGGGCGGCTCGACCGCGAACAAAGCGTTCAAAGATCACCTCGCGGTCCTCTACAGGCACCCCCGGGCCTTCGTCGTCGACCTCGATCACGCCAGCGCTGCCGTCGTGACTGAGCACGACTGACGTCGGGCCACCGCCGTAGGTCACGGCGTTGTCGAGCAGATTCGCCAGCACCTGCGCGACGCGTCGCCGATCGACCCGCCAGGTCGCGGGCGTGGCCGGTGCGAGGTGGACGATCGAGCCCGACAGGTCGAGGGTGTGGCAGGCCTCGCGGGCCAGCGCCGCCACGTCCACCGGCGTGCGGTCGGCGGGCTGGTCGCTGCGCGCCAGGTCGATCAGGTCGTTGACCAGCCGCTGGAAACGGTCGATCTCGTCGGCGACGAGCCCGGCCGCGAGAGCGGTTCGCTCGTCCTGGTGTTGTCGGCGGCGGGCCAGGACGCTTGCCGCCGCAGCCAGGGTCTGCAACGGCGAGCGCAGCTCGTGGCTCACGTCGGCGGCGAAGCGGCGATCGCGTTCGATGCGGTGGGCGAGCCGGTCGACCATCTGGTTGAACGAGGACGACAACCGGGTCAGGTCGGGGTCCGTGGCCGGGTCGAGGCGGGCGGTGAAGTCACCGGCGGCGATCTTCTCGGCGGCGTCGGCGACCGCCGTCAACGGCCGCAGGCCGTGCCGGGTGGCGTACCACCCGAGGGCGGCGCCGGACCCGGCCACCATGATCGCAACGGTGGTCAACGCGAGGGCCAGCACCTGCAACGTCTGCTCCAACTCGAGCAGTGAGTTGACCTCGAAGTACGTCGCCGTCGCGGACAGGGGCACCCCGACCACCAGGGCGGTCTGGCCGTTGACGCGGACACGCTGCACCGCCGGCTTACCAGCGGCGACGACCTGTCGCAGGTCGGTCGGGATGGCGGTGGTGGTGCCCGGGTCGGCGGTGCGGGCGTACCACTCGCCGTCCAGGTGCAGCACGGGCCGCCGGCTGCCGCCGGTGTCCAGCGACCGGAGCACCTCCACCACGTCGGGTGTGTCGGTGTCCAGGCCGGCGCGGACGACTGTGGCGTCGAAATAGGCGGCGCGCAGGGCGGTGCGTTCCCGCTCGTCGATCAGGGATCGGCGGGTCAACTCGTAGGAGACGAGAGCCATCGACGCCGCGAGCAGGAGCGCGCCGACGGCGAACGCCGCAGTGACCCGGGTGCGCAGTCCGAGACGTCTCATCGCTGCAGCTTGTAGCCCAGACCCCGCAGGGTCACCAGATGCTTCGGGTTCGCCGGATCCGGCTCGATCTTCTGCCGCAGCCGGCCGACATGCACATCGACGAGCCGCTCATCACCGTTGTCGTACCCCCAGACACGGCTGAGCAACTGCTGGCGGGACAGCACCCGGCCGGCGTGCTCGGCCAGCTCGCAGAGCAGCCGGAACTCGGTACGGGTGACCGGTACGGGCTGGCCCCCGCAGCGGACCTCTCCCGCGTCGGGGCTGATCTCCAGGTCACCGAAGGCGAGCACGGGCACCGGCTCCGGCACCTGCCCCGAGACGGTGCTCCGGGCACGGCGGCGCAGGGCGCGCAGTCGGGCGGTCAGCTCCTTGATCGCCACCGGCTTGACGACGTAGTCGTCGGCGCCGGCCTCCAGGGCGGCCACGATGTCGTGGGTGTCGTCGCGGGCGCTGACCACCACGATCGGCACGTCGTCGTCCCGGCGGATCTGCCGGATGCACTCGAAGCCGTTCAGGCCGGGCAGCATCAGGTCGACCAGCACGTAGTCGGCCGGGGCGCGGCGTTGGGCGCGCAGGCCCTCCTCGGCGGTGGCCGCACCGACGGCCTCGTAGCCCTCGTCCTCGAGTGCGAGCAGCAGCGCCAGGCGGATACGGTCGTCGTCCTCGATCACCAGTACGGCCGTCATACCCGGCATCATCCCCAGACCAGGGGCCTGCCAGCCAACCCTGACGACCGGCCGACGGATTTGTCACGTAACTGTCATACATCCGCGCGGTGACCGCCAAGTGGGCACGGCACCGTCGTAGGCGACTGGGTCCGTGAATGGGAAGGGCACGCCTGTGACAGGGCCACTGGCGCCTACGCCGTGCACGCTACCGCTGGTCGAGGTAGGCGTCACCGAACTCGACCGGGACTGCCTGCCGGCGGCCGGAGCCGTATTCGACCAACTGCTGACCCTGCATCCCCGGCGGGTCATCATCGACCTGTCGAGGTGCCGGCACATTGACGCCGCCGCGATCGGCCTGCTGCTCGAGGTGCACCGGCGGTTGACTCGTGCCGACGGTGTCCTCACCGTCCGTGACCCGAATCCCCGTATCGCGCGCATCCTGCACAACGCCCGTCTCGACCGGGTCCTGCAGATCGTCACCACTCCCCCGTCGTGCGCGCCCGTCCCACCGACCGAGGGGCATCAGCCTGATTCGGCACAGTCGGCGCTGGTCGCTCATGGCCGAGCGTCGGTGCAAGGCCCGCACTGACGAGCCCGGTAGTCAGATCGGCGTGGGCACGGTTCTCGCCTCCGCCATCGACGACAGACGGCTTCGTTTGCGCCTGAATCCTGAAGCGCGGGCTTCCGGAGCATCAGTCCAATCCCCCGGAAGGACACCAGAATGACAGTCGTCCCGGACGACCACCTGATGACACTGATCTGCGACACCTGCGGCGATTCCGTCCGGGCCAGCGCGTGCGTGCTCCCCGACGCCGAGGTCGTCTGGACGTTGGTGTCCGAGCAGGGCTGGAGCGGCTCCCCCTTCGCCACCGGTCCGCACCGCTGCCCGCACTGCAGCCTGCTGCCAACTGCCAGCGGAGGCACCGCGCAGTGCGACAACCACGGTCCGGGAGGCATCCTCGGCATCGACCACCTTGACGACGTGACCGTCGTCGTCGCCACTGGCGACATCGACCTCGACACCGGTGACACCCTGCGCGCCGCCCTGCGCCACGCGGCCGACATGGGGGGACACGTCGTGGTCGACCTCACCCGGGTGCACGTCATCGACTCCACCGGTCTCGGGCTCCTCGTCCGCGCCCACTGTGATGCCCGCGACCGCGGCGTCACGCTGTGCCTGGCCGCGCCGTCGCGGTTCATCCGCACGGTCCTGCACACCATGCGCCTGGAGACGGCGTTCCCGATCTTCGACAGCCGTGACGATGCCCTCGTTCAGCTGTCTGAGGGGACGCTCTCAGGTTCTGCGGCCTCCCCGGCTGCGGCACCCGCCCGTTCCTGGTCGCAGTCCTCAACGGTGAGCAAGCGATGAGACCAGCGTTGGCTCGACGCGGACATGGAGATACCAACCGCGGATTCCGCACCGCCGACTAACCACAAGGAGTCCCGTGTACATGCACTGGCCGTCACCAGGCGAGAACTGGTTCGCCGACGACTCGGACCAGCCCCCACCGGACCATGAGGATCTGCGGATCGAAGCGCTGGTCGCCCAACGCTTGAGCGGCGACTGGACCACCCGGCAGCAGCAGATCAGTGTCGCCGTGCAGAACCGGGTCGTCATCCTCCTGGGCCTGGTGAACGATACGAACGCGCGGCAGGTCGCTGGCGAGCTCGCCTGGGACACACCTGGTGTTTTCGATGTCTGCAACACTCTGCGGCTCATGGGGCAGCGGCGCGGCCGCCGGTAGGGCTGAGGCTTTCGCCCCGTCACCCGAGCGGGTGTGCCCAGATGTTCACCCGCGGCGATCGGCGTCCTCGACGTCCTCTGGCTCGTACAACGGTTCGCCCGAGCCCGGCTTGCCGAAGGGTTCGCCTGTGATCTGGACGTCCGTCGGCTAGCTGGGCCAGCCGAGCAGCCGAGCACCGAGCACGGCTGCCTGAAGGGTGAAGCGTTGAGTGGGCTCTCCTGGGTGATAACCGGTGAGGTCGCGAATGCGGTCGAGGCGATAGGTGACCGCACGGACGGACAGATGCAGTTGCCGAGCGGTCGCAGTGTGGTTGCCCTGGTTGTCGAAGAGCACGGACAGGGTCTCCAGGTACGGTTCGACGCCGCCACGGGCCGTGGTGAGTGGGCCGAGGACCGTCGTCACCAGGTCGGTGATGGCGTCGCGGTCGCGCAGGAGCACCGGGAAGACCAGCAGATCGGCAGCATTGAGTACGGGCGTGGTGAAGCCGAGCTTAGCGGCGTGATCGAGGGTGTGGCGGGCCTCTTCGAGGGACGTGGCCAGGCCGTGCACGCCGGGTTGGGTGCGGCCGACGGCGATCTGCCATGTGCCGGCGCCGAGTTCGGTGAGGAGTAGGTGGGCGAGTTCGGCCGCGATGCCCCGCAGGCCACCAGCGCTGATGCAGACCACGTCGCCGTCGCGCAGGGTGGTGAGGGTGTTCCCTTCGCCGAACCTGGCGGCCAGTGCTGCGTCGACGCGGTAAGTGATGCCGGGGGTCAGGTTGGCCGCACGGGCGATCAGGACGGTGTGGGTGGCCGAGAGTCGGATGCCGTATCGGTGTGCGCGCTCGGCTAGGCCGCCCGGGTCGGCCCGACCGGTGAGCAGGTCGTTGATGAACGCGACACGTTCCGTGTCGTGACGGTCCAGCTCGGCGCGGTTCTGCCGGGTGTATCCGTCGACCGCGGCAGTGAGCAGGACACGGGCGGCGTCCAGCAGCGTTTCGGCGCGGGCGTGCACGGCGGTGGCGGTCCCCTCGACCGACGTGGCGCTCCAATGGGCGGTGGTGGCGTCCAGCAGGCTGGTGACAAGCTCACGCAGCTTCAGCCCGTCGTCGGCCGCGCGGGCGCCCAGGTTGACCGCTGCCTGACGCCGGGCACTGGCCGGGACGGACAGCAGATTCTGGCAGTCGGCGACCAGCCAGGTGTCCTCGCTCATGAGCTGTTCCCTGTCGGCGGCGTGCTGGTGGCCGCCGGTGAACGGTGACCACCAGCCTCAGGTTTACACACCGATGTCGCGGCGGTCGAACACGATGACTCCGGCGGTCGTGGTTGCGGCACCGAGGAGCACGAGGGTGAGAAGCTCGACCGGGTGCCAGCCGGTGTGCAGCGGGTCCGTGCCGATGAAGTAGTGAAACGGTGACAGCCAGCGCAGCCAGTGCCATCCGTCGACCATCCCGCCGATGGCGTTGGCCATGTAGGTGGCCACGGCGAGGCCACCCGTGACCGCGAGGACCACAGCGCGCTTTCCGGTGGCGGCGCCGATGAGGAAGGCGATGCCGGCGAAGCACCACACCAGGGCTACCAGGCCGGCGGACGCGGCAGCGACGTTGGACAGGGGGATGTCCATGCCGACCCAGGGAACAATGATCATCAGCAGGATCCACGGGACGGCAGCGATGCCGGTCAGCGCGCCACCGGCGGCGGCCACCCGTTGCCAGGCGAATGCGGCCCGCGAGATCGGGTTGGCGAGCATCAGCTCCATCCCACCGTCCTCCTCCGGCCGAGCGATCGTCCGGGCGGCCAGCGTGATGGCGCACATCAGGACCAGCAGTGGGCCGACCAGGCTGAAGATGGTCGCCTGCAGATAGCCAGCGGGCGACAGCATGTCGGCGATGCCGAGGAAATCCAGCATGCCCTGGGGCAGAGCGTCCTGCTTCAGCTCCGCAGCACCCTGGAACTGGCTGTAGAACGAGGTGTAGATGGCAGTGAAGGCGGCGACGCCACCGGCCCAACCGATCAACGCCAGGCGGTCGTCACGCCAGGTCTTACGCACCAGCGCGGGAAGCATCGCCGGCCCCTTCCGCATGGTAGTAGAACGACAGGAACGTCTCTTCCAGGTCGGGCTCGGCCGACAGCATGTCCACCACCTGATGGCGCGCGGCGGCTTTGATCAGCGGGTCGATGCGGCCGTCGATCGTGCATTTCAGCACCGGCCCGGACACGACCACGTCACTCACCCCCGGCAGGGCGCTGAACTCTGCTGGGTCCACCGGGTCGTCAAAGTGGATCTCGACGGCACGAACTGCCCGCTTCCCGAGTGACTCGACTCGTTCGACCGCGGCCAACCGGCTGTCACGAACGACGGCAACCCGGTCGGCGACCTGCTGCACCTCCGACAGGACGTGCGACGACATGAAGACGGTCTGGCCAGCGGCGCTGGCTTCACGGACCATGGCCAGGAACTCCTGCTGCATGAGTGGATCCAGACCACTGGTCGGCTCGTCCAGGACCAGCAGCGCCGGCCGGTGCATGAAAGCCTGCACGAGGCCGACCTTCTGCTTGTTGCCCTTGCTCATCGTGCGTACGGACCGGGACAGGTCCAGGTCGAGCCGCTCAGCCAGGCCGGTCACCTGGGACCAGGCCACGCCGCCCCGTGCGTTGGCGAAGAAGCGCAGCAGGTCGTCGGCCCTGTCGCGTCCGGGGAACGCGAGCTCGCCGGGCAGGTAGCCGATCTGACGATGCAGCGCGGCCTTGTCCCGCCGCGGGTCGAGCCCGAGAACGCTCGCGTGTCCACGGGTCGGGCGCAGGAAGTCCAACAGCAGCCGGATGGTGGTGGTCTTTCCGGCACCGTTCGGTCCCAGAAAGCCCATCACCTCGCCGACGCGAACCTCCAGGTCGAGGCCCTCGATGCCGCGACGCTGGCCGTAGAACTTGGTGAGGTCCTCGGCGAACACGGCGATGTCGCTTGTCATGTCCACATCGTCGCGGCGCCGCCGCCCGGTATCCAGGTCAGCATTCGGCCGACATCCCGCTGATGCCGTTGCCGGCATTCGGCAACCCCGCAGCCCACGTGCCCTAGCAATCCACCCGAGAAGTCGGCGGCACGGACCATCGTTGGGATGGATGGAACCCGAAGGTGTGCTTGTAGGTCTTGTCCGCGCCGTCTTTCTCGCTGTGCGCCAGCAGCAGGGTCGCGTCGACGTCCAGGACCACCACACCAGCACCGACCTCACGGCCGGCGGCCCAAGCGGCCGGCACCTGGTCGAATAGTGACCAGACCCGGGCCCGCACCGTCGCCCGCGTTATCCGCCGCATCTGCACGTCGCCGATCTCGTCGAGGGCCCGCCAGCACGTCGCCGGCGAGGCGACCTGCCCGAACACCTCACCCTGATGCCGCACCACGTCGATGTCGGCGATCGCTTCACCGCCTTCGGCGATCATCACCGCCAGATCGGTCAGGACGTGGCCCCGGTCCCGCCCTGGTGTGAAACCCGCGACGCGCCACCGCCTGCGACAACGCCCCGGTCAGGCCGGTCCGGTCGGCCAACGTGCGCAGCAGCACCACCCCGGCATGCGACACCACACCACGACCGCCGACCTCGACGGACAATCCCCTGGACCAATCGGTACTCTGCACCTACGAAGAGCCTTCCGCGCGTGGAACTCTGAACGACTCGACACCGGTCAGTCTTCCTTACGTGGTAGGCACTTCGCTGTCTCTACCCAACAGTCTCAGCCCTCAAGATCACGGCCGCCGTGAAAGACCGAGGCTTGTCAACGCCGCCTCAACCCTGACCACCGTGGTCCGGCTGAAAGTGGACCACCTCGGGTTGGTTGATCTTTAGTCGTTTGTCTTGGTGGCCGGTGGGACGCGGCCGAGGTCGCGGTCTTTGAGTCGG
>NZ_VDFY01000187.1 GCF_006228125.1 Micromonospora orduensis | reverse complement strand
GCCCTGCGCCCCGCCCGACCCCGGGGTGCGATCTTCCGGACCGCTGGGCCCCGGTCGCGGCCCTTCCGGACCACCGGACCTGGCCGCGCCGCCGCCCTCCGGTCGCACCTGTTCGGCCGTGCCGGGGCCACCGACGCGAGGGCCGGGGCCACCTGCCGCCGGCCCGGGCGTCGGCGCGGCCTGGTCGGCGACCGCACCCACGTGCCGGCCGGGTTCGTCGAGTACGGAGGCGGAGCGCCGGGCCGACGCGGCCACCTCGGCGGCCCTGGTCAACTGCTGCTCGCTGCGACTCACGTCGTCGATGGCCGTGCCGGCCGACCGGGCCAGCATCTCGATGATCTGCGGGTTGTTGTCGATCGTGTCGAGCGCCCGGCCCAGGACCGTCACCAGCTGCTCCAACCGCACCCGCAGCTGCGCCTCGGCGTGCACCCCGTTGATGTCCAGCTCGACACCGCGCAGGTGCACCCGTACGCCCGCGTCGATCTGGAGCAGATTGGCCAGCCGTGCCCGCAGGGAGAGGTCGGCATCCAGCCCGTCGACCGCCAGCCGGATCGAGTCGACCGACACCCTCGGAATGTCCAGCAGGACGTCCGGGTCCCGTTCGCTGACGTCCCGGTCCGGCTTCTGCTGCTGCGCGCTCTCGCTCATTCTCTCCCGCCCCGCCGCACACCTACCCGGTCGTCCGGGTCGTCCGGCGCGGATACCCGCTTTCCGGCGGCACATCCCGTCGGTGACGGCCCGGCGACCGACTGTCAAGAACCGGCCCAGCCCGAAAGCTGCACACCGGGGCACCAGCCGGTATGGTCCGGGCCTATGGGACAGGAGATGACTGATCCGGCCGACATCCGGCAGGACGCGGAGCGGTTCTCCTTACGGTGCAGCCTCCTCGTCCCCGGCTCCGCCGAGCACGCGTTCGCCGTGTTCACCGACGAGCTGACCGACTGGTGGGTCACCGAGTACACCTGGTCGGGGCCGGAGTCCCTCGCCGAGTTGGGCATGGAGCCGCGGGCCGGCGGGATGCTCTACGAAATCGGCCCGTACGGCTTCCGGGCCGACTGGGGCCGGGTGCTCACCTGGGATCCGCCCCGCCGGCTCGTCTTCGCGTGGCAGATCGGCCCGGACCGGGTACCCGTACCGGATCCGGCCCGGGCGAGTGAGGTCGAGGTGCTGTTCCTCCCGGAGGGGGCCGAGCAGACCCGGGTCGAGCTGGAGCACCGGCACTTCGACAGGCATGGCGAGGCCGCCGAGGGGTACCGCAAGGCGCTCACCGCCGGCTGGCACGAGTTGCTGAGCCGCTACCTCGCCTCGGTGTCGCGCCGGCACCCCGAGACGTCCGCCTGACCGCTGTCAGCGGCCGAGCCGTCGGGCGGCGGCGGAGCTGCCGTTGAGGTTCCGGCCGCCCAGGTCGGCGCGACTGCCGGCCTCGGCCCCGGAGCTGAACCCGGTGCCGGCCAGCCGGCGCGGCGGTGCGGTACGCAGCCCCGGGTACTGCTCGGCGAGCCGTCGTTGCACCCGGTCCGAGCGGTCGGCGAGCACCAGCGCCACCGACGGGGTGCCCGATCCGCTGACCGCCGCCGTCTCCGCCGCCCGGAGCCGTCCCCCGATGACCTCCGCGAAGCCGGCCAGCCACGAGCGGCGGAAGGCGGCGGGGTGGTCGTCCGCGGGCACCGGCGTGGCGGCCAGGCCATGCGCCGCCTGCACGAGCAGTGAGGTGAAGAGCAGGTCGACGCGTTCCAGGTCGCTGGCGAAACCGAACAGGTGCAGCGCGAACCCGTTGCCCCGCCGGCGGCGTACGCACCGGCAGCGCAGCGGCTCGGCGACCGCGGCGAGCAGCCCGACCTTGTCGCGGGCGTACGGGGCGACGATGTCCAGCACCCGGTCGCCGACCGGGTCGGTGGCCGGGTCGCGGGCGGCGAGCAGGGCCCGGTCGACTCCGTAGCGGGCGATCAGCTCGGTGGCCTTGGCGGTGAACGCGGCCGACTCGGCGGGCGTGCAGGCCGGGTCCTCCGCCTGGGCGAGCAGCTTGCGCACCTTGCTGAGCATGGCCTCGGACATGCTCCAGAGCTATCACACGGGCAGGACAGAACGGGACCGCGCGGCCATTGATCGATCAGTATCATCGTCACGGTCCGCTCGACCGTCCAATACGGACGGTCAACTCACCGCCATCGGAGGCACGCATGTCATCCCCGACCGCTCGCCTGCTCGCCGTCGCCACGGCCACCGCACTGCTCGCCGCCGGTGCGCCGGCGCGGGCCGCGCAGACCACCCCGGTCACGCCCGCCGCCCCCGGGACGAACCTCTTCGCCACCCAGGCCACCTGCTACGGCGGCGCTGTCCGGTCGTTCTTCCAGACCGGCGGCTACGGCGGCCAGGCCGGCACCTACCGCACCACAACCCGCTGCCGCGACATCAACGTACGCAACGCCAGCGCGTACGGGACGGATGCCTGCGTGATCTTCGTGGACAAGACGAGCGCCTGCAACTACTGGACGTACCTGCCGGCCAACTCGGGCTGGACAACCGTCGCGACGAACGTCCGCGACGGGGTCGACTTCCGGGTCCGTTTCGAGAACCTGCGCTACGAGTACGAGCCGCTTGTGGCGTACCACGCGTTCTGAGCCGTCCGCGCCGGGCGCGGCGTCCGACCCCCCGGCGGACGCCGCGCCCGCGGCACGTCACCCCGCGCGGCTGCGCAGCGTGGCGATCGTCGAGCCGGCGAGCGTGAGCAGACAGTCGGGCAGCTGCCCGTCCGCGACGGCCGCGCCGAACAGGGCCTCCCCGGTGGGTACGTCCCGGTTGGCGTACGCGCTGACGAAGCGGGCCACCCAGCGGGTGTCGTACTCCGCCTGGTCGATCCCGGGGAACTCCAACGCGGCTCCGCTGCCCGGTGGCGGGTCACCGACCATCGTTGCGGCCAGGCACCAGGCGACCCCGTACGCGCCGCTCAGGCCGGCCCGGTCGACGACCGCGTCGAACGCTCCCACCACCGCGTCCTGGTCTCCGTCCAGCGCCGAACTGAGCACGGCGGCCGCGTCGTCGAACGTCTGCTGTGGTAGGTCGGTCACGCAGCGCACAGTACGAGGGACGGTCAAGGCCACCCAGCGCTCGTCACTCTCCGTGTTCAAGGCGGGCGACCTGCGCTTTACGCCACCTCCACGGTCCCGCCGCCGGGCTGGGCACGCTAATGTGCGCAGCGGACCTTCGCCGGAGGAAGGACGACCATGCTCGTATCACGCCGCTCGCGGGTGGCCACACTGGCCGCCTGCGCGACGATCCTGCTCGCCACAAGCGCTTGCGGGGATGACAAGGCCAACGAGGGAAGCGCCCAACAGGTGCGCCTCTACGGCACGGACGGCAACATGCTCAACTCCTATCCAGGGGAGTTGAAGGAACGTGGCAACCTCGTCGACGGGATGAAGGGAACCACGCCCCTCACCCCTCTGCCCGAGGACTTCAAGAGCCGGCTACGGTCCGTCGATCCGGCGCTGACGGACTACCTGTACGCCGCCGAGACGTACGACGCGGTGGTGATCGGGGTGCTCGCCGCCCAGTTGGCCGGCAGCACCGACCCGGCGGCCATCGCCAAGCAGATCGTCGGCGTGACCAACAACGGCCAGCGCTGCGAGGATCCGGCGAGTTGCCTCTCGTTGGCCCGCAACGGCCAGGACATCGAGTACCGCAGCGTGTCGCTGACCCGGGCGGGTTTCACCGAGAAGGGTGAGCCGGCCACCGCGAGCTACGCCACGCTGACCTTCGACGGGCAGCAGATCAACGACGGCAAGACCGAGTTCGTCGGGGCCGGTACGGAGTCGGCGGCGAGCACCAGGACGCCGCCGAAGCCGAAGAAGGAGCGTCCGGGCGGCAAGCCCGACCAGCAGCCGCTGATCCTCGGTGGCCTGCTGCCGAAGACCGGTGACCTGGCGATCGCCTACCCGCCGATGGCCGCCGGCGCGGCGCTGGCGATCAAGGAGATCAACGCCGCTGGCGGTGCGCTCGGCAAGCCGGTCACCTGGATCGACGGCGACGACGGCACCAGCCCCACGGTGGCCAAGGCGACAGTGGCCAAGCACGTGGCGGACGGGGTCAGTCTGATCATCGGCGCGGGCGCCTCGGGCATCTCCCGGGAGGTGCTGCCGGACGTGGTCGAGGCCGGGAAGATCCTCTTCTCGCCGTCCAACACCGACAGCAGCCTCACCGACGTCGAGGACAAGGGCCTCTACTTCCGTACCGCCCCGCCGGACAGCCTCCAGGGTCGGGCGCTGGCCGACGTGATCCTCCGCGACGGATCGCAGAAGATCGCCATCGTCGCCCGCAAGGACTCGTACGGCGAGGGTCTGCAGGCCACCGTCCGTGACGAGCTGGCGAAGGCCGGTATCGCCGACGACCGGCTCAAGCTGATGACGTACGAGCCGCCGGCCGACGCGAAGGCGCCGCCGGTGGACTTCACCTCCGGCGCGAAGGAGATCAAGGATTTCGGCGCGGACGCCGTGCTCCTCATCGGCTTCGGTGAGTCGGCACAGGTTATCCGGGCGCTCGCCGACAACGGGGTGCCGATCCGGCACTGAGCACGTCCACGCGGACCACGGACGGCCGCGCCGGCAGCTGCCGGCGCGGCCGTCGTCGTTCGAGGATCACCGGTTGCGGCGTCGCTCCAGGAACTCGGTCATCCGGCGGTGCTTCTCGTCGTCCTCGAAGAGCACCGCCTGGCTGACCAGGTCGAGTTGTGGGTGCGCGGCGGCCGGCGCGTCCACCGCCAGTTTGGTCAGGCGCAGCGCCAGCGGCGAGCCCAGGGCCATCTCGTCCAGCAGCCCGTGCGCCACCTCCAGCAGCTCACCAGGCTCGTCCACCACCCGGTTCACCAGGCCAATCCGCAGCGCCTCGGCGGCGTCCACCCGCCGGCCAGTGAAGAGCAGCTCCTTGGCCCGGCCCTCGCCCACGAGGGCGGGCAGCCGGTGGGTCGCGCCGGCGCCGGCCAGGATGCCCAACCGCACCTCCGGCTGGCCGAAGACCGCCCGCGCCGTGCACACCCGCAGATCGCAGGAGTACGCCAGCTCCGCGCCGCCGCCCAACGCCGGGCCGTCCACGGCGGCCACGGTCGGCATCGGCAGTGCCCGGATCCGGGCGAACGCCGCCGAGTTGATCGCGGCGAGGGCGTCGGTGCGGCCCCGTTCCCGGAGCTGACCGATGTCCGCGCCACCGGCGAAGATCCCCGCCGTGCCGCCGGTGAGCAGCAAAAGCCGTGGCCGGGCCTCCAACTCGGCGCAGACCTGGTGCAGCTCGGCGATCAGGTCGGCGTCGATGGCGTTGCGCTTCTCCGGCCGGTCCAGGGTGACCACCAGCCGGTCCGGTCGTTCCTCGATCCGCAGACCGCTCACTGCCTGACACCGCCTTCCCAGCGGTAGAAACCGTGCCCGGACTTCTTGCCCAGGCGCCCGGCGGCCACCATCTCCTCCAGCAGGGGTGGCGGCGCGAACCGGTCCCCGTACGCGGCCTGGAGGGTGCGGGCGATGTCCAGCCGCACGTCCAGGCCGACGAGGTCGGTGAGTTCCAGCGGACCGATCGGGTGCCGGTAGCCCAGCACCATGGCCTTGTCGATGTCGGCCGGGCTGGCCACCTCGTCGGCGACCATCCGGATCGCCTCCAGCCCGAGGGTGACACCGAGTCGGGAGGTGGCGAAGCCGGGCAGGTCGCGTACCACGACGGGGTCCTTGCCCAACCGGCCGGCGAGCGCGACGGCCGCGGCGGTGGTCTCCTCGGCGGTGGCCGGGCCGACCACGACCTCCAGCAGGGCCATCGCCCACACCGGGTTGAAGAAGTGCAGGCCGAGGAAGCGCTCGGGCGTGTCCAGCCCGGCGGCCAGCTCGCCGATGGGGATGCTGGACGTGTTGCTGCCCAGCAGCGCCGGGTCCAGCGCGGCGGCCTCCCGTAGGACCGCCCGCTTCAGGTCGAGCCGCTCGGGCACCGCTTCCACGATCACCTCGGGGGCGGACGCCACGTCGGCGATCCCCTGGCGCAGCGTGATCCGCTCCCGGTTCGCGGCGGCCTCGTCGGCGCTCAGCTTCCCGCGCTGCACGGCCCGCTCCCACAGGTCGGCGAGCCGGTTCAGCGCGGTGGCGCCCCGGTCGGGGTCCACCTCGACCAGTTCCACGGCGTGCCCCGAGCCGGCCGCCACGTACGCGATGCCCAGCCCCATCGTGCCGGCACCGACGACCACGAAACGATCGTTCATCACGCCTCCCTGTCCCGCCCGGCGGCGCGCGGGGTCCCCGCCACGCCGGCCCGGGTGATCCGCCCGCTCCGCTCGCTCATGGTGCGACCCTATTCAGCGCGAGGACCCGACCCATGCGTGGGGGAGCGTGGGATCGGGTACTGACCACCCGTCAACCGAGGGAAGGACCGCACCGACATGAGCCAGGCACCGGAGAGCGTCACCGACTCCGAGATCGTGGAGACCCGGGGCGACGAGCGGGTGGAGTTGCTGCGCGCCGACACCAACAACGACGGCAAGACCGACGTGTGGGTGGTGGACACCGACGGCGACGGCAAGGCCGACCTGTTCCAGTTCGACACCGACGGTGACGGCAAGGTGGACATCACCATGGTCGACATCGACGAGGACGGCCAGCCGGACGAGGTTGTCGACGGCGACGGCGGCCTCCCGCCCGAGCAGCTCCCCCCGACCGTCCAGGTCTGAGACGTACGACGGCCCCCGCCTCCGCCCCGCCGGAGCGCGGGGGTCGTCGCATCAGTCGGCGAGGCGCAGGGTGGCGAGGTAGTAGGGGGCGTCCCGGTCGTCCACATCGGTGAGTCGCCAGCCGCTGCCGTGCACCAGGCCGGCGAACTCGTCGGCCGAGCAGACCAGGTAGTCGAACCACTCAGTGCCCAGTTCGCGGTAGCGCAGCCGCAGCCTGAGCTGGCCGCCGAGCCGACCGCGCCGCCTGTTGCGCTCGTGGTAGGCGGTGTGCACCGGGTCGCGGGTGCCGTACGGGTCGGTGCCGTGCGCGATGATCTGCGCCCCCGGCCGGGCCAGGGCGGCGAGCGCGGCCAGGAACCCGGGTGCCCGCTGTCGACCCTCGAAGAGCCCGAGGTTGTTGCCGAGCAGCAGGAACGTGTCGTACCGCTGGCCGTCGGCGACGTGGGTGTCCACCGTGCCGTGCACCAGCCGCCGCACGCCGCGGCGCCGGCTCACCTCCAGCGCGCCGGCCGAGGTGTCCAGTCCGGTGACCGGTACGCCGCGCTCCTGGAGCAGCAGGGCGATCCGGCCGGCGCCGGTGCCGACGTCCAGGGTCTCGCCCCGCACGCGGTCCACGGCCCGGTGGTCGTACGGCTGCCAGTCGGCCGGCCCGTCCAGGTAGTGCGCTGCCGGCGCGCCGTTGATCAACCCGTCGTCGCGTTCGATGATCTCGATGACCGGTCGGGGCAGTCGGCCGCCGACCAGCGGTCGAGGGCCCACCCCGGTGGCCACGGCGAGGGTGTCCCGCAGCAGTTCACCTGTCACGTCACCGATTTGAGGCTCGCCCGTCACGACGTTCACGCTATCTGGCCCCTCGGTGGCCCATGCCGGCCGTATCCTGGCGGCGTGACCACGCTGGACCGGCTGTCGGCCGAGAAGTACATCCTGCTCACGACCTTCCGCAAGGACGGCCGGGCGGTGCCGACGCCGGTCTGGGCGGTACGCGACGGCGACGCGTTGGCGGTCTGGACCAGGGCCGACTCGGGCAAGGTGAAGCGGATCCGCCGCAACGGCGACGTGACGGTGGCGCCGTGCGACGTGCGGGGCCGTCCGCACGGGGCGGAGGTGCCGGCCCACGCGACGATCTGCGGCAATGGCGACACCGGCCGCATCCGCGATCTGCTCAAGCACAAGTACCGGCTGATCGGCCGCCTGAGCCTGCTCGGCAGTCGGCTGCGTCGCGGGGAGGGCGGGACGGTCGGCATCCGGGTCACGTTGGCCGAGGGGCGGCGCTGACCCCGGGCACGGAAAGGGGCGGCGGATCGAGATCCACCGCCCCTGACCGAAGAAACCCCTACCGGCTCAGTCGCCCTGCCGCTGCTGCGGGATCTGGCCCTGCAACAGCGCCCTGACCTCCGACTCGCGGTACCGACGGTGGCCACCCAGGGTGCGGATGGCGCTGAGCTTGCCGGCCTTGGCCCACCGGGTCACCGTCTTCGGGTCGACACGGAACATCGACGCCACCTCGGCCGGTGTGAGTAGCGGCTCTGGTTCGTGCGTTCGCGATGCCATCGGTCACTCCTCCACATGTATAGACATCGGCCGGGGTCCCGCCGGCCGACGCGTCTCCCATGGTCCGGCTAGTCCCCGATGTCCGACATGGGCCGAACGGATGAAGGTCCCTAGACGGACGGATGAACCATGCCCGATTTTTACGACTTTTACACGGCAGAAACTACCTTATTCGGACTCATGATCACGGTTCGTGATGCGTCAACTACGAGCGCGCCTCGTCTTGGGAGCGCTCCTCGGGCTATTTGCCCTAGTTGCACCGCTCCAGCAGCTGCACCGCACGCCACCGGGCCACCAACGTGTCGTACGCGGCCGACGCCTCCTCGGCCTCACCCCGGGACAGCCCCGCGAGGCCGCTGGCGACCAGCTCCGGCGAGTCGTCCGCGACAAGCGTCTCGTCGGAGAGCAGGTCGACCAGGCCGCCGTAGTCCAGCTCCACCACCGAACGCGGATGGAACTCCTCCAGCCAGCGGGCCGCCTCCTCCACCGCGTCGGTGATCGGGGCCTCGCCCACCGACTTGCGCAGCACCGACAGCGCCCGCGACGAGCGCCGCCGAGCCTTGGAGATCTCGGTGCGGTAGCGCAACGCCCGCCGGCCCGGCTCCGTGACCAGGTCACGCTCCGCCGCGTCGAAGAGCACGAACCACCGCAGCGGTACGCCCCAGGTCGCGATCTGCTCGTGGACGCGCGGCACCCCGTGCTCCAACACCCGAGCGCCGCTGCGCCAGTCGTCCACCACCGCCCTGGCCTGCCCGGCGAGCACCGGCGGCACGAACGCGTCGGCGAGCACCGAGGGCACCCCGTCCCGGGCGCTGAGCGCCGCCTCAGCGACCCGGATGCGCAGGTTCCACGGGCAGACCAGCAGGCTGTCGTCCGTCTCCAGGACGTACGCCTCCTCGGGCAGGTCGGGCAGCCTGGTCCAGCCCGCGCCCAACGCCTCGATGACCGCCGTCCGTTGCCGGACGGGACCCTCCACGGGCGCCACCGCCCGCCCCTCGGACACGTAGCGACGCCAGTAACTCTGACGCTCCCGGTCGAAGGCGGTCAGCGGCTCGTACACGCGCAGGTAAGAAGCGAAGAGCGACGGCACGGCGCGATCCTCCCACGAACCGCACACGGGCGCGGTCAGCGCCCGGACCACGCGCGCCGCAACGTGGGACGACGGCGGCGCGTCGAGCACCCGCGCGGCGGCCGATACTAGGCTCGATCACACCGGCAGCATCCCCGCCGGGGTCCACCAGGTCCGCGTCCCACAAGGACGCACACCACTCCAGGAGCCAGCCATGGGCGTATTCGCGAGCACCGACGACCCGGTATCGACCGGTCACGAACAGGTCGTGTTCTGCCAGGACAAGCAGAGCGGCCTGAAGGCGATCATCGGGATCTACTCCACCGCGCTGGGGCCGGCGCTGGGCGGCACCCGCTTCTACCCGTATGCCAGCGAGGACGACGCGCTCGCCGACGTGCTCGACCTGTCCCGGGGGATGGCGTACAAGAACGCGCTGGCCGGGCTCGACCTGGGCGGCGGCAAGGCGGTCATCTGGGGTGACCCGGAGCAGATCAAGAGCGAGGCGCTGCTGCGCGCGTACGGCCGCTTCGTGGAGTCGCTGGCCGGCCGGTACTACACCGCCTGCGACGTCGGCACGTACGTGGCGGACATGGACGTGATCGCCCGGGAGACCCGGTACGTGACCGGCCGCAGCGTCGAGCACGGTGGCGCCGGCGACTCGTCGATCCTCACCGCCTGGGGTGTCTTCCAGGGGATGCGGGCCGCCGCCGAGCACGTCTGGGGCACGCCCAGCCTGCGCGGCCGGCGGGTCGGCGTGGCGGGCCTGGGCAAGGTCGGCAAGTACCTGACCGGGCACCTGATCGAGGACGGCGCCGAGGTGGTCGCCACCGACGTCAACCCGAAGGCGCTGGCCTGGGTCCGCGCCAACCACCCGCAGGTCACCCTGGTCGACGACGCCGCCGCGCTGGTCGCCGCCGACATCGACGTGTACGCCCCATGCGCGCTGGGTGGCGCCCTGAACGACGACACCGTGCCGGCCCTGCGGGCCAAGGTGGTGACCGGTGCGGCGAACAACCAGCTCGCCCACCCGGGCGTCGAGAAGCTGCTGGCCGACCGGGGCATCCTGTACACCCCGGACTACGTGGTCAACGCCGGTGGCGTGATCCAGGTGGCGGACGAGATCGAGGGCTTCAACTTCGACCGGGCGAAGCTGCGGGCGACCCGGATCTTCGACACCACCCGGGAGATCCTGCACCTGGCCGACGCCGAGGGCGTACCGCCGGCGGTGGCCGCGGACCGGCTGGCGGAGCGGCGGATGGCCGAGGTCGGCCGGCTGCGCACCATCCACCTGCGCTGACCTGTTCCCCGGAGGCGGATCGATCGGTATCCGCCTCCGGGCCCCTCCGCCGGCCCGTCTCGGTAGGCTGAGGCCAGGTCAAGTTTGGCGTGGTTTGTCCCGTGTCACGGGTGCTCTCCGATCCGCTCCTTACCGGGTACACTGGGTGACGGCCGGATCGACGCGACGCGCAGAGCCGGTCGACGGTAACCCGAGGTGCCGAACGGTGGCATCCCCATGTACCGTAAGAGCCACGAGAGATGCCTGACGTCATCGGGGCCCGCCTTCGGGCTGCCCCGCATTCTGTGCGAGGGGGTCGAGCCATGGGGCGCGGCCGTGCTAAGGCCAAGCAGACGAAGGTGGCGCGGGAGTTGAAGTACCACTCCCCGAACACCGACCTCACCGCCTTGCAGCGCGAACTGGCGGGTGCTGGTAAGTCTGAGCACCACTTCGACGACGACTCAAAAGAGTTCGTCGACGACGATGATGAGAATCATGCGGACGACGACCCGGATCCCTGGGTCCGTCCGACCCGCTGACCTCTCGACGTGAGCTGAGCACGCGGTGACCCCCGCGTGCTCACGCATGTGCCCGTCGGGAGCGGCATCGGTGCCGACGCTCAGGGGCCTGCCCTGGCCGGGAACTCACCCGGCCGGCCGACAGGCCCCTGAGCGTGGCCGACCTCAGCGTGGCCGGTTGTTCCAGTTGTAGAAGGTCGGGATGTTCTCGAAGTGGTTCCAGGCGCAGACCGCGCTGGCGCCGTCGGAGCCCGACACCTCCGCCCGAAGCCGCCGCGCGTCCTCGGCCTCCTGAAGGAGCGCGACGAGCCCGGGGGCCGCCTCCCGTACCCGCTCGGTGACTCCGTCCGGAGCTTCGTCCGCTTCGCGCTCAGGCCGCCGGTGACTGGTGGTCTCGGGCATGCTCCAACACTCCCTCCAATAGGCGGATCTTGCTGTTGCGGCAGTGCTCGGTCTCCGTACCGTCAAAACGCCCCAGCTCGAAGTAACGGTTGGCGGCATGGCCACCACCACAGAAGCCGAAGTACGGGCAGGTCGTACGGCACGCCTCCACACCGGCCAGGAACTCGCCGACCCAGGGCGTGGCCGCCGCGCCGGCGAGGATCTCGGCCAGCGGGGTGGCCAGCACGTTGCCGCTGCTGAAATCGCCGTAGCTGGCATCCGTGAATCCCGCCAGCTCCGGCGACAGCACCGTCACGGAACCGTCGTGCCCGATCGTCGGGATCGGGTCCAACCGGCGGGGCAGCACCCCGTCCGCCGAGTCGTCGAGCACCGCCGCGGCGTACCGCAGCGACCACTCGACCTCACGCAGGTGGATCCGGGGCTCCCGCCGCCAGGCCGACACCAGCTCGGCCCAGAACGCCGTCACCGCCGCCGGGTCATGGCGGTTGTCGCGGGTGTTGACGCCCTCGGTCTCCTCGATGTTGATGCCCAGCACGTCACAGCCCAGTTCGAGGAAGTAGTCGTACAGCTCGGTGGCGAGCCCCGGCTCCGGTCGGGACACCACGGCCAGCGCGGAGAACGGCAAGCCGTGCCGGCGCAGCGCGGCGACACCGCGCAGGATCCGGTCGTACGCCGGCTGACCGCCCCGGTTGACCCGGTCGCCGTTGCGCTCCCTCGGCCCGTCCACGCTGACGCTCACCCGCACCTCGTGCCGGGCGAAGAAGTCACACCACTCGTCGTCGATCAACGTGGCGTTGGTCTGCACGTGGTGTTCGACCTCGGGACCGAACGGCGCGATCAGGGCCGCCAGATGCTCCCGGCCCGCGGCCAACGGCTCCCCGCCGTGCCACACCACCGAGAACCGGCCCGCCGTCGCCCACGGATTGACCGCCGAGGCCACCGCCTCGGCCACCGGCACCGGCATCCGCCGGTCATCGGCCCGGAACGGCAGATAGCAGTACGCGCAGTCCAGGTTGCAGAGGGTCGTGGGCTGCATGACGACGTACGACGGAACCGCGGCGAGGCCGCGCATCCCGCTGAACGCCTGTCCCCGAGCAGCCATCGCCCTCCTCCGCCTGGCCTGAGAGGCGGTCGGGAAGCCGCGAGGCGGCTCCCGAGCGTCTCTGAAGGGTGCCCTTCAGGCTAGGCGGCAATGGCCACTCGGGTGAAGCCCTGATCAGGTGCCCGTACGATCACCAGACTGTGATCATCCGCGGGTGTGCTGGCCGACCATCTGCACGTTGCCGGTGCCCTCGATGATCTCGCCGGCCTGCCACGCCTCGACCCCACGGCCGGTCAGCGTGGCCAGCGCCCGGTCGGCGTCCTCCGCCGAGACGATCGCGAACATGCCGACACCCATGTTGAAGGTCGACTCCATGTCGTGGTCGTCGATCCGGCCCTTCGACTGGATCAGGTCGAAGACCGGCTGTGGCTTCCACGTGGACCGGTTGACCACCGCGTCGACGTGCTCCGGCAGCACCCGGACCAGGTTGCCGGGGATGCCACCGCCGGTGATGTGGGACAGGGCCCGCACGTCGGCCTCGGCGATCAGCTTGAGGCAGTCCTTGGCGTAGATCTTGGTCGGGGTGAGCAGCTCCTCGCCGAGGGTCCGCTGCCGACCGAAGTCGTCGATCACGATGTCCAATCGCATCCGCGCGGCCCCGAGCAGCACGTGCCGGACGAGCGAGTACCCGTTCGAGTGCAGGCCGGACGAACGCATGGCGATCACCGCGTCACCCACCTCGACCCGGTCGGGGCTGAGGATGTCCGCCTCCTCGACCACGCCGACACCTGTCGCGGAGATGTCGTACTCGTCCGGGCGCAGGACGCCCGGGTGCTCGGCGGTCTCCCCGCCCAGCAGCGCGCAGCCCGCGTACCGGCAGCCGTCGGCGATGCCCGCGCCGATCTCGGCGACCTTGTCCGGAACGACCTCGCCGGTGGCGATGTAGTCGAGCAGGAACAGCGGCTCGGCGCCACAGGCCACCAGGTCGTCGACGACCATCGCGACCAGGTCGATGCCGACCGTGTCGTGGATGTCCATCTGCTGGGCGATCACCAGCTTGGTGCCCACGCCGTCGGTGGACGACGCCAGGATCGGGTTCTTGTACTTCGTGGTGTCCAGTCGGAACAGGCCGGCGAAGCCGCCGAGGTCACCCAGCACCTCGGGACGGCGGGTCTGGCGCACCTTCGACTTGAGCAGCTCCACCGCGCGGTCGCCCGCGTCGATCGAGACGCCGGCGTCGGCGTACGAGACCGAGCGTTTGCGCGCCTGGCGGCCGGCGCCGCCCGTCCAGGGCTGGCGGTCGCCGCCGGCGCCGGTCGGGCTGCTTCCTGCGCCGCTGCGCTCGGACACGTGCGTCACGGTTCTCCCCTTTGTGGTTCTCGGTGCCGCACCGGCGGTGGCCGGGCCGCGCCGGTTGGTGCTACGGGCGGTTTGCGGTCACGCCACCAGGAGTGGCGACGAACGAGCCGTTCGTGTGCGGGGCCGCCGGCGCCGAGTCGACGACCCGTCGGCCCACCCCTTCGAGCACGTGCTTGCCGATCAGGTTGCCGGCCGGCAGCTCGATCGGGTACTCCCCATCGAAACACGCCCGACACAGCCGGGTCTTCGGCTGCTCGGTCGCGGCGATCAGGCCGGGAAGCGAAACGTAGCCCAGCGTGTCGGCGCCGATCGAGCGCCGGATGCCGTCGTTGTCCAACCCGTTGGCCAGCAGCTCCGCCCGGGTGGCGAAGTCGATCCCGTAGAAGCAGGGCCAACTGACCGGCGGAGACGAGATGCGGACGTGCACCTCCAGCGCGCCCGCCTCGCGCAGCATCCGCACGATGGCCCGCTGGGTGTTGCCCCGGACGATCGAGTCGTCCACCACCACGAGCCGCTTGCCGCGGACGTTCTGCCGCAGCGGGTTGAGCTTGAGCCGGATGCCGAGCTGACGCAGGGTCTGCGACGGCTGGATGAAGGTGCGTCCCACGTACGGGTTCTTCATGAGGCCGGCGCCGTAGGTGATGCCGGACGCCTCCGCGTAACCGATCGCGGCCGGGGTGCCCGACTCGGGCACCGGGATCACCAGGTCGGCCTCGACCGGATGCTCCTTGGCCAACTGCCGACCGATCTGCACCCGCGCCGCGTGCACGTTGCGACCGGCGATCGTGGCGTCCGGACGCGCGATGTACACGTACTCGAAGAGGCAGCCCTTCGGCTCCGGCGCGGCGAACCGGGTGGACCGCAGCCCGTCCTCGTCGATCGCGATCAACTCACCCGGCTCGACCTCGCGCACCACGCTCGCGCCGACGATGTCCAGTGCGGCGGTCTCGCTGGCCACCACCCAGCCGCGTTCGAGTCGGCCCAGCACCAGCGGGCGTACGCCGTGCGGGTCACGGGCCGCGTAGAGCGTCGACTCGTCCATGAAGACGAAGCTGAAGGCGCCCCGCAGCTGCGGCAGCACCTCCATCGCGGCCGCCTCGACCGACAGATCAGGTCGGCTGGCCAGCAGCATGGTCACCAGGGAGGTGTCGTTTGTCGAGCCGTCCGCGACGAGGCCGCGCTCGGCGACCTCCTTCTCCAGCTCGGCGGTGTTTACCAGGTTGCCGTTGTGCGCCAGCGCGATGGTCGTGCCCGAGCTGGTCGACCGGATGGTCGGCTGGGCGTTCTCCCAGTTCGACGCGCCGGTCGTGGAGTAGCGGGCGTGCCCGATCGCCAGGTGGCCACGCAGGCTGGCCAGGGTGGGCTCGTCGAAGACCTGGGCCACCAGGCCGAGATCCTTGTAGACCACCACACCGGAGCCGTCGCTCACCGCGATGCCCGCCGCCTCCTGGCCACGGTGCTGAAGGGCGTAGAGGCCGAAGTAGGTCAGGTTGGCAACTTCTTCGCCGGGGGCCCAGACACCGAAGACGCCACAGGCGTCCTGTGGGCCGGGTCGTTGGGGATCAAGGTCGTGGCTCAAACGGCCGTCGCCTCGGGGCACCTACCGCTCCCTCACGCTGGTCTGGACCGGCCTGGCGGGGATCACAAGGCGGATCCACACTCCTCGGCCGGGACCACTGTCGTCGCCTGACAGTGTACGCGAACAGCAGTCGATACAGATAGTCACGATTTCCGTGCTGAGAGTCACCAAACTCAGCCATCGGAGCACTTAGAGGGGCAGAAACGCCGACAGGTCCGCGCGGACACCACTCACCTGGACACGACCGTCGGTGACCGCCTGCGCCCAGTCGATCCGACCGAGCGCCAACGCGAGCCAGGTTTCGGGCGACATCTCGACGACGTTTGGCGGGTTTCCCCTGGTGTGTCGAGGACCGGGGACGCACTGGATCGCCCCGTATGGTGGGACCCGTACCTCCACCGATCGGCCCGGGGCACGCTCCGCGAGGACGGCCAACAACGTCCGGACCGCTTCCCGGAACACCGACCGTTCGGGTGTACGCCCCTCGTCGAGCGCCGACAACACCGCCGCAACGGCGAGGGACTTACTGTACGGAGAGGACACGACGGGACGATACGACCCGCAGGTCGAGCACTCGACGCTGGCCCTGGGTCGCGCCGATCCAGTGAGACAAGGCATAGTTGCCGACGGCGTATTCGTACCGTGATGATCCCCGGCCCGGCGCCCCGCCGGTCACCAGGGAAGTCAGCCCGGAAGGCGGTGGACGTGTCAACACACCGACGTGCCTGGAAGCAGCGGGCCGGTGTGGTCGTAGCGCTGGTTGCCGGCGCTCTGCTCGCCGTCCCCGCCACACCAGCAATGGCCGAGCCCAATATCAACAACGTCTCAGCTTCACCGAGTTCGGTTGAGGCGGGCAAGACCACCAAGGTCACCTACACGCTCAACTTCCCGCTTGGGGCCGACGAGGCTGACATCTCTGTCACCTCCAACAACTCCAAGCTGAGGTGCATCGACGGTTGCAGTCGCAACCGGGTCGACTCCAGCGGCACGCTTGATGCCACATTCCAAGCTGCCGATGACGCAACCAATGGCTCCGCGGTCATCACGATCAAGGCCGTCAACTCCAGCGGGCAGAAGAACGAGCAGCAGGCCACAACGACTGTCAACCTTGTGGGCAAGGCTGCGCCGCCGCCGCAGAACCAGACCGTGCGGTCGGTCTCCGGCAAGGTGGTCAAGAAGGCCAACGGCGAAGCGGTACCGAACGCCATCGTGATCCTGCAGGACAGCACCGGCAAGCGGCTCGACACCATCAGCAACGGCAGCGGCGACTTCCGCTTCACCGGTACCACCGACAAGCCGATCGCCCCGGGGCGTATCGATCTCGGTGCCAGCTTCGACAACATCACCGCCACCAAGAGCTTCAACGCGAACGCGGGGCAGTCCGTCACCGGACAGCGGATCAGCTTGGAGATCAAGGTCGAGGTGACGCCCAGCGCCACCCCGTCCGCCACCGCCGAGGCGCTTCCCACGGAGGAGGCGACCGAGGAGGGTGCCGAGGATCAGCCATCCGAGGCGGCCAGCCCGGGGGCAGCGGCGAACGCCTCGAACGAGGACGACGGTGGCGGCTTCGGCTCGTACCTGATCATCCTGCTCGGCGGTCTGCTGGTCGCCGCCGGCGTCGGCACGATCGTGCTGCTCTGGATGCGGCGCAAGGAGAACGGCGACGACGAGGACGCTCCGGACGGCGTCGGCGCGGCCGGCGCGGTGCCGGCGGCCCGTGGCGCGTTCCGGGGCGGCGACGACCAGACCCGGGTGGTCAACCGGGCCGGCGGCGGACCGGACCCGACCATGGTGGGCGGTGCGGCGCTGAGCGAGGCGCCGACGATGATGCACCGTCCGGTGGTCGACGACGTTCCCCCGGACCCGTACGGCGCGCCCCCACAGCCCTACGGTGCGGCGGGCGGGCAGGGCTGGGGCGGCACGGGCTACGGCGACGAGCCGGCGCCCGGCGGCTACGGCGCGGGCGGTTACGGCAACGCTCCCGCCTCGGGTGGCGGCTACGGCACGGCGGCGGCCCCCGAGGGCGGCTACGGTGCCGGAGCGGCAGGTGACGGCTACGGCGCGGCACCCGGCTCCGGCGCGGGTCACGGCGCCGCGCCCTCCTCGGGCGGCGGTTACGGCAGCCGCGACTACACGGCCCCGGCCGGCACGGCCGGTTACCCGCCAGCCCCCGCCAGTGGCGCCCCCTACGGCGAGCGCTTCGACGAGCCGACCGGCCGGTACACCGGCGACAGCACGCAGTACCCGGCTCCGGCCGACCCGTACGCCACAGGCGTCTACCAGCCGGAGCAGGGCCAAGGCTACGGCCAGCCCGAGCCGACGGCCCCGTACGGCGGTCGACCGGCCGAGCCCACCGGCGGCTACGGCCAGCCGGCCGGCAGCTACGACCAGGGCGGGTACGACCAGGGCGGGTACGGTCAGCCGGCCGGCGGGTACGACCAGGGCGGCTACGGCCAGGAGCCCCCGGCGCAGCGCGGCGGCTACGACGACCGGGGCTACGACCAGGGCGGCTACGGCCAGCAGGCCGGCGGGTACGACCAGGGCGGCTACGGCCAGGAGCCCCCGGCGCAACGCGGCGGCTACGGCCAGGAGCCTCCGGCGCAACGCGGTGGCTACGACGAGCCGGGCTACGACCAGGGCGGCTATGGGCAGCAGGCCGGCCGCGCCCGGCCGGACGGCCCGCCGCCGACCGAGCGGGGCGGTCGACGCCTCGACTGGCTCGACGACTGACCCCCACCACAGCGCGAAGAACGGCCACCCGGAGATCCGGGTGGCCGTTCTTCGCTGTACTGAAGGGGTGAGCAGTGTGCGCCGCGTCTGTCAGGCGGCGGAGAAGACACCCTGGCGGAGCACCGGTACGACTGTGGACACGCCCACCCGGACGGCCACCTCCACGTCCTCGGCGAAGCCGCCCTCGGTCAGCTCCCGACCGGAGACGCTGCCCCGGACCGCGGCGGGCACGTCCGGGGTGCTGGCCAGCGCGGCGAGCGCCATGGCCGCCTCCACGGAGAGCCCGTCCGGTACGCCGGAGAGGGCGTCGAGCACGCTGGCCGCGCCGAGCAGATCCTCCACCGACGGGCGCAGCGATCCGTCCGGCCACCGCTCGCCCGAAGCGATCACGCCGATCGGGGCGTCCAGCGTTCCGTACCCCTGGCGGCGCAGCCAACGCCCGACGGCGCGTGCGTTACGCAGGCACCCCGCGACCACCGGCAGGCCGGTGGCGCTGGCGGCGGCACTGATGGCCGAGCCGTTCGGCGACGGCAGCACCAGGTCCGCCACCACCGGCGCGGTGCTCAACGCGGCGGGCGACAGCGACCACGGATGGTCCACCGTCGTCTGTCGCCGGCCCACCGCGGCCACCGCGCCGACCCGCACCGCGTAGTCGGCGGCCTGCTCACCCCACGGAAACGGGTGCACCCGCATACCCCGGGCCACCGCCACCTCCACGGCGGTGGTGAACGACAGGACGTCCACCACCACCAGCGCCGCGCAGACCCGGCCGAGTTCGGCCGCCCCGGTCAACCCCCAGTCGAACCGGGCGCCCGATCCGGGTTGGCCGTAGACGGCAGCGGCCAACGCCTCAGCGCTCGTCAGGCGACGGCTCGGTGTCACCGGAGTCCGACTCGGACTGCTCCGACCCGATCGGCTCGACGGCACCGGTCTCCGGGGAGGGCCCCGAGGAGGCGATCGGCTCGGAGAGCACCTCGGCCGGGTCGACCGGCTCGGCCGGAGCGGCCGGCAGCGGCACACCCTCGACCGCACCCGCCACACCGGCGGCCGGCGCGGGCACCTCGACGGCCGCCGTACCCCCGAAGAGGCGCGGCAACGTCTCGGTGTGCGCGGCGCGCAGCTCGTCCAGGCCGATCCGGAACTGACCGTGCACCTCCAGCGCACCGCCGGACGGGTCGGTGACGCCGATCAGCTCGAACGGCACGCCCCGCTCGGCGCACAGCGCCGCGAACGCCTTGTCGTGACCGCGCGGCACCGACACCAGCGCCCGCGTGGCGGACTCGCTGAACAGGTACACGAACGGCATCGAGCCCTCGGCGAACTGCTCCGGCACCGCGATCCGGGCGCCGACGCCACGGCGCAGGCAGGACTCCACCAGGCTCTGGGCGAGGCCACCGTCGGAGAGGTCGTGCGCGGAGGCCAGGTGGCCCACCCGGGCGGCCTCGGCCAGCAGGTCGGCAAGCGCCTTCTCCCGGGCGAGGTCGACCTGCGGCGGGATGCCGCCGAGGTGCTCGTGCGTCACCCAGGCCCACTCCGAGCCGGACAGCTCCACGTTCGTCTCGCCGAGCAGGTAGAGCTGGTCGTGGTCGCCACCGGCGCGCGGCACGAAGCCCATCGGCACCCGGTCGGCGACGTTGTCCAGTACGCCCAGCACACCGACCACCGGGGTCGGGTGGATGGCCGCCGCGCCGGTCTGGTTGTAGAAGCTGACGTTGCCGCCGGTGACCGGGATGCCCAGCTCCAGGCAGCCGTCCGCGAGGCCGCGCACGGCCTCGGCGAACTGCCACATCACGCCCGGGTCCTCGGGGGAGCCGAAGTTGAGGCAGTTGGTGACGGCGATCGGCTTCGCGCCGGTCACCGCGACGTTCCGGTACGCCTCGGCGAGGGCCAGCTTGGTGCCGTTGTACGGGTCGAGCCGGGCGTACCGGCCGTTGCCGTCCACCGACAGCGCCACGCCGAGCCCGGTCCGCTCGTCGATCCGGATCACGCCGCCGTCCTCCGGCTGCGCGAGCACGGTGTTGCCCAGCACGTAACGGTCGTACTGCTCGGTGACCCAGGTCTTGTCGGCCAGGTTCGGCGACGCGATCATGCGCAGCACGGTCTCCCGCAGCGCCTCCGGGTCGGCCGGGCGGGGCAGCGTCTCGGCCCGGTCGGCCTGGAGCAGGATCAGGTCCGCCGGCTCGCGCATCGGTCGGGCGTACACCGGGCCGTCGTCGACAAGCGAACCCGGCGGCACGTCGACGACCAGGTGGTCCTGCCAGGTGATCAGCAGTCGACCCGGGCGGCCGTCCGGATCCGGGGCGGTGACCTCACCGATCGCGGTGGCGAGGACGCCCCACTTCTCGCAGGTCTTGAGCACCGCGTCGAGCTTGTCCGGTTCGACGACCAGCAGCATCCGCTCCTGCGACTCGCTGGCCAGGATCTCGTGCGGGTCCATCGAGGGCTCGCGCAGCGGCACCCGCTCCAGCCAGACCCGCATGCCGGTGCCGGCCGCGGCGGCGGTCTCGGTGAGCGCGCAGGTCAGCCCGGCGCCGCCGAGGTCCTGGATGCCGACGACCAGCTGTCCGTCGTACAGCTCGAGGCACGCCTCGATCAGCAGCTTCTCGGTGAACGGGTCGCCGACCTGCACGGCGGGGCGGCGGGCCTCGCTGCCCTCGTCGAAGGTGGCGCTGGCCAGCACCGAGACGCCGCCGATGCCATCGCGGCCGGTCTTGGCGCCCATCAGCACCACGACGTTGCCGGGGCCGGCGGCGGCCTTGTTCTGCAGCCGGTCGACGGGCAGGACGCCGAGGCAGAGCGCGTTGAGTAGCGGGTTGCCCTGGTAGGAGGGGTCGAAGACCAGCTCACCACCGATGTTGGGCAGGCCCAGGCAGTTGCCGTAGCCGCCGACGCCGGCGACCACGCCGGTGAGCACCCGGGCGGTGTCCGGGTGGTCCGCGGCACCGAAGCGCAGCGGGTCCATCACGGCGACCGGGCGGGCGCCCATGGCGAGGATGTCCCGGACGATGCCGCCGACGCCGGTCGCGGCGCCCTGGTAGGGCTCGACGAAACTCGGGTGGTTGTGCGACTCGACCTTGAAGGTCACCGCCAGCTCGTCGGACACCTGCACCACACCGGCGTTCTCACCGATGCCGGCGAGCATTCGGTCGCTGTGCGGGGCCTTCTCGCTGAACTGGCGCAGGTGCACCTTGCTCGACTTGTAGGAGCAGTGCTCACTCCACATGATCGAGTACATGGCCAGCTCGGACTGGGTGGGCCGGCGGCCGAGGATCTGCCGGATCCGGTCGTACTCGTCGTCGCGGAGTCCCAGCTCGGTGTACGGCTGAAGCTCGCCCGGGGTGCCGTTCGCGCGCGGCACGGTGTCCACGCCGTCGGTCCAGTCGGCGATCGCCGGCTGGGCCGGAGCGACCGCCGGGGCGGGGGGCTGCGCCGGGAGCGGTTCGGCCGACTGCGCCGGGGCGGAGTACGCCTCCGGTGTGTCCCGTACCGGATCCGGATGGGTGGTCATGACCTCTCCTCGCTGCGCTCGTGCCCGCCAGAGAGGCGGTTGAGCAGACCGATGATCGTGCCGGCGGTCATGCCGGCGTCCCCACCAGGTGCTTGAGAACCGAGGTGAAGAAGCCGAGGCCGTCCAGCGAGGGGCCGGTGAGCGCCTCCACCGCGTGCTCGGGGTGCGGCATGATGCCGACGACGTTGCCGGCGGAGTTGGTGATGGCGGCGATGTCCCGCAGCGACCCGTTGGGGTTGCCGCCGACGTAGCGGGCGACGACCCGGCCCTCGGCTTCGAGCTGGTCCAGCGTCGCGGTGTCGGCGACGTAGCAGCCCTCGCCGTTCTTCACCGGGACGAGCACCTCCTGGCCGGGCTGGAACGTGTTGGTCCACGCCGTGCCGGCCGACTCGATGCGCAGCACCTGGTCCCGGTTGCGGAAGTGCAGGTGCTGGTTGCGGGTGAGCGCGCCGGGCAGCAGGTGCGCCTCGCAGAGGATCTGGAAGCCGTTGCAGATGCCGAGCACCGGCAGGCCACCCTGGGCGGCGTCCACGATCGTCTCCATCACCGGCGCGAACCGGGCGATGGCGCCGCAGCGCAGGTAGTCGCCGTAGGAGAAGCCGCCGGGCAGGACGACCGCGTCGACCCCGTGCAGATCCGGGTCACCGTGCCAGAGGCGGACCGGCTCGGCGCCGGCGATCCGGACGGCCCGGGCCGCGTCCCCGTCGTCGAGCGAGCCAGGGAAGGTGACCACACCGACCCGGGCGGTCACGAGCGGGCGTCCGCGGTCTCGTCGGCCTCGACCAGGCGGACGGTGAAGTCCTCGATGACCGGGTTGGCGAGCAGCTTGTCGGCGATCTCCCGGGCCCGGTCCAGGTCCGGTTCACCTTGGAATTCGATCTCGATCCGCCTGCCGATCCGAACCGAGGCGACGTCGCTGACGCCGAGCCGGGGCAGCGCGTTTGCGACGGCCTGGCCCTGCGGATCGAGGATCTCGGGCTTGAGCATGACGTCGACGACGACGCGAGGCACTGGGCACTCCTGACTGTGTACGCAGTTGGGTGCCGACCCACAACGGGCGAGCGCAGCCAGCGTACCTGGCAGATTCCGTCGCGGACGCACCGGTCGGGTGCAGTTCAGACGGTGATCAACATAACGGGTGCCCAGGACGGTCCGCCAGTCAGGACACGCGGTCCCACCAGGGCATATATGGCGTTCAGGGTGGCCGAATCGTTACATTGGTTACCCTCGATCGAATTCTTGAAAACGCCTGCCGTCCGCCCTACCCTACATCGACGTACCTCGATGCAGAGCGGTGGCGGGGACCTCCCGTCGTCGCCGTCCGGCACCCGGCGACCCCGGGCCCGCCCCGTCCAAGGAGTCACCCGATGCGCATCCGTCCCCTGCTCGCCGTGCTCGGCACCGCGCTGGTCGGCGTCCTCGGCGCCACGTCCGGAGCGGCCGCCGCCCCGGCCGGCCCGCAACCCATCATCGGCGGCGGCACCGTCTCGTCCGCCCCCTGGGCCGCCGCGGTGCTCAGCAACGGCTCGTTCACCTGCTCCGGCAGCGTGATCGCCCCGCAGTGGGTGCTCACCGCCCGGCACTGCATCAGCGGCACCATGTCCGTCCGGGTCGGCAGCGTGAACCGCACCTCCGGCGGGGTCACCCGCACGGTCAGCGCCACCTACACCCGTAACGACCTGGCCCTCATGCGCCTCTCCAGCACCGTCAGCACCTCGGCCGTGAGCCTGGCCAGCAGCAACCCGCCGATCAACTCGACCAACTCGATCTACGGCTGGGGCATGACCTGCTACAGCGGCTGCTCGGCGTCCACCACGCTGAAGACCGCGACCGTCCGGGTCACCAGCAACAGCGCCACCGACGCGTACGGCGGGCAGGCGATCCGCAGCACCCGGATCAACGGCAACGCCTGGCGCGGTGACTCCGGCGGACCCCAGTTCTACAACGGCCAGCAGGTCGGCGTCGCCTCCACCGCCGACGGGTCGAGCATCCAGAACTACGGCAGCGTTGCGTACAACCGGGCCTGGATCACCTCCACGGCCGGTGTCTGACAGTTAACGCCCGGCGCGGCGTGGATGGTCGACCGAGTGCCGACCGTCCGCGCCGCGCTGTTTTGCAGCATCCGATCAGGTGAACAATGCACCCGATCGGGTCGCCCCGCTCCTGACAGCATCGGAACCGTGCTGGTCGTGACGACGGATCAACTGCCCGGCTACGAGATCCGCCAGATCCTCGGTGAGGTGGTGTCATCGATGGCCAGGACGCGCAACCCGTACCGCGAGGGTGTCAAGAACCTGCGCGGTGGCGCGTACGACCCGATGGCACCGGACAACCTGACCCGGTGGCGTACCGACTCGGTCTCCCGCCTCGGTGAGGAGGCCCTGCGGCTCGGCGCGAACGCCGTGATCGGCATGCGGTTCGACAGCCGGGACTGCGGCGAGATGTGGATGGAGATCTGCGCGTACGGCACTGCGGTGATCGCCGTACCCAAGATGCCCGAGGTCATGCCCGCCGACCAGCCGGTGGTGGCGGCGGAGACCGCCACCGACCCGGCCTTCGCCGAGTCTCTCGGCGGCATCGCCGAACCCGCCAGCGCCCCCAACCTGAGAACCGCCGCCGAGACCCCCACCGGCGAGTGAGCCACCGCCACCAGCCCGGACCGGGAGTTACAGGATCGGGGGCGGGGAGTAGGTGGCAGCGTCGGGGTGGCTCTGCACCACCTTGGTGATGCGCCTGGTCACGGCCTGCACCTGGGCCTGGGCGGTGCCGACGAAGGCGGTACGGTCGGCGACCAGGGTGTCGATGTCGGCGCGGGACAGGCCGAGGCGGCCGTCCGCCGCCAGCCGGTCGAACAGGTCGTTCTCCGGGGCGCCCTTCTCGCGCATGGCCAGCGCCACGGCGACCGCGTGCTCCTTGATCACCTCGTGCGCGACCTCCCGACCGACGCCCCGCCGGACGGCCGCCACCAGGATCTTCGTGGTGGCCAGGAACGGCAGGAACCGCTCCAGCTCCCGGTTGATCACCGCCGGGTACGCGCCGAACTCGTCGAGCACCGTGAGGAACGTCTGGAACAGCCCGTCGGCGGCGAAGAACGCGTCCGGCAGGGCCACCCGCCGGACCACCGAGCAGGACACGTCCCCCTCGTTCCACTGGTCACCGGCCAGCTCACCGACCATCGACAGGTAACCCCGGATGATCACCGCGAAGCCGTTCACGCGCTCCGAGGAGCGGGTGTTCATCTTGTGCGGCATCGCGCTGGAGCCGACCTGACCCGGCTTGAAGCCCTCGGTCACCAACTCCTGGCCGACCATCAGCCGGATCGTGGTGGCCAGCGACGACGGCGCGGCGGCGACCTGCGCCAACGCGGCCAGCACGTCGAAGTCCAACGAGCGCGGGTAGACCTGCCCCACGCTGTCCAGCACCCGCGAGAAGCCCAGGTGCTCGGCGACCCGCCGCTCCAGGTCGGCCACCTTGTCGGCGTCGCCGTCGAAGAGGTCGAGCTGGTCGGCGGACGTGCCGACCGGGCCCTTGATCCCGCGCAGCGGGTAGCGGCCGATCAGCTCCTCCAGCCGCTCGTACGCGATCAGCAGCTCCTCCGCCGCCGACGCGAAGCGCTTGCCCAGCGTGGTGGCCTGCGCCGCCACGTTGTGCGAACGGCCGGTCATCACCAGCTCGGAGTGCTCGTGGGCCAGCCAGGCCAGCCGGGCCAGGGTGGCCACCACCCGATCCCGGATCAGCTCCAGCGAGGCGCGCACCTGGAGCTGCTCGACGTTCTCGGTGAGATCCCGCGAGGTCATCCCCTTGTGCACGTGCTCGAAGCCGGCGAGCGCGCTGAACTCCTCGATGCGGGCCTTCACGTCGTGCCGGGTGACCCGCTCCCGCTCCGCGATCGAGGCGAGGTCGACCTGGTCGAGCACCCGCTCGTACGCCTCGACCACGCCGTCCGGCACCGGTACGCCCAGATCGCGCTGGGCGCGGAGCACGGCGAGCCAGAGCCGCCGCTCCATCCGGACCTTCTCCTCGGGCGACCAGAGGGCGACCAACTCAGGCGAGGCGTACCGGTTGGCGAGCACGTTGGGGATCGTCGTCACGTGCCTCATTCTCTCCTACCCGGCGGTTCGCCCAGCCAGGAGGCCACGACGGAAGCTCGCGGGCGCGTTGGCCGTTTTGTCGCCCGGGGGCGTTGCGGCACCAGCCGGTATCGGATCATGGTCTCCATCTGATCTCCGGCGAAGCCGAATCCACCTTCCCGACAGAGGGCATGCATGCGTAGAAGATCCCTCGCCGGCCTCACCGCGATCGCGGTGACCGGCGGCACCCTGCTGGCCACCGGCGCACCCGCCCAGGCCGACGAACCCACGACCCTCTACGTCAAGAAGGCCGCCGCCAACTGTTCCGACCAGGGGCCCGGCTCCGCGACGGAGCCGTTCTGCACGATCGGCGCCGCCACCTCCGTGGTCACCACCGGCCAGACCGTCCGCGTCTACGACGGGGACTATGCCGAGCGTGTCACCTTCACCCGCTCCGGCACCCCCGACGCTCCGATCGGTTTCATCGCCAACGGCAGTGCGGTCAGGCTCGTCGGGCCGACCGCCGGCCTGGTCATCGACGGCCAGCACGACATCGGCCTCCAGGATTTCAAGGTCACCGGGACGGGGCTCGACATCCCCGCCCTGGACCTCCGCAACTCCTCGAACATCGAGGTCGCGGGCGGCGTCTACACGATGGCCAGCGCCGCGACGGCCCCCGCCGTGCGGGTCACCGGAGTAACGATGGCCAGTCTGCGGGACATCCGTGGCACCGGGACGGCGCTCACCAACGGAATCACTGTGGACGCCACGTCCACCGACGTGACCCTCGAGCGCGCGACACTGCTCACTGGATCGCAGTACGACAGCGCCGACCACAGCTCGGGCATCCGGGTCGAGGGGGCTCGCAACAGCGTCCTCGACAGCGTCGTCGGCGGCTTCACCGGCGCCGCCATCGAGATCGGACCGGGCGCCTCCGGCACCGTGCTGGCAAACAACGACATCAGGGGCGGGGCCGGTCACGGCATCCACAACCGCGGGGCCGCCAACACGGCGATCACCAACAACTCCATCAAGGACCGCTGCGTCGACGGTGTCCGGATCGACGGAGCGTCGTCCGGTGTCTCCGTGCAGAACAACACGTTCAGCAACAACGGTCAGTCCCGCCAGAGCTTCTGCGACCCCCAGCTCACCGGCGGGGTCGAGATCGGCGTCTACGACCAGTCCCTGACCGGCACCGTGGTCGACTACAACAACACGTACCACAGCATGTCCCCGTCCTCGACGAACTACTCCTGGAACGGGACCGTCATGGGCCTGGCCCAGTTCCGCACCGCGTCCGGCCAGGCCGCGCACGACCGGGACACGGCGAACGCCAGTGACCGGATCGACTCGGCGAACTCGGCGGCACCCGGCTTCCCGGAGCTCGACAGCCAGAACCAATCGCGCCGTGACGACCCGGCCGTGACGAACACCGGATCGGGCCCGGTCACGTACGCCGACCGGGGCATCATCGAGACCGTCAAGTCCCCGACCGCGTCCTTCGACGTCGCGTTGGGCCCGAGTGCAAGCGCGGTCACCGTTGATGCCTCCTCCTCCACGCCGGGCTTCGTCCCGATCCGGGAGTACGTGTTCAACTTCGGCGACGGCACAAACGTCGTCACCCAGGCCGCCCCGACCGCAACGCACTGGTACGCCACCCCGGGAACGTACGACGTCACCGTCACCGCCCGCGGCGAGGACGAGATGCAGGGCAGCAGCACCGAGCAGGTGAGCGTGCTGCGGCGGACCGCAAGCGTGGGTCTGCTCGCGCTGTCCAACCTCCGCTACGTCGGTGCCGTGCCCATGCGACCGGACCAGGTCGGCTTGACCGCCGCCGCGCAGTACGACCTGGCGGACGCCGGCAACGGCCAGGTCGCCCTCGTCGCACGGGCCAACGGCCGCTACGTCACGCAGTCGGCCAACGAGAACCTGGACGCCGAGAGCCAGGTCGTCGGCCCGACGGAGAAGTTCACAGTCGTGCGGAACACCGACGGCACCATCAGCCTCAAGGCGAACAACGGTCTGTACGTCACCGCCGACCCCAGCGGCTCCTTCACGGTGTCGGCGAGCAGTCCGGCGATCAGCACCTGGGAGAAGTTCCACCAGGTCCCGGTCGCCGACGCGAACAGGTCGCTGAAGGCCAGCGTGAACGGCCGGTTCGTGATGGCCGACGCCGCCGGCGTGAAGCCGCTGATCGCGAGCCAGACGACCGCCAGCACGTGGGAGCGGTTCGACATCGTCGACCTCGGCAACGGGCAGGTCGCCCTCCTCGCCCGCGCCAACAGGCGCTTCGTCACGGCCGACGGCGCCGGCAGCAAGCCGCTGATCGCGACCCGCCCCACGGTCAGCCTGTGGGAGCAGTTCACCATGATCCACAACAGTGACGGCACGGTGAGCTTCAGGGCCGCCGTCAACAACAAGTACGCCAGCGCCGACGGCGCGGGCAGCAAGCCGTTGATCGCCAACGGCCCCGCGGTCAGCCTCTGGGAGAAGTTCACCCTCGGCTGAGCCGTTACCACACGCGCGACGCCCGCCAGACCTCCCCGGTCCGGCGGGCGTCGCCGTCAGCGCAGCTCGTAGACGATGACGCTGCCGGAGACGAGACGCACGTGAGCCAGCCCGGCCAGTTCGGGCGACACCGCACCGGCCCGCGTGTCGGCGAACAGCCAACGGACCCGGTACTCGGCGCGCAACCGGTCCAGGTCGGCCGCCGTCGGCGAGCGGAAGATCCGCTCGTTCAACGCGAACCGGTCCGGGTCGGGCGGGTCCTGCCGTACGTAGCCGAGGCCCCGACGACCGTTCGCGGCGAGGGCGGCATCCGTGTATCCCCAGCTCTCGATCACCGTCCGGTGCCCGCCCAGCCCGGTCACCCAGTAGGCGCGGGCGTCGCAGTGCGCGGTGGTCGGTACCGGCCGACAGTGCACGTTCGTGGCCACCACGTCGTCGTCCGCGGAGTGCTCGTCGAGCCAGAGCGCCGCCCGCATCTCCGCTGCCGTCACGGTGGACGGCAGCGCGACCGACGCGGGTCGACCCGGCGCGACCTGGACGTACCGGACAGCGCCGTCGACGCCCCGCGCGACGCTCGCGCTCAGCAGCGCCGCCGTGATGCCGGCCAGCGCCACGGCCACGAGGCGTCGCCGCCCACCGCCGTCCGGACGACGGCGACCCAGCAGAGCGTGCACGCCGACCGCGATCAGCGCGGCCAGCAGCAGAAGGACCGCGAGCCGCAGGTACGACCGCCCGAGGACGCCCGCCCAGCCGGCCATGGTCGCGGCCGGCCGGGCCATCAGGGGTACGACGAGGTACGACGCCACGCCGAGCAGCGCGGCGCACACCGCCACCGGCCAGGACGGCCGGACCAGGGTGAGCAGCCACACGCTCAGCACAGCGCCGAACGGGAGCACGTCCAGCCAGAAGTAGACCTGGCTCAGCGAGGGATGGTGCAGCGTCCAGATGCCTCCCGCACCGGCCAGAATCGCGCCGGAGAGCAGCCAGGGCGCCGGATCGGCGCGACGCGGCCCGGTGAGGATCAGCATGCCGATCAGCCGGGGCAGCTGCACCAGCAGCCACCAACCGAGCAGGGCGAAGGTCAGCAGCCATCCGGCGGCCCCCGCCCGGGCGAGACCGAACGGCAGCAGCCCACCGCCGCGCACCCCGGCTCCGGCGCCGATGGTCTCCCGGTACTGCGGCATGGCGTGCAGGAACGCGAACGCCTGCGGGCTCAGGGTGCCCGCTCCGCCGCCGGCGAAGAGCAGGTAGCCGACGCCCATCGGCGCCACGAGACACAGCAGCGTGGCGAGCACCGGCCAGGGCACCCGCCGTCGCTGCCACCAGGTGGCGAGGAGGGCGACGCCGACGCCGGCGATCAGCGGCGGCAGCGCGCTGGACTTGGATCCGGCGCAGGCCAGCCCGAGGGCGGGCAGCAGCGCCCAGGCGACACCCAGCGGTCGTCCGCGTACGGCGTCGACGCAGATGCCGCCGAGCAGCACGAGCAGCGGCAGGACGTACGTCTGGGACGGGCTGGAGAAGGAGAAGGCGAAGGCGCCGTCCGCGATGGCCGAGTTGACGGCCACCGGCATACCGAGACCCGCCGCCGCGCCCGCCAGCGGTCCCGCCCACCCGCGTCCGGAGAGATCCCGGGCCAGCCCGGCGGTGACCAGCACGGTGATGATGGCGACCGGCGCCAGCCACAGCCGGAGCAGGACCGTCGCGGGCGGGATGCCGGTGATCATGCTGCCGGCGGCCATGTGCGCGTCGGACAGGTAGTGGTAGCGCAGCGGTTCACCGGCCATCTGCGGCAGTTGGAACGGCAGATCCCGGGTCAGCTCCTGCACCAGCGACAGGTGGTACAGCAGATCCTGGTAGTACGTGTGGTTCACCGGCGGCAGCGGCACCAGGCGCCACTGCGCGACGGCCCAGAGCAGCACCAGCAGCAGCACCGCGGCCATCGACCAGTGCCAGGCGAGCGGGAGCGGCCGGCGGGGCCCGACCCGCCAGTTCCTGCGCAGCCGTGGAACGACGGCGAAGGCCAGCACCAGGGGTACCGGCCACCACCGCAGCAGGTGCTGCTGGCCGGTGGCGGCGGCGACGATCCAGGCGCCGAGTTCGAGAAGAAGGCCGGTCGCCGCGCCGTAGCCCAGGTCCTCGGGCAGGTTGCCCCGGCCACCGCGTACCGCCCGGTGCACCAACGTGCCGGGCAGCAGCAGGGCCAACGACCAGTACGCCGCGTAGCGGAGCACGTCGCCGGCGGGCACGTCGGTGTACCACCAGGCGGCCGGCAGCGCGGCGAGCAGGACAGCCCACGGCAGGACGGCGGCCACAGCGGAACCGATGGACCGGGCAGTCCGGCGGTCGGGCTGCGGCGCGGGGGCGGGCGCGGCCGGTTCCACCAGCGCGAGCGAGTCAGCCACGGACGCTGCCCACAGGTGTGACGGCGATCGGGGAGGCCAACTCGGTCTCCGCCGAGTCGGCGCCGACGTGGTACGTCGGTCGGCCCTGCACGGTCGCGTAGATCCGCCCGACGTACTCGCCGAGCAGACCGAGGCAGACCAGCTGCACGCCACCGAGGAGCAGGACCGCGACGAACGTCGACGTCCAGCCCGGGATGGTCAGACCGCGCAGGTACGCGACGATGCCGAACCCGATGAGGCCGAGACAGGCCAGGAAGCTGATCGCGCCGAGCCAGGTGGCGAGGCGCAGCGGAGCGGCGGAGAAGTTGGCGACGCTGTCCCAGGCGAGCGCGATCATCCGCGGCAGTGGGTACTTCGTCTCGCCCGCCGCCCGTGTCTCCCGGACGTAGCGCACCTCCGCGCTGGCGAACCCGAGCGCGGGCACCAGCAGCCGGTAGACCGGGGTGCGTTCGGGAAGCTGACGCAGTGTCTCGATCACCTCCCGGCTGACCAGTCGGAAGTCGCCGGCCTGGGCGGGCACCTCGGCGCCGACGAGCCGACGCATCAGCCGGTAGTAGAGCTGCGCGGTGCGCCGCTTGAACACGGTGTCGGAGCTGCGGTCCGCGCGTACGCCGTACACGACGTCGACGCCCTGCGCACGGGCCACCCGCAGCATCTCGGCGACCGTCTCCGGCGGGTCCTGGAGATCGGCGTCCAGGCTGACCACCCACTGACCTCGGGCGCGGTACAGCCCGGCGGTCAACGCCGCCTGGTGGCCGCTGTTGCGCCGCAACTGGACCAGGCGCAGTTGCGGCCAGCTCCGCGCATGGGTGAGCAGCACCGCGACGGTGTCGTCCCGGCTGCCGTCGTCGACGGCCACCACCTCGTAGTCGACGTCGAGCGCGTCGAGCACCGGCCGCAGCCGGGCGATCAGGGCCGGGATGACCGCGGCCTCGTTGTACATCGGAATGACGACAGACAGCACCAACACTTACCGGCCCCGTTCCGGACGCATGTGGCATCGAACGCACCTCGTTCGGGGGTGCGGACGGTCACCGTTACCCGGCAACCTCACGAGCGGTCGGCCACCCGTTGAACAGGACGTGAACGTCGACCTGCGTACTCCCCCCGATTTCCTCGTCCGGTCGGGCCGCCGGCCGGAACGGCCCCGGTGGCCGTTTTGTCGCCCCGGTCAGCGCCTCGATCTCGCGTGGTGCAGGATCGGCCTCATCTGATTCCGGCGTCGCCGGGTCCTCCTTTTTTCTTCGGGGCCAGCATGCGTAAATCCCTCTTCTCCGGTCTCGTGACCACAGTCCTGACCGGCGGCGCGTTGATGGGCACCACAGTGCCCGCCCAGGCCGACACACCGACGACGCTGTACGTCCGGCAGAATCCTTCCGCCAACTGCTCCGACCAGTACCCGGGCACCCTGGCGCAACCGTTCTGTTCGATCGGGGCCGCCGCCGCGATCGTCACCGGCGGGCAGACTGTCGACATCGGCGGCGGTGTCTACATGGAGCGGGTCAGCGTCACCTCGTCCGGCACCCCGCAACAGCCGATCGTGTTCAGTTCCAGCTCCAGCTCCGCCACCCTGTCCGGCGCGTCGGCCGGTTTCGTCATCGACGGCCAGCACGACGTGGTGTTGCAGAACATCCGCGTCTTCGGGTCGGGCGACGTGCCAGCCGTGGACGCCCGCAACTCGTCGGGCGTCACCATCCGCGAGGGCGGCTACGGTCTGAACAGACCCGCGACCTCCCCGGTGATCCGGTTCGCCGGTGTCACCGGTTCGAGCGTGTCGAAGACGACAGTCACTGGGTTGACCTCCACCGCGGCCGTCACCGTGGACGCGGCGAGCAGCGACGTGGACATCGTGGGCACGACCGTGCAGGGCAATGCCAACTACACCCTCGCCGACCACACCGTCGGCGTCCGGATCGACGGGCCGGGCAACTCGTACGTGGGTGGCCGCGTCGACGGCTTCACCGATGCGGCCGTCGCCCTCGGGCCGGGCGCGGCCGGTGTCGTGGTGGCCAACAACCTGATCACCGGCGGCGCCGGCCACGGCGTGCACAACAACGGCGCCACCGGCACGGCCATCGCCAACAACACCATCAAGGACCGCTGCCGCGACGGCATCCGCGTCGACGGAGCCTCGTCCGGTGTCTCCGTCCAGAACAACGTGCTCGCTGTGAATGGTTACTTCAGCCAGGGCTTCTGCGACCCGGCGTTCCTCGACGGCGTCGAGATCGGCGTCTACGGCGGTGCCGTCGGCAGGACGGTTGTCGACTACAACAACGCCCACCACTACTACAACGACTCCCCGCAGATCTACGCCTGGAACACCCCGACGAGCCTTGCCGGGTTCCGAGCGGTGTCCGGTCAGGCCGCGCACGACCGGGAGACCGGACAGGCCCCGGACAGCTACGACTCCGCGAACTCCGCAGCTCCCGGCTATCCGGACCTCGACCGCACCGGCCAGCCGCGAATCGACGACCCGACAGTGCCGAACACCGGCGCCGGCCCGGTCACCTACGCCGACCGCGGTGCCGTGGAGACCATCCGCACGCCCGTGGTGCTGTTCAACGTCGGCCTCAACCTGGAGGCGCGGTCGGTGACCGTGGACGCGTCCGCGTCCACCCCCGGCCTGGCCCCGATCGCCTCCTACGAGTTCGGTTTCGGCGACAACAGCGTGGTCACCCAGGCGGGCCCGATCGCCTCGCACACCTACACGCGTCCCGGCCGCTACACCCTCAGCATCAAAATCATCGGCACCGACGGCCGGTCGACGACTCGTACCGAGCAGGTCAGCCTGTTGCAACAGACGGGCACGTTGGCTCTGCGCGCCCTGTCCAACCGCCGCTACGTCAGCTACGAGTCCGGTTCCGGCCTCCAGCCGAACCAGACCGAACCGGGCGCGACCGCGCAGTTCGACCTGGCGGACGCGGGCGACGGCAAGATCGCCCTCTTCTCCCGGGCGGTTGGGCGCTACGTCGCCATTTCGGAATTCGACAACGCCACGTTGACCGCGACGAGCATTCTCGTGGACACGCGGGAGGCGTTCACGATGATCCGCAACAGCGACAGCACCATCAGCTTCCAGGCCCCCATCACGGCGAAGTACATCACCGCTGACCCCAGCGGCACCGTCGCGATGAGCGCCAGCAGCTCCACCATCAGCACCTGGGAGAAGTTCCTCCAGGTGAACCCTCCGGAGGCGAACACGGCCCTGAAGGCAAAGGTCAACGGCCGCTACGTCAGCGCCGACGGCGCCGGCGCCAAGCCGCTGATCGCCTCCGCCCCGACGGCGAGCCTGTGGGAGCGGTTCGACGTGGTGGAGCTCGGCAACGGCCAGGTCGGCCTCCTCGCCCGCGTCAACAACAAGTTCGTCAGCGCCGACGGCGCCGGCTCCAAGCCCCTCATCGCGAACGCGCCGACGGCCAGCACCTGGGAACGTTTCGACATCATCCGCAGCAGCGACGGCACGATCAGCCTCAGAGCCGCCATCAACGGCAAGTTCGTCAGCGCCGACGGCGCGGGCTCCAAGCCGCTGATCGCCAACGGCCCGGCCATCAGCACCTGGGAGAAGTTCACCCTCGGCTGAGCCCTCACCACGACCGACGCCCGCCAGACCCTCAGGTCCGGCGGGCGTCGCCGTTCACAGCCCCTGCTCAGCGCTCCAGGATCGCCGTCACGCCCTGGCCACCTGCGGCGCAGATGGAGATCAGCCCGCGTCCGCTGCCCTTCTCTGCCAGCAACTTCGCCAGCGTGGCCACGATCCGGCCGCCGGTGGCGGCGAACGGGTGGCCGGCGGCCAGCGACGAGCCGTTGACGTTGAGGCGGTCGGTGTCGATCGCACCCAGCGGGGCGTCCAGGCCGAGCCGGTCCTTGCAGAACTCCGGCGACTCCCAGGCGGCGAGGGTGGCCAGCACCTGCGACGCGAACGCCTCGTGGATCTCGTAGTAGTCGAAGTCCTGCAACGTCAGCCCGGCCCGGGCCAGCATCCGGGGCACCGCGTACGCGGGGGCCATCAGCAGCCCCTCGTCGCCGTGCACGAAGTCCACTGCCGCCGTCTCGGACCAGCTGAACCAGGCCAGCACCGGCAGGTTGTGCGCCGCCGCCCACTCCTCGCTGGCCAGCAGCACCGTCGAGGCGCCGTCGGTGAGCGGCGACGAGTTGCCGGCGGTCATGGTGGCGTGCTCGGCGTCCGGGCCGCGGGTGCCGAAGACCGGCTTGAGCGAGCCGAGCTTCTCCACGCTGGTGTCCGGGCGGAGGTTCGCATCGCGGGTGAGTCCCAGGTACGGCGTCATGAGGTCGTCGAAGAAGCCCCGGTCGTACGCGGCGGCGAGCCGCTGGTGCGAACGCAACGCCAGCTCGTCCTGGGAGCGCCTGTCGATCTGCCAGCGCCTGGCGGTCTGGGCGGCGTGGTCCCCCATGGACAGTCCGGTACGTGGCTCGGCGTTGCGCGGAATGTCCGGCTTGAACGGCTGGAGTGGGCGCAGCTTCGCGGCGATCTTCAGCCGCTCACCGAGGGTGCGGGCGGAGTTGAGTTTGAGCAGCGTACGCCGCATGTCCTCGTTGACGGCGAGGGGCGCGTCGGAGGTGGTGTCGACGCCGCCGGCGATGCCCACGTCGAGCTGCCCGAGGGCGATCTTGTTGGCGACCAGGATCGTCGCCTCCAGGCCGGTGCCGCAGGCCTGCTGGATGTCGTACGCCGGGGTGTGCGGGTCGAGCCGCGACCCGAGGACGACCTCGCGGGTGAGGTTGAAGTCACGGGAGTGCTTGAGCACGGCGCCGGTGACCACCTCGCCGACCCGCTGCCCGGCCAGCCCGTACCGGGCGATGAGGCCGTCCAGCGCGGCACCGAGCAGGTCTGTGTTGGACGCGTCCGCGTAGCGGGAGTTCGAACGGGCGAAGGGGATCCGGTTGCCCCCGATGACCGCGACCCGCCGGATGCTCTGCACGATCCGCCTCCTCCGAGATGTGTTGCACCAACCCTACTCGCCAGTAGGCTACGCCCATGACCGACAGGTACGCGAGCTTCGTCCAATCGGCCGCCGGCCGCACGCTGGTCAAGCGCCTCGGGCTGCCCGACCCGCCCCGACTGCGCCGGCACCACCCCGGCGACCCGCTGCTGACCGGGCCGGCCCTGCTCGGCGCGGCCACCGGCAGTCGGCTCGCCGAACCGGTCGCGCAGATCCTGACCGCCGCCGGGGTCGAGCTGGCCGACGCGGCCGCCGCGCCGCACACCGACACCCCGCAGCGGTACGCGGCACTGCTCTTCGACGCCACCGGGATCACCGACTCGACCGGGCTGCGCCAGCTGTACGACTTCTTCCACCCGCAGGCCCGGGCCCTGCTGCCCAGCGGCCGGGTGATCGTGCTCGGCACCCCGCCGGGCGAGTGCCCGACGCCCCGCGAGGCGACCGCGCAGCGCGCCCTGGAGGGGCTGGTGCGCAGCATCGGCAAGGAGTTCGGCCGGGGCACCACCGCGCAACTCGTCCAGGTGACCCGCGACGCCAGCGCTGCCGGCACCCGGACGAGCCTCGAATCGACAGTGCGGTTCCTCCTGTCCGGCCGGTCCGCGTACGTCTCGGGGCAGGTCGTCCGGGTCGGCGCCGGCGAGGCGAGCGCCCCGGCGGACTGGAACCGGCCGCTGGACGGGCAGGTCGTGCTGGTCACCGGCGCGGCCCGGGGCATCGGCGCGGCGCTGGCGAAGGTGCTCGCCCGCGACGGCGCGCAGGTGGTGGCGCTGGACATCCCGGCCGCCGGTGACGCCCTCGCGGCGGTGGCGAACGAGATCGGCGGGACCGCCGTGCAGCTCGACCTGACCGCACCGGACGCGCCGACGCGGCTCGCCGACCACCTGGCCGACCGGCACGGCCGCGTCGACGTGGTGGTCCACAATGCCGGCATCACCCGGGACAAGACGCTCGGCCGGATGGACGCCGACCGGTGGGACCAGGTGATCGACGTCAACCTCTCCAGCCAGGAGCGGATCAACGACGTCCTGCTGGAGCGGGGGCTGATCCCGGCCGGCGGGCGGATCGTGGCGGTCTCCTCGATCGCCGGGATCGCCGGCAACCGGGGGCAGACCAACTACGCCACCAGCAAGGCCGGCGTCATCGGGCTGGTCGACTCGCTCGCCCCGGCCCTGCACGAGCGGGGGATCAGCGTCAACGCGGTGGCCCCCGGCTTCATCGAGACCCGGTTGACCGCGCGGATCCCGCTGGTGGTCCGTGAGGCGGGCCGGCGGATGAACAGCCTGTCGCAGGGCGGGCTGCCGGTGGACGTGGCCGAGACGATCGGCTGGCTGGCCTGGCCGGCGTCCGGCGCGGTGAGCGGCAACGTGGTCCGGGTCTGCGGCCAGAGCCTGCTGGGGGCGTGATGGGCGACCGCACTCTGGTGGAGCTGCCCCGGATGCCGGCGGCCGGCCCGCTGTACCGGCGGGCCGTGCTCGGTGCGCTGCCGGGCCTCGGCGGCGGACGGCGCGCGACCGACCTGCCGGCGGTCGAGTTGGCCACCGGCGGGGTGAGCGTCGACCGGGCGCACCTGGCCGACTACGACCGGGTCTGCGGATTCCGTCTCACCGATCGACTGCCTGCCACGTTTCCGCACGTCATGGGCTTTCCGCTGACGCTGCGTCTGATGACCGCGCCGGAGTTTCCCATCCCGCTGACAGGCGTGGTGCACGTCGGCAACCGGATCACGGTGCACCGCCCGATCACCGCCGACGAGACCCTCGACTTCACCACGTACGCGCAGGACCTGCGTCCGCACGACCGGGGGCGGCAGGTGGACGTGGTGCTTGTCGGCTCGGTCGGCGGGGAGGAAATCTGGCGCGGCGTGTCGACGTACCTGGGTCGGGAACGCACGTCCGGCGGCGGTACGCGGGGGGAGCGTCTCGAGGCGCCGGCCGCCACGGCGCGTTGGCGGGTGGAACCCCGCGTCGGCACCGGGTACGCGCGGGTGTCCGGGGACCACAACCCGATCCACACGTCCCGGCTCGGGGCGCGACTGTTCGGGTTCCGCCGGCCGATCGCGCACGGTATGTGGAGCAAGGCCCGCTGCCTGGCCGCTCTGGAGAGTCGACTGCCGGACGCCTACACGGTCGAGGTGGCCTTCAAGCTGCCCGTTCCGCTGCCGAGCACGGTGAGCTTCGCCCTCCTGCCGGACGGCGGGTTCGCCCTGCACGACTCGCGCGGTCGACCGCATCTGGCGGGTCTTCTGCACTGACGCGAATCGGGGTTGGCAGGGACACCGTCGTGCGTTAAGTTGTTCTCACAGCGAGATGTTCTCAGAGTGAGGTTGACGGGATGAACGAGCAGGAGTTCCTGGAGGCGTACGACCCCAGGGCCTACCCGTCGGTCGCCGTGACAGTCGACGTGGTGGCGCTGACCATCCGCGACGACGCGCTGCACCTGCTGCTGATCCGACGCGGCGAGGCACCCTTCGCCGGGCACTGGGCGCTGCCCGGCGGCTTCGTCCGCCCCGACGAGGACCTGAGCGCCGGCGCCCGACGGGAGCTGGCCGAGGAGACCGGGCTCGGCGGCGAGGGGCTGCGCCGCGTACACCTGGAGCAGTTGGGCAGCTACGGCGCTCCCGACCGTGACCCGCGGATGCGTATCGTCTCGATCGCCCACCTCGCGTTCGCCCCGGACCTGCCCGACCCAGCCGCCGGCAGCGACGCCGACGCGGCGATCTGGCTGCCGGTGACCGCGTTGACCAGCCGGCAGCTCGCCTTCGACCACGGCCGGATCATCGACGACGCGCTGGAGCGCGCCCGGTCCAAGCTGGAGTACACGCCGCTGGCCACCCGCTTCCTCGCCACCGAGTTCACCATCAGCGAGCTGCGCGCCGTCTACGAGACCGTCTGGGGTCACCCGCTGCACGCCGGCAACTTCCACCGCAAGGTGCTCTCCGTGCCGGGCTTCGTGGAGAGCACCGGCGCCAGCACCGAACGCGGCGGCGCGCGGGGCGGCCCCCGCGCCCGGCTCTACCGGGCCGGCGACGCCCGGCTGCTGCACCCGGCCCTGCTGCGTCCCGCCCGCGAGGAGACCGTGCGATGAGAACCGCCGAGGCCATCGGCCTGGTCACGGCCGCCCGCACCGACACCGACCTGTTCGGCACGGACCAGCCGGCCCGCCGCTACCGCGAGCTGGTCGCGGCCCTGCACCCCGACCGGCTGCCGGCCGACCCGGCGGTACGCGCCGAGGCCACCGACGCGTTCATCCAGGTCACCACCCGGTGGCAGGCCCGGCAGGTCACCGTCCTCGGCGCCTACCGCCTCGGCACACCGGCCCACTCGGGCGACCTGGCCGACCTCTACGACGTCGGCGACGACCGGCTCCTCAAGCTCCCCCGCCGGCCCACCGACAACGACCTGATGGCCCGCGAGGCACACGCCCTGTGCACCATCGCCGAACGCGGCGACCCGCGCTACCTGCCGTACGTGCCCCGCCTCGTCGACGAGTTCCGACACTGCGACGCCACGACCGGCGCGGAACGGCGGATCAACGTGCTCGCCATCGCGCCCGGCCTGCACGACCTCGACGAGGTGCGGCGCGCGTACCCCGACGGGTTGGACGCCCGGGACGTGGCCTGGATGTGGCGGCGGCTGCTGGTGGCGCTAGGCCTGGCCCACCGGGCGGGCATCGTGCACGGCGCGGTCCTGCCGCGACACGTACTGATCGAGCCGGACGCCCACGGCGTCGTGCTTGTCGACTGGTGCTTCTCCGCTCCCGCCGGGAGCCCGGTCCCGGCGCTGGTGCCCGGTCACGAGGACTGGTACCCGCGCGAGGTCCTCGACAGGCGGCCCTGCGGGCCGGGCACCGACATCGCGATGGCCGGCCGCTGCATGACCTGGCTGATGAACCGTCACGCGCCGCGCGAGCTGCGCGCCTTCGCCCGGGGCTGCCGGCAGCGCTCCCTGGACGCCCGACCCGACGACGCGTGGCGGCTGCTGCGCGAACTCGACCAGCTGCTGGACCGGCTCTACGGGCCCCGCACCTTCCGACCCTTCACCCTTACCCCCTGAGGAGCTGTCATGGGCAGTGGAACCTGGTCCACCGACGTGTACGACGCCGCCGACCGTTACCGGCGCAGGACCGGCCGCAGCGCGTTCTCCTACAGCGACAGTGGGGCGCGCACCGTGCACCCCGCGCTCGACCCCCGCGACGCGAGCCGCGAGAGCCGCGACTCGGACGAGCACCCCCGCTCGACGCCCATCGCGGTGCTCTTCGACGTGACCGGCTCGATGCGCACGGTGCCGCGCGTCCTGCAGACGAAGCTGCCGCAGCTGCTCGGGCTGCTGCAACGGCAGGGCTACGCCAGTGACCCGCAGATCATGTTCGGCGCGATCGGCGACGCCACCTGCGACCGGGTGCCGTTGCAGGTGGGCCAGTTCGAGTCGGACAACCGGATGGACGACGACCTCGGCCGGATCGTCCTCGAAGGCGGTGGCGGCGGGCAGATGACCGAGTCGTACGAGCTGGCCATGTACTTCATGGCCCGGCACACCACCACCGACAACTGGGAGAAGCGCGGCCGGCGCGGCTACCTGTTCATCATCGGCGACGAGCTGGCGTACCCACAGGTCAAGGCCCGGGAGGTGGCCGGCCTGATCGGTGACGAGTTGGCCGAGGACCTGCCGCTGCGGCAGGTCGTGGACGAGGTGACCCGCCGCTGGGACACCTACTACCTGCTCCCCGCCGGCAGCCACTACGCCGGCAACGCCAAGGTGCTGGACTTCTGGCGGGACCTGCTCGGGCAGAACGCCGTCGTGCTCGACGACCTCGACGCGGTCTGCGAGACCATCGCGCTCACCATCGGCCTCGGCGAGCAGGCCATCGACCTGGACGAGGGCCTTCGCCACCTGGACCGCGCCGGCTCCGGTGCCACCGGGACCGTGTCCAGGGCGCTGGCCCGCCTCGGCCGGGGGCGGCGGGCCGAGGTGTCGACGCTGCCGGCGTTCCGCGACACGACAGGTGGGGTGACCCGGCTGTGAGGCACGTGGCGGTGGTCGACCTCGGCTACGGCGACGCCGGCAAGGGCACGGTCGTGGACTGGCTCTGCGCCACCCGCCCGGTGCACACAGTGGTCCGCTTCAACGGGGGCGCGCAGGCGGCGCACAACGTCGTCCTGCGCGACGGGCGGCACCACACGTTCGCGCAGTTCGGGGCGGGCACGTTCCACCCGGGTGTGCGTACGCACCTGTCGCGCCACATGGTGGTGGACCCGCTCGCGCTGGCCGCCGAGGCCGACCATCTCGCCACGGTCGGGGTGCCCGACGCGCTGGACCGGCTGACCGTCGACGGGGACGCGCTGCTCGCCACCCCGTACCACCGGGCCGCCAACCGGGCCCGGGAGATCGCCCGGGGAGCCGACCGGCACGGCTCCTGCGGGCTGGGGGTGGGCGAGGCCGTCGCGTACGGTCTCGCCCACCCCGACGAGGCGCCCCGGGTCGCCGACTGCCATCAGCCGGCGCTGCTACGACGCAGGTTGACCGCCCTGCGGGACCGGCTGACCGCCGAACTCGGCCCGCTGGACGCCCCGCCGGCCGAGGACTGCCTGCCCGCGTTCACCGGGTTCGCCGGGCGGGTCGCGGTCGTCGACGGGAGCTGGCTCGCGGGCACGCTGCGCGCCGGGACGTGCGTCTTCGAGGGCGCGCAGGGCGTGCTGCTGGACGAGTGGCACGGCTTCCACCCGTACACGACGTGGAGCACCACGACGTTCGCCAACGCCGACAGTCTGCTCGCCGAGGCGGGCCGGGCCGGCGACGTGACGCGGATCGGGGTGCTCCGGGCGGTCACCACCCGGCACGGCCCCGGCCCGCTGGTGACCGAGGACCCGGCGCTGCCGTTCGCCGATCCGCACAATCCGACGAACCCGTGGCAGGGCCGGTTCCGGTTCGGCCACTTCGACGCGGTCGCCCACCGGTACGCCCTCGACGTGGCCGGCGGGGTGGACGGCCTGGCGCTCACCCACCTCGACCTGACCGGCCCCGACCTGCGGATCTGCCGCCGCTACGACACCACCGCGCGGCTCACTCCCGGTCCACCCGGTGACCTGGACCGGCAGGCCGCGCTCACGGACCGCCTGCTGCGTTCCCGCCCGGTCTACGACGATCCGCCGGTGGACTGGGCGGAGGCGGTCCGCGCGGAGCTGGGCGCGCCAGTGGTGCTCACCTCGCACGGCCCCACCGCCGATGACAAGACGCCGCATGGCCCACTGCTCGCCCCGCCGGCCCTGGTGCGCTCAGCCTGACGTCCGGAGCGGGCGATCCGGCGACTCGGCCACCGAGCGGCGCACGCCCGGCGAGCATGGGTGGATGGGCGCCCTGCTCGACCTCCTGCATGGGACCGTCACGTCACCATGGGTGTACCTGGTGATCTTCGGTCTCACCGCGGTCGACGCGTTCTTCCCGGCCGTGCCGGGCGAGGCGGCGGTGATCACCGCGGCGGTTCTCGCCGCCGACGGCGGGCACCCCAACCTGACCCTGGTGATCGTCAGCGCCGCCCTCGGCGCGCTTGTCGGCGACCACATCTCGTACGCCATCGGGCAGGGAGGGGGCGCGCGCCGGCTGGCCCGGCTGCCCGACGGCAGCCGCCGCCGGGCCAGCTCCGAGTGGGCCCGCCGCGCCGTGGACCGGCGCGGCGGGGTGATCCTGACCACCAGCCGGTACGTGCCGGGCGGCCGGACCGCCGTCACCCTCACCATGGGCGCGGTGCGCTATCCCCGGCGGTCGTTCCTGCTGTACGACGGCATCGCGACGGTCACCTGGGCGCTGTACTGCGGACTGCTCGGCTACTTCGGTGGGCTGGCCTTCGAACGCGACCCGGTGAAGGGCGTGGCGGCCGGCGTGGGAATCTCGGTGGTTGTCACGTTCGGGCTGGAGGGGATCCGGTGGCTGCGCCGCCGGGCGCACCGCCGCGCCGCCTCCCGACGTTGACGGCCGCACACGTCACAGTAGATCGGCGTCGTACACCAGGATTGCCACCTGGACCCGGTTGGCCACCTGGAGCTTCGCCAACGCGCGGCTGACGTGTGCCTTCACGGTGGCCTCGCTCATCGTCAGTCGCCGAGCGATCTCCGCGTTGCCGTGCCCGCGCGCCACCTCCCGGACGATCTCCAACTCACGGGCGGTGAGCGCAGCGAGCCGCTGACGCGCCACGTCCCGGCGGGCCGGTCCACGCTCGGCGAACGAGCTGATCAGCCGTCTGGTCACCGTGGGAGCGAGCATCGCGTTCCCGGCGGCCACCGTGCGGACGGCGGCCGCCAGTTCGCGGGGCGGGGTGTCCTTGAGCAGGAAGCCGACAGCTCCGGCCTGCAACGCCCGGTGCACGTACTCGTCGAGGTCGAAAGTGGTCAACATGATCACCTTGGCGCCGGCGGCGATCACGTCGGGAGCGACGGTCAGCCCGTCAATGCCCGGCATCCGCACGTCGAGCAGCAGCACGTCCGGGCGTAACCGATGCACCTGTTCCAGCGCGCCGGCGCCGTCCGACGCCTCGCCCACCACCGTGATGTCCTCCGCCGCCTCCAGGATCAGCCGCAGCCCGGCGCGGATCAGTTGCTCATCGTCGACCACCACCACCCGGATCACGCCGTGTCCGCCAACGGGATCAGGGCCCGGACCAGGAAACCGCCATCCTCGGGCGTCGCCGCCAGCCGACCGCCGAGCAGTTCCACCCGCTCGCGCAGCCCGAGCAGTCCCTGCCCGGCACCGGGCAGAGCCGGCCCACCGCCGGACGGCCCGTTGCGGACCACCACCTCCAGCCCGTCGGCCAGGTAGCGCAGGCAGACGGTCGTCTCGGCGTCGGCGGCGTGTTTACGCACGTTGGTAAGCGCCTCCCGAACCACCCGGTACGCGGTACGCCCCACCGTCGCCGGCAGTGCCGACGGAACGCCCTCGTCCTGGCGGCACACCCGCAGCCCGGCGGCGCGAGACTCCCCGATCAACTCGTCCAACTCATCGAGCCCTCGCTCCGGCACCACGGCCGGACCGGCTTGTCGCAGCACGCCCAGCACCTCACGCAGGTCGGTGAGCGCCTGCCGGCCGGTCGTACGGATCAACGCGGCGGCCTCGACGGTCGTCGCGTCGGCAGCTGTCACCTCCAGCGCACCGGCATGCACCACCATCAGGGAGACCCGGTGCGCCACCACGTCGTGCATCTCCCGGGCGATCCGGGTCCGCTCCTCGGCGCGAGCCCGGTCGGCGCGGGCCTCCTGCTCGCGTTCCAGCCGGTCGGCCCGATCCCGCAAGGCGGCGAGCGTGTCCCGGCGCGCCCGCACCCAGAGGCCGAAGACCAACGGAAGTCCGACCAGACCGGCGGCGAGCAGCAGCACGTTGCCGCTGGTGGCGGTGGTGATCCGTCGTACGCCGCCCACCGCCAGCCCGACCAGCACCCCACCGGTCAGCACCACTGCCGCAGCGGCGAGGTAGCCGGCGAGTCGCCGACCACGCAGCCGCAGACCCGCCTGGTACGAGGCGACCACCCCGGCCGCCGCGGCGGCGAGCACCAGCCAACCCACCACCGCGGCCAGGAACAACGGCCAGCGGCGCGTCCGGACTGTGCCGGCGGCCCAACCCGAGGCCACCGCGAGGAACAGCGCGACGACTCCGGGCAGCGGTGAGCGGACCCCGATGTCACCGGTCGCGCTGGCCCAGACGGCGGTAGCCACCACCACGGCGAGCAGCAGTGGGGTGTACCGCTGGACGACCCGCCGGAGGGCGACGGCGTTGGAGGCCACGCAGCGAGCGTAGGACTCTGCGGACGGATCGGGCCGCCCTGCGCAGCCGAACCCGGGTGCGGTGAGGGAAGACCCCTAGCCGCCGTCCGGGCCGGTCACTACCTAAGTAGTGGTGCCCGCCCGACCACTGGCCGATGGCCGGAGCCGCCGCCCGCACCAGCATCGGAATCATGGATCTGCTCGACCTGCTGCACGCAACGATGTCCTCGCCCTGGGTGTACCTGGCGATCTTCGCGATCGCGGTGCTCGACGGCTTCTTCCCGGTGGTGCCGAGCGAGACGGCGGTGATCACCGCAGGGGTGTTCGCCGCCTCCGGCGCGCCCTACCTGCCCGCGGTGATCCTGGTGGCCGCCTGCGGCGCCCTGGCCGGCGACCACATCTCGTACGCCATCGGTCGGGGTGGTGGCACCCGCCTGCTCGAACGGCTTCCGCCCGACGGTCGGCGTCGCAACGCCGTCGAGTGGGCCCGTCGGGGGATCGCCACCCGGGGCGGTCTGATCCTCACCGTGGCCCGCTACATTCCGGGCGGCCGGACGGCGGTCACCCTCACCATGGGCGCGATGCACTATCCCCGGCGGCGATTCCTGGCCTTCGACGCGCTGGCCGCCTGCTCGTGGGGGCTCTACTCGGCGCTTGTCGGCTATCTCGGCGGGCTGGCCTTCGAACAGGACCCGCTGCGCGGGCTGCTACTCGGTCTGGGCCTCGCGCTGGCGCTGACGGTGACCGTCGAGGTGGTCCGCTGGCTCCGCAACCGCCGCCGGCCCGCCGCGCCGACGCCGACGGCCGAGCCGATGGACCGGGCGTCGGTGGGTGAGGTCAGTCGGCCGGCGGGCGCCAGGTGACGCCGTGCAGGAGTTGGGCGGCGCCGAGCCAGGCCACGTTCATCATCCGGGTGGCCGTCTTCTCCGGGTCGGCGTCCGGGTGGTCCGCGAGCCAGTCCGCCAGCGACTCGGTCGCGCCGACCAGCGCGTACGCGACGACCTCCAGGTCGATGGCGGCGATCTCGCGGCCCTCGGCGCGCAGCGCGTGGTCGAGCATCCCGGCGACCACCTCGACCAGCCGGGCCCGCATGGCGGCCAGTTCCCCGGCGAACGGCTGCTCGCCCCGGGCCTGCCGGTAGAGCACCGCCCAGCCGTCCCGGTGTGCGCCCACGAAGCCGAAGAACGCCCGCAACCCACGCCAGAGCCGCTCGTCAGCCGGCAGGTCGGGGGCGGCGGCTCCGGCGATGGCCTGCATCATCCGGGTGCCCTCCCGGTGCAGGCAGGCGACGAAGAGCTCCTCCTTGGTGCCCAGGTACGCGTACACCATGGGCTTGGAGATGCCGGCGTCCTCCGCGATCTCGTCCATGCTGGCGGCGTGGAAGCCGCGCCGGGAGAAGACCTTCACGGCCGCGTCGAGCATCTGCTGCTCGCGGACGGCGCGTGGCAGGCGCTTGAAGGCAGGGGCGGTGGACACCTTGCGAGCATACCTACTCGTGCGTAGGGTTACGCACGAGTAGCCAAACCTTCCGGAAGGCACACCTGATGACTGACTTCGACCCGGCCACCTTCGCCAACGTCGGCCCCAAGGAGTTCGCCCAGCTGGTCAAGTCCACCCCGGACGACAAGATCGCCCAGGTGATGTCCGGTGACCTGCGGGACAAGATCCTGGGCGAGGTGTTCGGCCGGATGCCGTCGCTGTTCCGCGCCGACCGGGCCGGCTCCACCAACGCGGTCATCCACTGGATCATCACCGGGCGTCCGGACGGCGGCAGCGACACCTACGAGGTCGTCATCGCCGACGGCAAGTGCGACGTGAACGAGACCCCGCAGCACGACCCGAAGCTGAGCCTCACCATGGGCCCGGTCGAGTTCCTGAAGATCGTCTCCGGTGGCGCCAACCCGGTGATGATGTTCATGACCGGCAAGCTGAAGGCGAAGGGCGACCTCGGCCTCGCCGCCAACATCGCCAACCTGTTCGACATCCCCAAGGCCTGACATGGGCGAGTTCTCGCTAGACCTGACCGAGGAACAGCGGGATCTACGCGACTGGGTGCACGGCTTCGCCGCCGAGGTCGTGCGCCCGGCCGCCGCCGAGTGGGACGAACGCGAGGACACCCCCTGGCCGGTGATCCAGGAGGCCGCCAAGGTCGGCCTCTACGGCTTCGAGTTCCTCGCCACCTGCTGGGCCGACCCGACCGGGCTGTCGCTGCCGATCGCCAGTGAGGAACTCTTCTGGGGTGACGCCGGCATCGGCCTGTCCATCTTCGGCACCTCGCTCGCCGTCGCCGCCATCTACGGCGCCGGCACCCCCGACCAGATGGTCGAGTGGGTGCCGCAGTGCTTCGGCGACGTCGACTCGCCGGCCGTCGCCGCGTTCTGCACCAGCGAACCCGAGGCCGGCTCCGACGTCGGCGCGATGCGCACCCGGGCCGTCTACGACGAGGCCACCGACGAGTGGGTGCTGAACGGTCAGAAGGCGTACGCCACCAACGGCGGCATCGCCGGAGTGCACGTGGTCACCGCCTCCGTCGACCCCACGCTCGGCTCCCGGGGCCAGGCGGCGTTCGTCGTACCGCCGGGCACCCCCGGCCTGGCCGCCACCCGCAAGCTGCGCAAACTCGGCCTGCGCGCCTCGCACACCGCCGACGTCTTCCTCGACGGAGTACGCGTACCCGGCCGCTGCCTGCTCGGCGGAAAGGACGCCCTCGACGAGCGGTTGGCCCGCGCCCGCTCCGGGAAACGGGCCACCGGACAGGCCGCGATGCGTACCTTCGAGCTGTCCCGACCCACGGTGGGCGCGCAGGCGCTCGGCGTGGCCCGGGCCGCCTACGAGTACGCCCTGGACTACGCGAAGGACCGCGTCCAGTTCGGACGCCCGATCATCGAGAACCAGGCGGTCGCGTTCGCGCTCGCCGACATGCGGATGGAGATCGACGCGGCTCGGCTGCTCGTCTGGCGGGCGTCCTGGATGGGCCGCAACAACCGTCCGTTCACCGCGGGCGAGGGCTCGATGTCCAAGCTCAAGGCCGGCGAGGTGGCGGTGTCGGTCACCGAGAAGGCGGTGCAACTGCTCGGCGGAGCCGGTTTCCTGCGCGACCACCCGGTCGAACGCTGGTACCGCGACGCCAAGATCTACACCATCTTCGAGGGCACCTCCGAGATCCAGCGGCTGGTCATCTCGCGGGCGATCTCCGGAATGCAGATCCGCTGACCCTCGGGTCGGCTGCCGCTCGGGTCGGACACCCGATCCGGCCCGGGCGGCGGGTTCCTACCTATCCGTGCCGTCTTCGTCACCCCACGCCGACGCAGGCTGGGCCTGCTGCCGCACCCGGTGCATGATCAAGGAAGACGCCCCGACGGACGGGGCTGTCCGCGAACCGCCCCCAAGGAGGTCTGCGGCATGGACCTGCCGTTCATCGTTGCCACGCTGACCCGTCGCGGCCTGCTCACCCCGGGCCGGCCGATCCGGATCGCCTCGCAGCTCAACGCGTTGCGCACCTGGGGGTGGAGCCTCGCCGGCGAGTTGCGCCAAGCAGCCGCGCGGGATCCCGGTCGAGTGGCCGTCATCGACGAGGACGGCACCGAGCTGACCTATCAGGACCTGCTCGACCGTGCCGAACGGATGGCCCGGTCCATGCGGGCCGGGCTCGGCGTACAGGCCGGCGACCGGATCGGCGTGCTCTGCCGCAACCACCGCGGGCTGATCGAGACGATCGTCGCGGCCACCCTGCTGGGCGTGGACGCGGTCCTCGTCAACACCGGCCTCTCCGCAGCCCAACTGGCCACCGTCGCCGAGGAGCAACGACTCCGCCTGCTGGTGCACGACGACGAGTTCGCCGAGCGGGTCCTCGGCCTCCCCGCCGAACTGCCCCGCCTCGACGAACGCGCCCGCGAGGAACTCGTCGTCGGCGCACTGCCCGGTGAGCTGCACCCGCCGGAGCGCGACGGCCGGATCATCGTGCTCACCTCCGGCACCACCGGGGCGCCCAAAGGTGCCCGCCGGCCCACACCCAGCGGCTTCGGCCCGCTGGTGTCCATCATCGACCGCATCCCCCTGCACGTCCGGGACCGCGTGATGATCGCCGCGCCGATCTTCCACACCTGGGGATTCGCCGCACTCCAGGTGTGCTTCGCGCTCCGCGCCACCATCGTGTTGCAGCGCCGCTTCGACCCGGCCGCCACGCTCACCGCCCTGGTCACACACCGCTGCGACGCCCTGTTCGCCGTACCGGTGATGATGCAGCGCCTGTTGGAGGTCCCGCCGCCCGACCCGCGCCCCAAACTCAAGGTCGTCGCGATCAGCGGCTCGGCCCTGCCCGGCGGGCTGGCCCCCAGGTTCATGGACGCCTACGGCGACGTGCTCTACAACCTCTACGGCTCCACCGAGGTCTCCTGGGCCTCCATCGCCGGGCCGCCGGAGCTGCGCCAGGCGCCGACCACCGCCGGCCGGCCACCACACGGCACCCGCCTGGCGATCCTCGACGACGACAACCAGCCGGTGTCCGACGGCCGCGTCGGACGGATCTTCGTCGGCAACGAGATGCTCTTCGAGGGGTACACCTCCGGATCCAGCCGGGAAACCCGTGACGGGTTGCTCGACACCGGCGACCTCGGCCGGCTCAACGCCGACGGGCTGCTCTTCGTCGACGGCCGAGCCGACGACATGATCGTCTCCGGTGGTGAGAACGTCTTCCCGTCCGAAGTGGAGGACCTGATCGCCAGGTTGCCGCAGGTCCGCGAGGTCGCCGTGATCGGCGTACCCGACCCCGAGTACGGCCAGCGACTCGCCGCGTTCCTCGCCCTGCACCCCGGCGAGACCCTCGACCCCGACGCGGTCCGCGAGTACGTCCGCCACTACCTGGCGCGGTTCTCCGTGCCCCGGGACGTGATCTTCGTGAAGTACCTGCCCCGCAACGCCACCGGCAAGGTGCTCGCCCGGGAACTGCGCCGCTACTACGGCTGAGACGCGCCCCGGCCAGGAATGGTGATCCGGCCCTCGACCGCGGCGGCGGCGATGTCGGTGCGGTGCTGCGAACCCGCCAGCTCGACAGCGTCCACCAGCGCGTAAGCGGCGTTCCGCGCGGCGGCCAGGTCCGCGCCGGTGGCCGTACCGCAGAGGACCCGGCCGCCTGCGGACACCAGCGCCCCGTCACCGGCCCGCCGCGCGGTGCCGGCGTGGATGATGCCCTCGCGGTCCGCGCCGGTGATCACATCGCCGGTACGCGGCGCGGCCGGATAGCCCTGCGCGGCGAGCACCACGGTGACGGCCGCGCCGTCCCGCCAGCGCAGCGGCGGGTGCTCGGCCAACGTGCCGGTGGCCGCCGCGTGCAACAACCCGCCCAGCGGAGTCTCCAGCAGCGCGAGCACCACCTGAGTCTCCGGGTCACCGAAGCGCGCGTTGAACTCGATCACCCGAGGGCCGGCGGCGGTCATCGCCAGGCCGACGTAGAGCAGGCCGGCGAACGGGGCGCCCCGACGCCGCAGCTCGGCCAGGGTGGGGTGCACGACGTCGCGCATCACCTCGTCGACCAGGCCGGGCGGAGCCCAGGGCAGCGGCGCGTACGCACCCATGCCGCCGGTGTTCGGGCCGGTGTCGCCGTCGCCGATCCGCTTGAAGTCCTGTGCCGGCAGCAGCGGCAGCGCCGCCTCGCCGTCGGTGACCACGAAGAGGCTGACCTCCGGGCCGTCGAGGAACTCCTCGACCACCACCCGACCACACTCCGCGGCGTGCGCCAACGCGGCGGAACGATCGTCGGTCACCACCACGCCCTTGCCGGCCGCGAGCCCGTCGTCCTTCACCACGTACGGCGCGCCGAACTCGTCGAGCGCCCGGGCGGTGCTCGCCTCGTCCGCGCAGACGTACGCCCGGGCGGTCGGCACGTTCGCGGCCGTCATCACGTCCTTGGCGAACGCCTTGGACCCCTCCAGCCGGGCGGCCTCGGCCGACGGGCCGAACACGGCGATGCCCTTGGCGCGTACCGCGTCGGCGACCCCCGCGACCAGCGGCGCCTCCGGCCCGATCACCACCAGGTCGGCGGCCGTCTCCACGGCCAGCGCCGCCACCGCACCCGGATCGGTCGCGTCGACGGCGCGCACATCGGCCACGCCGGCGATCCCCGGATTACCTGGCGCGGCGACAACCGCCGAAACAGCCGGATCCGCAGCCAACCCGAGCGCGAGAGCATGCTCCCGCCCGCCACCACCCACCAGAAGAACCCGCACAACCCGGCATCCTACTGTCCCGCTGTCAGCCCCCGACCCAGCGCCGCCCGGGGGCCCAGGGGGGTCAGGGG
>NZ_VDFY01000155.1 GCF_006228125.1 Micromonospora orduensis | reverse complement strand
TCCCAGCCCGGCGGCATTGGTGCCCGGCCCGGCCCGGCCTGCCGCGCCGGCGACCCCCACCGGGCATGACCGGGCGGAGGCCGTCGAGGTGGAGCCGACCACTGGTGCGCCGGTGGACGCGGTGCCCCGCCGGGTGCCGGTACGGCAGCAGAGCCGCCGGCACCGCGACGCCCGCCGCACCGACGGCGCCCCGCCGGCCGACGACGACAGCGCCTTCTGGGCACCGATCGAGCAGGTGCACTGGGACGGCACGCCGGTCCGGGAGGACGCCGCGGCGGAGCGGGAGCGCGGTTCCGGCCCGTCGGGGCGCCGCTCGCCGGCGCGTACCCCCCGACCGCCGGACCCGCTGCCCAGCCTCACCGCGCTGGTCCTGCTGAGCCTGGTCGTGGCCTTCTTCGCCTGGGTGAGCGCCGGCCCGTTCTGGCTCGCGGTCGGGCACGCCCGGGTCGGCACGGTGGTGGTGGACGCCTGCACCGGCGCCGGGCTCAACAAGCGCTGCCGGGGGATCTTCACGGCCGACGACGGGCGGTTCGTGGCGCACGGGGTACGGGTCAGCGGCGTTCCTGCGGGACGCGATGCGCCCGGCACGTCGCTGCCGGCGCGGATGACCGGCCCGGACGCCGGCACCGCGTACGCCGACACCGGCCTGGCCCGGCACCTGCGCTGGCTGCCCGGCCTGCTGGTGGTGCTCGGCTGCGCCGCCGGCATCGCCCGGTGGACCGGGTCGACCCGGCTGCCCGGGCGGCGGCACCGGCGGTGGGCGGTGGCCGCCGCTCTCGCCGGCCCCGCGCTGATCACCCTCGGGTTCCTCGCCGCCGCCTGGTGAATCAGCCGTCGTGGCGAGCCGAGGTCAGCTGTGCACGATCGTGTAGACGTCGCGGCGGCGGAGCGCGTACTCGGTGGCGACGTCGGTGATCGCGTCCCGGCGGGAGCGGCCGGCCGCCTCGCGCTCGGCGACCGCCGCGCGCAGGGTGTCGTCGTCGGGGCGTTCCTGCGGGATGGCCGGCGCGCCGGCCACCACCAGGGTGATCTCTCCGCGCGGATCCCCCTCGGCGGCCCACCGGGCCAGTTCGCCGAGCGGACGGCGGAGCACCTCCTCGTACGTCTTGGTGAGCTCGCGGCAGAGCGCGGCGGGCCGGTCCGCGCCGAACGTGTCGGCCAGGTCGGCGAGCGCCGCGCCGATCCGGTGGGGCGCCTCGAAGAAGACGAGGGTGCGCTCCTCGGCGGCGAGGGCGCGCAGGCGGGTGCGGCGGGCTCCGGGGGTGCGCGGGAGGAATCCCTCGAAGCAGAACCTGTCGCAGGGCAGCCCGGAGACGGCCAGCGCGGTGGTCACCGCGCTGGGGCCGGGCGCGACGGTGACCGGCGCGCCGACGTCCAACGCGGCGCGGACCAGCCGGTAGCCGGGGTCGGAGACGCTCGGCATCCCACCGTCGGTGACCAGCGCGACCACGTACCCGCCGAGAATGACCTCGACCAGCTCGGGCGTGCGGCGCTCCTCGTTGCCCTCGAAGTAGGAGACGATCCGGCCGCCGATGGTGATGTCGAGGTCACGGGCCAGCCGGGTGAGCCGCCGGGTGTCCTCGGCGGCCACCACGTCGGCGCTGGTGAGCACCTCCCGGAACCGGGTCGAGGCGTCGGCGGGGTTGCCGAGCGGGGCGCCGAGCAGGATCAGACGTCCGGCTTCGGACATTTCACCCACGAATTCGTCTCCTTCATCGACAGCGGATACCGGTATCAGGGACGATGGGCGCCACCGGACACCTTGGCAGCCTACGATCGCCGGGTGACGAGTGCGTCGACAGCGCAGAGCCCGAGCGCCGAGCCGGCAAAGATGGTCGAGGCGACGAGCGACCACAGCCCCGATACGGAGCCGGCCGCGCCGAGTGCCGGTGGCGGCGGGGTGGCCGCCGTGGTCCGCCGACGGTTCGCCACCGTCGACAGCCAACTGGACCGGTTCTCGTGGCTGGCCACCGCCGTGGTGGTGGCCATCGCGGGGATCCTGCGCTTCGTCGGTCTGTCCAGCCCCAAGGGCAAGATCTTCGACGAGACGTACTACGCCAAGGACGGCTACGGGCTGATCAGCCGCGGCGTCGAGTGGAACTACAAGGACAACGTCCCGTCGTACGTGGTGCACCCGCCGCTGGGCAAGTGGCTCATCGGCCTCGGCGAGTGGGCCTTCGGGTACCAGGACGCCGACTCGCGGGTCTCCGTCCCCGGGCATCTGTTCACCACCGCGCCGGAGTTCGGCTGGCGGTTCTCGGCGGCGGTGATCGGCACGCTGTCGGTGCTGCTGCTGGTCCGCATCGGCCGGCGGATGTTCCGCTCGACGGTGCTGGGCTGCGCGGCCGGCCTGCTGCTCGCGCTGGACGGCTTCCACCTGGTGCTGTCCCGCGCGGCGCTGCTCGACATCTTCCTGCTGTTCTTCGTGCTGGCCGCCTTCGGCGCCCTGGTGCTCGACCGGGACGCCAGCCGTCGGCGCTGGGCACGCGCGCTTGACGACGGGCTCGACCCGAGCCGACCGGGCCGCGCCGGCCGGCCGCCGACCGGGTGGCGCACCTGGCCGTGGTGGCGGCTGGCGGCCGGGGTGCTGATCGGCTGCGCCTGCGCGGTGAAGTGGAGCGCCCTGTACTTCGTGCCGGTCTTCGCGCTGCTGGTGATCCTCTGGGAGGTCGGCGTCCGCCGCTCGGCGGGGGTCCGCCGGCCCCTGCGGGACACCCTGCTCGACGAGCTGCCCTGGCTGGTGCTCGCCGGTGTGCTCATGGTCGGCACCTATCTGGCCACCTGGTCGGGCTGGCTGCTCACCGACGACGGCTACTACCGGCTCGCGTCGTCCTACCCGAACGCCCCGCTCAGCGACCGCCCGGTGATCGGGCCGCTGATCAACCTCTTCGAGTACCACCGGGCGGCGTACGGCTTCCACGCCCAGCTCGACGACGCGCACAAGTACCAGTCGTGGCCGTGGCAGTGGCTGCTGCTCGGGCGCCCGGTGGCGTTCCACTGGTCCGGCGATGGCGCCTGCGGCGCGCCGAGCTGCGCCTCGGAGATCCTGCTGCTCGGCACCCCGCTGCTGTGGTGGTCGTTCCTGCCCGCCCTGGTGGCGCTGGTCTGGCTCGGGGTGGCCCGCCGCGACTGGCGGGCCGGCGCGATCCTGCTGACCGTGGCGGCGGGGCTGCTGCCCTGGTTCTGGTTCGCGTTCCAGGGTCGGACGATGTTCTCGTTCTACGCCGCGCCGGCGCTGCCGTTCCTGGTGCTCGCCGTGGTGTACGTGCTGGGCGCGCTGATCGCCCCGGCGGGTGGTGAGGTCGGTGAGGTGGCCCCGCTGGTCCCGGGCGACCCGGGTTACGAGAGGCGGCTCGTCGGCAGCATCGCGGCCGGGGCGTACGTGCTGCTGGTGGCGGCCTGCTTCGCGTACTTCTATCCGATCTTCGTCGGCAAGCTGATCCCGTACTCGGACTGGCTGTCCCGGATGTGGCTGGACGGCCGCTGGATATAGGCACCGGCAGGCGACGCGCCGCACAGCGCGACGAAGACGGGCCCCCACGCTTGCGAGCGTGGGGGCCCGTTCGACAAAGACGCGCGCCCCGATCGCCTGCCACGGGGGAAGCGGGCGATTGGGGCGCGCATGAAGAGCTTAACCACGGCGCACCACCGGCACAACGGGTCGACTTGGGTCAGATTTCCGACGGTTGGTGGCCGATCCGATATTCGTCCTCCGACAGTTGACCGAGGGTGACCTGGCGTGGACCCAGAGCGCGGGGCAGGTCGGTCGAGAGCCTGTCGGAGCGCCTGGGACGGAACCGCCACCCCGGTGATCATCCAAAGTGGATCTCACTACACTGCGGGCCGTGATCAACTTCAGACGATCGGCGGCCGTCCTCCTCGGACTGCTGGCGACCACCGCGCTGACCGGGCCCGCCCCGGCGGCGGCCGACGACGAGGAGCCGGTGGCCGAGCCGCCCCGGGTCGAACTGGTGCTCGACGTCAGCGGCTCGATGCGGGCCGCCGACATCGACGGACGTAGCCGGATCTCGGTCGCGCAGCAGGCGTTCAACGAGGTGGTCGACGCGCTGCCGGCGGAGACCCAGCTCGGCATCCGGGTGCTCGGCGCGACGTACAAGGGCAAGGACAAGAAGGTCGGCTGCCAGGACACCCAGCAGATCGTGCCGGTCGGCCCGGTCGACCGGTCGGCGGCCAAGGCGGCCGTGGCGACACTTCGACCGACCGGGTTCACGCCGGTCGGGCTGGCGCTGCGCTCCGCCGCGCAGGACCTGGGCACCGGGGCCACCACCCGCCGGATCGTGCTGATCACCGACGGGGAGGACACCTGCGCCCCGCCGGACCCGTGCGAGGTGGCCCGGGAACTGGCCGCCCAGGGCACCAGCCTGGTGGTGGACACCCTCGGCCTGGCACCCGACGAGAAGGTCCGCCGGCAGCTGCTGTGCATCGCCGGGGCGACCGGCGGCACGTACACCGCCGCGCAGAGCGCCGAGGAGCTGACCGGCCGGATCAAACAACTCGTCGAACGCGCCGGCGACACCCACACCCGGGCGCCGACAGTGGTCGGCGGCGCGAACGCCTGCGCGTCGGCGCCGCTGCTCGCCCCCGGTGTGTACGCCGACCGGGAGGCGTTCTCCGAGCACCGCTGGTACCGGGTGCCGGTGCGCCCCGGCCAGGAGCTGCGCGCATCGGTGAGCATGGCGCTGGACCGGCCGGTGAACCGGGACTACGGCGTGCTGCTGCGGGCCACCGCGGCCGACGGCCGGGAACTGGTCCGCGGCGCGGACGCCGGCAGCGGACGGGCCGACGTGCTCTCCGCCGGGCTGCGCTGGTCGGCCACCGCCGACGACGAGGACGCCACCGAGGCCGAGGAGACCTCGACGCCGGTCGTGGAGCCGACCACCGTGTGCCTCGTGGTGAGCAACTCGTTCGCCGCGCGCCCCGGCACCGCCGCGACCCCCGGCATGCCGGTGGAGCTGACCATCGACGTGGTCGCCGCCGCGCCCGCACCGAACGGACCGGACCTCGGCCGGGGCTGGATGCTGCTCGTCCTGCTCACCGTGGCCGGACTGCTCACCGGCCTGCTCGCCGGACTGCTCACCCGCTGGTGGGTCGCCACCTGGAGGGAGAACTGATGCGTACCGCACTGCTCCGGTCGATGGCGGCGCTGCTCGCCGCCGGTGGGGCCACGCTGCTGCCCGCCGCGGCCGCCGCCGCACCGACCCCCTCGCCGGGCGCCACGCCGGTCAACCGGGCCGGCACGTCGTTCCTCAGCGCCACCCCGATCACCGCCGGTCAGCCGGTACGGGTGGACGCCTCGATCGGCGACCATCTCTACTGGTCGTTTCCCGCGACGGCCGGTCAGGTGCACGAGATCAACGCCACCGTCACCTTCCCCAAGGCGCGCGGCGGCGCCTCCACCTGGACCGTCGACGTCTTCGACGGGCTGCGCCGGCGTCAGGCGTGCACCGCCGGGGCGCAGACCCCGACCGTGGACGCGCAGACGTCGAGCGTGGCGCTGGGCTGCACGCTGCGGGAGGTACGCCCCTGGGCGGAGCCGTGGTCGGCCGATCCGCTGCCCGGCACGTACGTCATCCGGCTCTCCGTGATCGACCTGCCGGAGCCGGACCTGGGCGCGCCGATCGACGTCGACCTGCTGGTCGGCACCATCGCCGACCGGGGCGCCTCGGCCGACGACGGCGAACTGGCCGCGCCGCTGGTGCCGAACACCAAGGCGGGCACGGTGCTCAACGCCGTACCCCCGGTGGACCCGGAGGCCGACGACGACGGCGACGGGCCCGCGGACTGGCTGCCGGATCTCGGCTCGCGCTGGATCTGGACCGGCGTCGGCGGCGTGCTCGCCGCGGTGGCCGGGGTAGTGGGTTTCGCCCTGACCCGGCGGCCCCGGCGCGCCTGAGCCGGCCCGCCCGCCCGGTGGCCCCGCCCGACGGCGGGGCCACCGGCGTCTTCAGGCGCGTCGCGTGCCGCGTGGCAGCCAGCCGATGAACCGGTCCTGGAGCGACATCACCGGGGCGGCGCGCAGATCCTCCGTGGCGGCGGCGAGACAGGAGCCCAGATAGACGCTGAGCATCGCCCGGTCACCCCCGTACTCCGCCAGCAGCCGGCTGCGCTTCGTCGCGCACGGCCACTCGTCACCGCAGGAGCCGCAGCTCCAGCCGGGGGTCGTCGGGGCGTGATCGTCAACCCGCCCCCCCGGCCGTTCCGCACCATCGGTCATCGCATGTCCTCTCCAGATGTCCACGGACTGGCGGCTGCCGTGCCCGGCCAGTAGTTGATGGTGGTCCCCCCGGAGCCATCAGGAAGGGCGCGACGCGTCCCTCCGGTGTTACATCTTTGCGGTACCTTCGGCGGTCGTGGGAGTCGGAAATTTGACGGTTGAGCGTGCGCCTCGCTACTACCCGTCGGTAGGGGGCTGTTGTGCGTGACCTCCTGCCGCCGTCGGTCGCTGTGGCAGTCGCCACCGCCGACGACTGGGCCGGCGAACTGCTCGCCGCCGAACAGGCAGGCCTCAGCGAACAGGCGGTGCAGGCCCGCCGACGGGACTTCACGGCCGGGCGGGTCTGCGCCCGCCGGGCGATGGCCGTCCTGGGGCTCCCGCCGACGGCCGTCCCGGCCGCCGCCGACCGCGCGCCCGTCTGGCCGGCCGGGGTGGTCGGCAGCATCACCCACACCACCGGCTACTGCGCCGCCGCGGCCGCGCGCAGCACCGACATCCGGTCCGTCGGGATGGACGCCGAGCAGCACCGCGAGATCAACGAGGGGGTACGCCGACTCGTGCTGCTGCCCGAGGAGGAGGAGGCCTGCGCACAGCTCCCCGCCGGCACCTCCTGGCCTGTCGTGTTCTTCAGCGCCAAGGAGACCGTCTACAAGGTCTGGTACCCGATCGTCGGGAGCTGGCTCGACTTCCACGACGCTCGGCTGGAGGTGGACCCGGACGCCGGCACGTTCACGGCCCGCATCGCACCGGCCCGGGTGGACGCGGCCGACGTCGTCGACCCGCCGGCGACGATCAGCGGGCGGTTCGTCGTCGCCGACGGGTTGGCCCGCACCGCCGCCGTCCTGCTGCCACGCTGACCCTCCGAGTGTCCATCCTGGCCGGTTTCGGCCGGATGTGGACGCGCTCCGGCGCGACGACAGGACGGTCGACGACGCACGGTAACGTCGGCGGGTTCCCGAACCGCACGTACCGAGGCGCCAAGGAGTACGGTGACCCACCCCCAGCCCCCCGTCGGGCCGCAGGACCCTCAGCAGCCGAACCCGGAACCGCCGACGCAGGCGATCCCGGCGACACCGCAGCCGGGCACATCGGACCAGTGGGCACCGCCGACACCGCAGCCGCCGTTCGCGACCGCCCCCGCACCGGACCAGACGTGGCCACCGCCGCCGTTCTCCGGGGGCGCGTACCCGGCGGCCGGCGGTTCCGGTTACCCGCTCACCATGCCCCCGCCCGCGCCGCCGAAGAACTCCAAGACGACTGTCGTGGCCGTCGCGGTCACGGCGGCCCTGCTCACCCTGCTCTGCTGCGCCGGAGGCATCGTGGCGGCGGTCATCGGCGCGAACCGTGCCGGGAACCAGGTGACCGAGGCGCTGCCCACACCGGATGTGACCCGGGGCGTCGACCAGCAACCGGCTGACCCGCCGAAGCCGACCCCACGGTCGGCCAACGGCGACACCCGGAACATGTCGGCCGGGGACACCCTGGTCATCGATGGCGACGACGGCACCGTCGAGATCACCGTGACGAAGTTCAGCACCGCCACCAAGCCCTGCACGTCCTACGGTCTCAAGCCGGACGAGGGCATGTACGTGATCGCCGACGTGACGGTGACGGTGACCAGGGGCACCGGCTCGGCGAACCCGCTCTTCTTCCAGTGGGTCGCCGCCGACGGCACCGAGAAGAACGCGGTCGGTGGGGTGTTCTCCGGCTGCGGTAAGCCGATGCCCGCCGGCACCGACCTCACGGCCGGCAGCAGGCGCACCGGCAGCGTCGTGTTCGACGTGCACGACACCTCGGGGGTGCTGGAGTACCAGCACCAGTTCGAGACCGCCGGCTCCTGGAAGCCCTGACGTACGACAGTGGGGCCGGCCCGTCCGGCCCCACTGTTGTACGAGGTGGGATCAGCAACCTGTCCAGCGGACCGGGGTGACCCGGTCGTCGTTGCGGAATCCCACGATGGTGCCGGCGTCGGAGATGGACCGGGCACCGATGGCCGCTCCGTCGCCGCCCGGCAGGGCCCGGGAGGTGGTGCCGCGCGCGACCCGGTCACCGCCCACGACCACGCCCCTTGCGTTGACGTCCGTCACCAGTGTCAGCTGCTCGTCGAGCGCCGCGTACGAGCCGTCCCGCAGGTCCCACCGCACATTGGGCAGGCTGTTGCCGCCGAGGTCGACCTGTCCGACCGCCCAGTGCCCGGCCGCCGCGACGACCACCGCCGTCCGCGCGCCCGACGCCCCGAGGGTGTCGATCCGGCCGTTGGGGCGACGGACCCAGGCCGACCAGCTGCCCCACGCCCCGGCGTTACCGACGATGGTGCCGTTCGCGGTGATCGCCTGGGCCATGGCACCGGCCGGGGCGGCGAGCACCTCGACCGTGCCCGGCCGGGCGGCCGGCCAGCGCAGCGCGAAGCTCTCCCCGGTGGCGACGTCCGAGCCGTGACCGACGATGTCGCCGGCGTTGTTGATGCCCGTCACGAAGACGCCGGAGGACGGCACCACCGGCAACTGCTCGACACGGCCGTCGCGGTACCGCCACGGCTGGCCGATGCCACCGGTCCAGCCGTTGCCGACGACGACACCGTGCGCGTTGACGTCGACGACGTCGCCGAGGATCGGCGACTCGATCGTGGTGAGCCGGTTACGGTCCCAGACCAGCAGCAGGGACTGGTTGCCACTGTCATCGACCCGCAGGGCGGCACCGGCGACGAAGCGTCCCGTCGGGTCGACGGCGTTCGCCTCGGCGCGGTACGTGTCGGCCGGGTACGGCAGCGTGCTGATCGTGCAGGCGCCCACCGGCGCGGCGGTCGCCGTACCGGAGACGGCGACGCCGAGCGAGGTGGCCAACAGCCCGGCGGCCACGCCGCCGAGAATCGTGCGTCGAGCGATGCGAGTCATTTCCACTCCCCGTGTTGTGCCCGGCATCCCGGGCATCGGCCTGGTATCCGCTACACAGGCACGGCCCGGCCCCGGTTGCCACGGGTCGGATGGCGGACAGTACGAGGGACTACCGCGCCCACGCCTCCTCGGCGGTGACGACCGGCTGGCCGGTGCGTACCGATTCCTCGATGGCGAGGCTGACCAGGTGGTCCTGGCACGCCTCGGCCAGCGGGTAGGGCGCCGGACCCTCGTCCCGCGCCCACGCGCCGGTACGAGCGAGGATGTCCGCCACCGCGATGTCGTCGTCGGACATTCACTGCCGACGAACGGATTGCGGTAGACGACGCGGCCATCGAAGCTGATGTGCTTCAGGTCGAGCCCTTCGAGGTTCAGGTCGGTGCCGGTCTGCCGCCGGACCAGGGCCGACTCCACAGGCGTGGTCGGGTCGACCAGGCGGACGACCCGGTCGTCGACCAGCTCGCCGAGCGACCCCCGGACCACCAGCCGACGGGTACGCAGCGGGTTCCACCACTGGTTGTCGGTGAAGTCGTACAGCCCCATCCGCCCGCCGAAGTCGATTGTCGCGAGGGTGGTGCTGAGCTGCCGCGGGGTGCTGTCGCCACTCCAGCCGGCGGGCGACAGCGGGTTGGCCAGCGGCGCGACGAACGCCCGCGCGCTGACCTCGGCGGCGTCGTACCAGACGCCGAGCAGGCCACGGATCAGCGACACGGCGTGGTAGAGGTGCGTCGAGGAGATCTGCACCGAGGTCGGCTCGCCGACCACCCCGGCGCGGATCACCTCCAGGCGGGCGGCGTGCCCGGGCATCAGCAGGTACTGCTCGGCGACCTGCACCAGACCGCTGCCGCCGACGTCCGACCAGAGCGACCGCAGCCCCGCCACATCGGGGGCGGGCGGCGTCTCGGCAAGCACCGGCACGCCGGCCGCGACCAGCTCACGGGTCACCTCGGGCGTCACCGACCAGGGCACCGACACGATGACGAAGTCCGGCCGCTCGTGGGCGAGCAGCTCCGCCGTCGTGCGGAAGGTCCGCACACCCCACCCGGCCGTCACCACGTCACCGCGCGACGCGGTACGCGTGACCACCCCGGTCGCGTGGAACCGCTCGGGCAGAAGTCGGGCCAGGCGCAGGAAGAACTCACCCCGCCAACCGCTGCCGACGAGGCCGAACCGGGTCCGGGTCGTGGCTGTCATCCGGGCTCCTCACGTCGAGATCCCGGATGCTAGCCGCTCTCCTCGCTACGGTTACGACAGTGATCGCCACATCGCTCGGTACCGTGCCCGTCGAGCCGGCCGCGCGGCCACGTCCGTGGGAATGATGTTCACAAGCCGGATGTCCGCTGACTAGCCTGAACCCGTGCTGATTGGCGTGAACGTCCCGAACTTCGCCCCCGGCACCGATCCCGAGATGCTGCGGCAGTGGGCGCAGACAGTCGAGGGCCTCGGTTTCGACCTGCTGATGGTCTCCGACCACATCGCGGTGACCCCGGACGTGGCCGAGCAGTATCCCGCGCCGTTCTACGAGCCGTTCACCACGCTGTCCTGGCTGGCTGGGTTGACCCGCCGGATCCGGCTGGGCACCACGGTGCTCATCGTCCCGTACCGGCACCCGCTGCTCACCGCGCGGATGGCGGCGAACCTCAACCGGCTCAGCGGCGGTCGGCTCGTCCTCGGCGTCGGCGTCGGCTGGGCCCGGCAGGAGTTCGAGGCGCTCGGCGTGCCGTTCCGGCGGCGCGGCGCGCTCACGGACGACTACCTGCACGCCATGCGTGACGCCTGGAGCGACACCGACGACTACGACACGGAGCCGATCCCCATCTGGGTCGGCGGCAACAGCGACGCCGGCATGCGTCGCGCGGTACGACTCGGCGACGCCTGGCACCCGCTGCGGTTCACGCCGGGATGGCTGACGGAGGCGACGGGGCGACTCCAGGCCATCGCCGACGAACTGGGTCGCCAGGCACCCCCGATGACGCCGCGCATCGCGCTCCAGGAAACCCGCGAACCGGTCACCGCCCCGGACCGGCTCGCCGGTGTCGGCACCATCGAGCAGATCCTCGCCGACCTCGACCGGATCCGACTGCTCGGCGCCGAGACGGTGGTGCTCGACCCGTTCAACGGCGACCTGACCGAGATCCGCCAACCCGGACGCGCATGGCAGACCCTCGCGGCCGTGGCCGCGTACCGCAGATCCCAGGAGGACCGATGACACCTGACGACGAGAAGTTTCTCCGCCGCGCCGTACACCTGGCCGACGAGGCCGGGGCATCCGGCGAGCGGCCGTTCGGCTCACTGCTCGTCGGCGCGGACGGCACGATCCTCATCGAGGACCACAACACAGTGGTCTCCGACTCGGACATCACCGCCCACCCGGAACTCAAGCTCGCCCGCTGGGCCGCCCGGGAACTCGCCCCCGACGTCGCGGCCGGCACCACCATGTACACGAGCTGCCAACCCTGCCCGATGTGCGCGACCGCGATCGACCGCTCCGGCCTCGGCCGGGTGGTGTACGCCCTGTCCGCCGAACAGTTCGAGCAGGTCAAGCCGGCCACGCCGCCGCTGCCCCCGGTGCGGTACGAAGGCCCGGCGCTGTTCGACGAGGCTCGCCGACCGATCGACGACCACTACTAGCCGCCAACGCGGGGCTGATCGGGAACGCCACGCTCCCGATAACGCGATGGGCGAGCCCTCGGCATCCGAGAACCCGCCCTTGACCTGCTGTTTCGTGGTGGAGCTGAGGGGATTTGAACCCCTGACCCCCTCTTACCGACCGTCACGCTTTCTAACTCGTCATCAATAGTCAAAATTCGCCCCTGACCTGCACAGATGCAATCGTGAACTTATCAACGCTTGTGACGCGCTGTGGACCCTTGGCAAGGGTTTTCGGGGGGTAAACGGGGGCACCGTTGACCGTTGCCGCCCCCACCGCCAACCGCCAAGCAGGCACCGAGCCATGCGTCACGGTGCGATTCCGTGAGCGCACCCAGCCACAACCGGGCGGCGCGGATTCCGGCCCACCCTGAGCCCGCCAATTCAGGAACGGTTGCTGGAGGGTGGCCATCTCTGGATGACCGCCCGGCCGACAACGCCCACGGCGAGGACTGCGGCTCCGGCCACGACGCTGGCGCCGGGCAAGGTCGCCGCGAGCGCGAGGCAACCGAGGAAGCCGAGGGCGGTCATGGGTCGCAGCCACCGTTGATGCGGGCCGGTCAAGGTGAAGGCGGCTGCGTTGGCGATGGCGTAGTAGATGAGGATCGCGAAGCTGGAGAACCCGATCGCGGTCCGGACGTCGACGATCAGCACGATCGCGGTGATGGTCAGCCCTAGCAGGATCTCGGCGCGGTGTGGAACCCGGTAGCGGGGGTGGATCGCACCAAGCCACCCGGGTAGTTCGTGGTCGCGGGCCATGGCCAAGGCGGTCCGCCCGATCCCGGCCAGTAACGCCACCAGCACGCCGAGGCTGGCCACGGCTCCGCCGATCCGGACGGCGCCGGCCAACCAGCCAAGGTCACCTGCCGCTGCGGCGGCGGCCAGTGGGGCACTGGTAGCAGCGAGTTCCTCGGGGCCGACCGCGAGCAGCGCGCTGAACGCGACGAGGGCGTAGATGGCCACCACGATGCCCAGGGCGAGGGGGACGGCGATCGGGATCGTGCGTTGGGGGTCGCGGACCTCCTCGCCGAGGGTCGCGATGCGGGCGTACCCGGCGAACGCGAAGAACAACAACCCGGCAGCCTGCGCGATGCCGAGCGGGCCGCCGACGGTCCAGCCGGTCAGGTTGTCCGGGTCAGCCGTCCCGCCGCCGAGGGTGGCGATGACCACTGCCGTCAGCGCCGCGAGGGTCAATGCCACCAGGATGCGGGTGATAAGAGCCGTTTTGGCCACGCCGAGATAGTTGACCGCCGTGACGGCCAGCACAGCGCCGGCGGCGATGAGTTGCTGGTGCTCCGGCCAGGTGTACGCGCCGACGGTCAGCGCCATCGCCGCGCAGCTCGCCGTCTTACCGATGACGAAGCCCCACCCGGCGATGAATCCCCACACCGGACCGAGGCGTTCCCGGCCGTACAGGTAACTGCCGCCGGACTGGGGATACCGGGCAGCCAGCCGCGCCGACGCGGTGGCATTGAAGTACGCCAGGACAGCGGCGATCCCGAGCGCGATAAGCAGCCCCGACCCGGCGACGGCCGCCGCTGGCCCGAACGCGGCGAAGACTCCCGCGCCCAGCATCGATCCCAGCCCCACGATGACCGCGTCGGCGAGGCCCAGCCTGCGCACCAGTGCAGGCTCGGCCGCAGGTGGCGCCCCGGTGCTCGACATGTGACCTCGCCTCCCGGTGCACCAGCGTGACCCTCGTGCACCAGCTTGGCAGCGCAGCGGCGGGGACATTAGTTCATCGGAATGAACACCGTATGACTACAGCTGAAGGCCCGCTTAACGCCGGGATGGCTGTGCGATCAAGAGGCGGGCGGACAACGGACTCGCAGGCGGGTTGGAACAACTTTGGTTAGGCTGCCGGGCTTGGCCGCGGGGGCGTATCCGCACCGGTTCAGGCAACTACGGCAAGTTGGTGCCCGGCCGGAGGCGACTGGACTGTGAACACCGCCCCCGAGTATCGGGCGAGTCGCGGGTCGGCTTAGGCCGCGCGTACGTGCTGGCGAAGGCGGTGACTGGGGACGCCAGCGGCGGCGAGGCGCTGGGCGATCATCGGTGAGCAGTAGTCGAGAAAGACCTTGACCTGGTGGTCGTCACCGAGGTCGCAGGCGGCGGCGAGAGCGCCGAGGTTGATGGCATCGAGGTCTTGCAGGTCGCTCAGGTTGATGACCAGTCGCAGCGGTCGTACCCGGCGCACGGCGTGCACGATCGTGCGCCGTAACTGGACTGTGTTGTCGGCATCGAGGACGCCGTGGGGATGGATGACCAGGGTGCCGTCCGGACTGGTCTGCACATCGAGCGTCGCACCGCTCATCGCGTTACCTTCCGTTACCCGTGGCTTTCCCGAACGGTCAGGCTACGACCCTGCCCACATGCCGTCGACCATCGCGACGAAGAATTCACGTGGTCACGAAACCGTCACGTCTGCAGAGGCGTGTGGGCTGGTCTCGAGACGCCGGCCGTCGAATCGAGGGGATGGTCAGGGTTGCGGTTCTGGCGGTGAGCGGCGATGGTCGTCACCTCACGTTCACCCGCCAGCGTAGTCGTGTCGTTACTCTGGGGCTATGACCGGCGTTCACGGCCCCACCGGTGATGTCCACCGCGCCCGTGACCTTGCCCAGCGGCTCCTGGCAGATCTGCCCGAGCGCTGGCGGCACACGATCGGGGTGGCGCGGCGGGCCGAAGAGGTGGCCGATACCGCCGGGTCGCACAGCGAAGCCGACATCCTGCTCGCGGCGGCGTGGATGCACGACATCGGGTACGCCGCCGAGCTGCGCGACATCGGCTTCCACCCGGTCGATGGCGCCCGCCACCTGCACGCCGCGGGGTGGCCGAGCCGAATAGCCGGCCTGGTCGCGCACCACTCCGCAGCGCTGCTCGTAGCCCGAGCCCGAGGGCTCGCCGCTGAGATCGACCGCTTCCCCCGGGAAACCTCACCGGTCAGCGACGCGCTGATCTACGCCGATCAGACCGTCGGCCCCAATGGGCGGATCATGACCGTCGAGCACCGCCTGGCCGACATGCTGCACCGACACGGCCCCGACTCCCCCAACGCGGCCGTCCACGCCCAGCGCGAACCCCTCCTACGCTCCGCAGTCCACCGAGTGCAACAGCGGCTCGCTACCCAAGGCCAGCCTCCGTCAGCGGCATGAGCACCTACCACGCCCCGTCGGATGTCCTTGGGCCGGGCCCGTGGGCCGGGCCTGTGCGCTGCCCGCTACCACGACCCCGGAGCAAGCTTCATGACAGCCCGACGCTGCTACTCACTGCCCATTCTCGAGTCAGCCGATGAGCGGACGCGCTGAGACGTCACCTCGTCACGGCTTCGTGACCGGGCTTCGACGTCGGCGTCGGAGCAGAATCCTGTCCTACGTTGTTTGAGGCACATCAGGCCGAGCAGCGATCCGTCTGCGTCGACCACGGCCACGCGTCGGGTTCCCTGACTGATCATCAAGTCGTGCACCACAGTCATCGGAGTGCCCGGTGACACGGTACGGCCCACGAGCGTCGACCAGTCCAGTGCCGGACCGAGGGTCCCCGGCGGCGGGAGGTCGGCCCGGGTCAAGGTCCCGGCAAGCCTGCTGCCTTCGGTCAACAGCACCAGGTGCACATGGTCGTTGCTCAAGGCTGCATGTGCCCGCGTGATCGAAGCACGAGCGGAAAGAGTCTTCGGGTGCCGAAGCATGACCTCCCGGACCGGTGTTCCGGTCTCGACGGTGCCCTCGCACGGGTCGACGGCGTGCTCGCCGACATCAGAGACGCGCGTCCGAGGGCTCATTGTGAGATTCGGTCCCAGCCGCGCCGGGGCCGGTGGCTGCCCAGCTGGTCGTCACGGGTGCGGTAGACGATGTAGGGGCGGGTCAGGTAGCCCACGGGTGCGCTGAAGACGTGTACGAGCCGGGTGAAGGGCCACAGTGCGAAGAGGCCGAAGGCGAACAGTGCGTGCAGCTGGAAGCCCAGTGGGGCCGTCGCCATCAGGCTGGCGTCGGGTTGGAAGGCTAGGAAGGAGCGGTACCAGACCGAGACGCCCTCGCGGTAGTTGTACTCACCACCGACGGTCATGATCGAGCCGGCGATGGTGTTCCACATTCCGAGCGCGATCACGACCGCGAGGAACGCATACATGACTTTGTCCATGCGGGTGGTCGCGGAGAAGACGGGACCGACCGTGCGGCGGCGGTAGATCAGGATCACCATTCCGACCAGCGCCGCGGCGCCGGCGAGCAGACCGCCCGTGACGGCCACGACGTGATAGCTGTGCTCGCTGATCCCGACCGCGTCCGTCCACGACTGCGGCACGAGGAGACCGATGATGTGGCCACCGACGACTCCGAGCATTCCGAAGTGGAACAGTGGACTTCCGATGCGCAGTAGGCGGTTCTCGTAGAGCTGGCTCGACCGGGTGGTCCACCCGAACTTGTCATAGCGGTAGCGCCACAGGTGCCCTACGACGAAGGTCGTCAGGCAGATGTAGGGCACCACGACGAAGAGGAACTCGTTCATCGGCGTGCTCCTGGGAATGACGGCGTGGGCAAGAGGGTCGGTTTCGGCGCGGTGCCGGCGCTGAACTGCGGTGCGGCGAACGGTGCCAGTCCCACTTCCTCTTCCGGGGGGCCTTCGGCGGCGAGACGGCGTACGGCATCCCGCTCGTCACCCCGCAGCGCCGGCAGGGTCGCCGAGACCACGTCGATCAGGGCCGCCCATGGCGAGGACAGATCGGCGAGCGAGACACGCAGCAGTTCCAGCCCGGCCCGGTGATCGAGGATCAGGCTCCGGCCCCGCTCCTGATCTACGGTCGCGGCGAACTCCAGCACCACGCAGAGGTGATCGGGCAACTCCGTGTCGTCGAGCTCGTAGCCGGCGCTGAGGTAGGTCTGCTTGAACCGCAGCAGGGCCAGTCCGCGCTTGCGGGTGTCGCCGTGGGCGAAGTAGGTCAGGAACAGGTTGCAGCGGCGACGGTTGTCGAACGTCTTGACGTATTCGGCCTGCAGCTGCGGCAGGGGTGTCTGTGCCAGGTGGTCCGCGAACCCGCGGATCGATTCTCCGATGGTCACCGGCAACTGCTGCGAGGCGTCCCGGATCAGGTCGAGGCGCGCCAGCATCTCGGGCTCAGGGTAGTCGAGCAGCAGCGACACCGACTGCCATGTGATCGTCAGCTGGTGCGGTGCGAGGCCGGCCTTCGGTCGGCGGTTCATGAGTCGGTCTTCCTCGGCGGGAAGAGTCCCGGGGGTGAGCCCTTGCCGTCCCAGTTCAGGAGGTTGACCCGCGCGCCCTTGTCGGTGGGCGATGCGAGCGTGTCGGCTGTCTGGCGGTCCTGAAGCATTTGGAAGTTCTCGACGGCGATCGGCGTCGGTGCGCCGGAGCCCTCGCCGAAGAGGTCCTGTTGCCCGCCGCCGTACGCGGAGACCGAGCACTCGGTCGCGAGTTCTTCCAGGGAGTGCGCCTGCTCGGCGTGCGCCGGAGGGATGACGTAGCGCTCGTCGTACTTGGCGATCGCGAGGAGCCGGTACATGTCGTACATGTCTTCCTCGCTCATCCCGACGGCGGCCGGGATGGCGCCGTCGGGGTCGCGGCCCATGTTGATGTCGCGCATGTAGCAGCGCATGGCGGCCAGCTTTTTGAGCACGGCGTCGACCGGTCCGACATCGCCCGCGGTGAAGAGCTCCGCGAGATATTCGATGGGGATGCGCAGGGCGTCGATCGCGGCGAACAGGTTGCCCTTGTCCTCTGCGTCCTCACCGGTCTCCTGCACGACGTCCACCACGGGCGACAGCGGTGGGATGTACCAGACCATCGGCATCGTGCGGTATTCCGGGTGCAGCGGCAGCGCGACCCGGTAGGTGTTGATCAGGGCGTAGATCGGGGAGCGTTGCGCGGCCTCGATCCAGTCGCGGGCGATCCCTGCCTTCTCCGCCTCCCGCATGACGTCGGGGTCGAACGGGTCCAGGAAGACCTCACGTTGTGCCTCGTAGAGTCCGTGGTCGTCCTCGGTCGACGCCGCCTCGAGGACCTTGTCGGCGTCGTAGAGCATCAGGCCGATGTAGCGCAGCCGGCCGACGCACGTCTCGGAGCAGACGGTCGGCAGGCCGACCTCGATCCGCGGGAAGCAGAACGTACACTTCTCGGCCTTGCCGGTTTTGTGGTTGAAGTAGATCTTCTTGTACGGGCAGCCGGACACGCACATCCGCCAGCCCCGGCACTTGTCCTGGTCGACCAGGACGATGCCGTCCTCCGCACGCTTGTAGATCGCCCCGCTGGGGCAGGACGCCGCGCACGACGGGTTGAGGCAGTGCTCGCAGATCCGCGGCAGGTAGAACATGAAGGTCTGCTCGAATTCGAACTTCACCTTGTCGCTGATCTTCTTCAGCATCGGGTCACGGTGCGCGGTCGCGGTGGATCCGCCGAGGTCGTCGTCCCAGTTGGCCGACCACTCGATCTTCATGTCCTTGCCGGAGATCAGCGATTTCGGGCGCGCGACCGGTGTGTGCTCCTGAGCGGGGGCGTCGGTGAGTGTGGAGTAGTCATAGGTCCATGGTTCGTAGTACTCCCCGATCGAGGGGAGCTTGGGGTTGGAGAAGATCGTGAGGAGCTTCTTGAACCGCCCGCCTCCCTTGAGTACCAGCCTGCCGCGCTTGTTGAGCTCCCAGCCGCCCTTCCACTTCTCCTGGTCCTCGTACGTCCGGGGGTAGCCGAGACCGGGGCGGGTCTCCACGTTGTTGAACCAGATGTACTCGGTGCCGGTGCGGTTGGTCCACGCCTGTTTGCAGGTCACCGAGCAGGTGTGGCAGCCGATGCACTTGTCGAGGTTCATCACCATCGCCATCTGGGCCATGACGCGCATGTCAGTACTCCACGTTTTGTGAGCGCTTGCGGATGACCGTGACCTCGTCGCGTTGGTTGCCGGTCGGGCCGAGGTAGTTGAACGCGAACGTGAGCTGGGCGTAGCCGCCGATGATGTGGGACGGCTTCACCAGGATCCGGGTGAGGGAGTTGTGGATGCCGCCTCGTTTGCCGGAGGTCTCGGCGATCGGTACGTCGATCAACCGGTCCTGGGCGTGGTACATGTACACCGTGCCCTCGGGCATCCGGTGGGACACGATCGCCCGGGCGACCACGACGCCGTTGCGGTTGACCGCCTCGATCCAGTCGTTGTCCTGGATGCCGACCTTGGCCGCGTCGCGGTCGCTGATCCAGATGTTCTGGCCTCCGCGGGAGAGCGACAGCATGAACAGGTTGTCCTGGTACTCCGAGTGGATGGACCACTTGTTGTGCGGGGTCAGGTACCGCACCGTGAGCCCTTCGACCTCGCCGGCTCCCGTCCCGTCGGAGACGTTGCCGAGCACCGGTTCGGAGAACAGTGCCGCCATGTTGAGCGGTGGCCGGTAGACGGGCAGCCCTTCGCCGAGCTCGGTCATCCAGTCGTGATCGAGGTAGAAGTGCATCCGGCCGGTCAGGGTATGCCAGGGCTTCTTGCGTTCCACGTTGATGGTGAACGGCGAGTACCGTCGCCCACCTGTCTCGGAGCCCGACCACTCCGGTGAGGTGATCACCGGAACCGGGGGCCCCTGGGTGTCGGCGAAGGTGATCTGCTTGCCTTCGTGCTCCTCGGCGAGGTCAGCCAGCCGGACACCGGTGCGCTTCTCGAGCGTCTTGAAGCCCTGGGTGGCCAGATGCCCGTTGGTGGTCCCGGACATGGCCAGGATCGCTTCACAGACGTTGACGTCCTTCTTCAGCGACGGGCGGCCGTCGGCCACGCCACCGCGCACGGCGCCGTTCTTGCGCCGTAGGTATTCGACCTGTTTGCCCAGCTCGAAAGTGACGCCCTTGGTGGTGGCACCGAGGGTGTCGACCAGGGGGCCGAGTGCGTTCATTTTTTCGGCGACCGCGCCGTAGTCGCGTTCGACCTCGACGAGCTTGGGCATGGTGACGCCGGGAACCGGCTCGCACTCGCCCTTCTTCCAGTCGCGTACGACCCCGTGTGGGTTGGCCATCGCGTCCGCGGTGTCGTGGGTGAGGGGGACCGCGACGACGTCCTTACGGACGCCGAGGTGGGTGGCGGCGAGCTCGCTGAACTTCGATGCGATGCCCTGCCAGGCGTCCCAGTCGGTCCGGGTCTGCCACGGAGGCGCGATCGCCGGGTTGAAGGAGTGCACGAAGGGATGCATGTCAGTGGTGTTGAGGTCGTGCTTCTCGTACCAGGTTGCCGCCGGGAGAACGACGTCGGAGAAGATCGTGGTACTGGTCTGCCGGAAGTCGATCGTCATCAGCAGGTCGAGTTTGCCCTCGGGGGCCTCGTCCCGCCAGGTGACGTCGACCGGGCGTTTCTCCTCCGATGTCTCCGTCGCCCGTACCGACGAATCGGTGCCGAGCAGGTGCTTGAGGAAGTATTCGTTGCCCTTTCCGGACGAGCCGAGCAGGTTGGCCCGCCAGATGGAGAGGATGCGCGGGTAGTTCTGGGGTGCGTCGGGGTCCTCACCGGCGAAGTTGAGCCCGCCGGACTGGAGCTGCTCGACGATGTACGCGCCCACCGGCTTGCCGGCCTCGGCCGCATCGTCGCTGAGGTCGAGCGGGTTGCGGTCGAACGTAGGGTAGGACGGCATCCAGCCCATCCGCGCGCTCTGAGCGATGACATCGGCCGTGGATTTGCCGGCCAGCTGGCCTTTGCCGGTGGTGGCGGCGAGGGTGTCGGCGCCGAACTGGTCGTACCGGAACTGGTTGGTGTGCAAGTACCAGAACGCCGTCTGGACCATGTTGCGGGGCGGGCGGTTCCAGTCGAGGGCGTTGGCGATCTGTGTGTAGCCCGTGATCGGGCGGACCTTCTCCTGCCCGACGTAGTGCGCCCAGCCGCCGCCGTTGACCCCCTGGCATCCGGTGAGGTTGGTCAGGGTCAGGAACGCACGGTAGATCGTGTCGGAGTGGAACCAGTGATTCGTGCCGGCCCCCATGACGATCATCGATCGACCACGCGACTCCTCGGCGTTCGCGGCGAACTCCCGCCCGATCCGGGCCGCAGTGGCGGCCTTGACACCGGTTATCACCTCCTGCCAGGCGGGGGTGTACGGCGCGGTCGCGTCGTCGTAGCCGCGGGCCCACTCCCCCGGCAGGCCGTCCCGGCCGACGCCGTACTGCGCGAGCAGCAGGTCGAAGACCGTGGTGACGAGGTGCCCGTCGACCCGGCGAACCGGGACGCCGCGGGGCAGGTCCGCGGCCGCGCCATCCGCAGTGTCGAAGCGTGGCATCCGCACCAGAACCGTCTCCTCGGCACCTTCCAGCAGGGAGAGCTGCGGGTCGACATCACCGAGGTCAAGATTCCACCGGCCGATACCGGCGTCGCCGAACCGGTGACCGAGCGAGCCGTTCGGGACGACCGGCTCACCGGTGCGGGCGTCGATGAGAACGGTCTTGAAGGCGGAGTTCTCCTGCGCCGCGACGGTGGGGGCCAGGTCGGCGGCCGTCAGGAACTTACCCGCGGTGAAGGCGCCGTCACCAGCGTCGTCGAGCTTCACCAAGTGCGGCAGGTCGGTGTAGGTCTTGACGTACTCGGTGAAATACGGCGTCTGCCGGTCGACGAAGAACTCCTTGAGCACGACGTGGCCCATCGCCATGGCCAACGCGCCGTCGGTGCCCGGTCGGGCGGGCAGCCACTCGTCGGCGAACTTCACGTTGTCGGCGTAGTCGGGCGCGACCGCGATCACCTTCTGGCCGCGGTATCGGGCCTCGGTCATCCAGTGTGCGTCGGGGGTACGGGTGACCGGGAGATTGGAGCCCCACATGATCAAGTAGCCGGCGTTCCACCAGTCGCCCGACTCCGGAACGTCGGTCTGGTCACCGAAGACCTGCGGGGAGGCGACCGGGAGATCGGCGTACCAGTCGTAGAAGCTCAGCATCGAGCCACCGACCAGATTCATGAATCGCGCACCCGACGCGTGCGAGACCATCGACATCGCCGGAATGGGCGAGAAGCCGGCCACCCGGTCGGGACCGTACTTCTTGATCGTGTGGACATGCGCGGCGGCGACGATCTCGCAGGCCTCCTCCCAGGTGGCGCGCACCAGGCCGCCTTTGCCGCGGGCGGACTTGTAGGCCTTCGCCCGCCGCGGATTCTCCACGATGTGCTCCCACGCGCGCACCGGATCACCGTCGTGCTGCTTCTTGGCCTCCCGGAACATCTGGAGCAGGACGCCGCGGACATAGGGATAGCGGACGCGGGTCGGCGAGTAGGTGTACCAGGAGAACGCCGCGCCGCGCGGGCAGCCGCGGGGTTCGTACTCCGGGGAATCCGGGCCGACCGACGGGTAGTCGGTCTGCTGGGTCTCCCAGGTGATGATGCCGTCCTTGACGTAGACCTTCCACGAGCAGGACCCCGTGCAGTTCACCCCGTGCGTCGAGCGGACCACCTTGTCATGGCTCCACCGGTCCCGATAGAAGTCGTCGGCCTGACGACCACCCCGCTTCGTGAGGGTCCGCAGGTCATCGGAGACCGTGCCCTTGGTGAAGTAGCGACGGGTGCGCACCAGGGCCTCGCCCAGCGGACCGTCCAAACCCGGCCGATCAGAGGGTTCCTCCGCAGTGCCGGTGTGGTCGCGGGGGTTCTGGGCGGTCGTCATGAGATGGACATCTCCTCGTCGTGTCGACGCGCCGTCCGGCGTACGACGGTCAGGGTCGGCAGCAGGGTCAAGGGCGCGGTTGCCGACAGCCGCCACAGCCCGATGGCATACGAGTCGGTGCGGCCATTGGCGAAGCGCATGATCAACGGTGGCACGAAACCGACCCGGGACAGTCACTGGAACAGAACATTCGGGTGTAGGACATGTGATCAGCGACCGGGAGCGGGCAACAATGTGCCTACCGTCGCCCGGATGGTGTCGATAGCGTCCCAGTCTTCAGGGTTCAGGCTGGCCAGAGCGGCAGGAAAGACGCCGTCCTGCTCTTTGAGGATGTGCTCGCGGAGCAGGTCCAGGGTCTCGACGAGCCGGCCGGGCCAGCTCGGGTCGGCGGGCACGCCGTCGGCGGTTTCACCCAGGACCGCTTCGATGTGCCGGTGCTCGGCTTGCAGGACCGTGACGTGGTCGGGGAAGTCTGCCGCCAGCACCGGGAACAGGCCCTGTTCCTCGACATACGTGTGTGGTTCGAGGACGTCGGTGATCTGCCGGGCCAGTTCTGCCATGCGAGCGGTGTCGGTAGCGGCGTGGGCGGTACGGACCTCGCCGATGAGGTTGACGACCAGGTCGTGTTCGCGGGTCAGGTCGTCGATCGCGGTCACGGCTTGGCACCCGCAGTATTCACACATGAGCGGTACTTCCCTTGCCTGAGGTGCGGTGGATCGGGTGGCTCTGGGCGCCGACGGACGTTTGGCTGACGTTCTTGGCGACAGCGGTGACGGTCAGCGCCAACGCGGCGAGTGCGACGACGGCGAGGGCTGCCAGGCCCAGGGCGTAGGAGCCGTATTGGCCGTAGAGAGCGCCCATGATCAGTGGTGGGACGAACCCGCCGAGTCCGCCGGCTGCGCCGACGATGCCGGTGACCGAGCCGACCTGATTCTGCGGTGCCAGCAGGGCGACCAGGGCGAAGGTCGCGCCGCTGCCGGCACCCAATGCGGCGGCCATGGACAGGAAAGCGATCGTGCCCAGCGGCGCGAGACCGGGGGTGAACGCCTGTACAGCCGCGCCGACAACCACCACGGCGAGCGATGCGGCCAGGACGCGGGTGGGGGCGAAGCGGTCGGCCAGCCAGCCGCCGAACGGGCGCATCACCACCGCGAGCAGCACGAAGCCGGCCATCCGGTTGGCGGCGTCGGCCTGGGTGAGCCCGTAGGCGGTCTTGAGGTAGGCGGGCAGGTAGACGGAGAACGCGACGTAGCCGCCGAAGAGGACGGCGTACAGGGCGGCCGCCTGCCGGGTGACCCGCAGACGTGCGGTGTCAGCCAGTCGCCGTGACAGTGTTCCCGCCGGCAGGGTCCGGCCGGGTGCGTCGCGCAGGAGCAGTGCAGCCAGTGCCGCGTAAACACCCAGGGCGATCGCGGTGACCACGAACGGGGTCGCGGTCGCTCCGGCGGTGACGAGTTTGACGGTGGTCAGCGCGCTGATCGCGGTGCCGCCCATGCCGGCGCCGAACACGCCGATCGCCAACCCTCGCCGCTCCGGCGGGAACCAGGCGTTGACGAACGGCACGCCGACGGCGAACGCGGTGCCGCCGATACCGAGGAAGAACCCGCCCACCAGCAGGCCTGTCAGTGAGGTGTGCCCGGACAGACCCAGATACAGCACCGGGACGATCGTCGTCAGGGAGACCAGCGGGAACATGATCCGGCCGCCGAACCGGTCCGTCAATGCCCCGACCGGGATCCGGCCCACCGAGCCGACCACGACCGGGACCGCGACCAGCAGAGCCTGTTGGAACGCGCTGAGCTGCAGCACGTCTTTGAACTTCGGGGCCAGTGGGCTGAGCAGGGCCCAAGCCCAGAAGTTGACGGCGAACCCGACGGTGGCCAGGACCAGCATCACCGTCCGCTGCCCACCGGTTGCCTGCGCTGCGCCCGGCGAGACTGCCCGGGGACCCCGTGTGCTCATTGTCGTCTCCACTGTCCTTAGCGTCGCAGCTGCCGGGTCGCCATCGGCTCAGGTCGTCCGGCGCGACATCCCTGCCAGGGTTTCCGCTTTCCGTCCGGCCGAACAGGGTCTTTGTTCCCTAGTCCTACATTCGTCGTTGAGACAGGGTCCGGCCGGAGGAGGACGGGGTCAGGCGACCACAGCCAGACCTTCCAGGCACACCTGCCCCACCTCAGGCCCGGACTGCACGATCGGGCACGGATCTGCCCGCCGGAGCGGGCCCTCGATCTCGGCGAGGGCGGGCGGGGCGCATGTGAGACGACCAGAACCACAGCGTCGCCGGGCGACAGCGTCGTTGCCGCGGACGATACCAACACGTCCCTGGATTGTGCTGGATTTTGGATTTCGCGCAGGTCAAGGCAACCAGGCAAGCGAGAGCGCCTGTCCACACCGTGCAGGCGGGGCGTTTCACTCGTCGTCGTGTCGAGGATCGTGGTCGTCTCAGTTGTGCTTGGCCACGGTGAGCAGCACAGCGCAGTCCTCAAGCGCTTCGAGTGCGTGCCGGGCGTCGGGCACGACGATGAGGTCACCGGCCGAGCCTTCCCACGCGACGTCACCAGAGCTCAGACGAACCCGCCCCAGCAGCACATGCACGGTGGCTTCACCAGGGTTCTCGTGCTCGTCCAACCGGCGGCCGGCTAGCAGCACGATCAAGGTTTGGCGCAGGGTGTGCTCATGACCGCCGTACACCGTTGACGCGCTGCGCCCGCTGGAAGCGTCGCGCGCGATGATGAGTTGCTGGCGGGCGAGGGCGGTCAGTGACGATTTTCCCATGAGCGCACCTTGTCACACCGCCATGCGGCCGAGTCCGCCAGGCCGTTCGGCAATAATCGGTGCCGTTGCCTGCCGCGGTGGCGGAGCGACGAACGCCGTTGGTGCTCGCCGACCGCGCAGGCCTCGCCTCGGACATGGAGTGTGGGCGCTGTTCGACGGCTTCGTGGTGACGAGGAACTCACCCATCGTGTACATTCAGGTCGACTAAATCTCCAATACCATGCGTCGGCGTCAGGGCAAGTTGCGCCGACGTCTGCAGACTCTTCGTCGCCTTGTCAGCGGCGTTCGCTCAGTTCGGTGATGCAAGCCGAATCAGGACGCGTCGCGCAGGTGTGCTGACTTATCCGAACAGCAGGTCGCCGTACTTGACCACGACCGCGAGCACCACGATCAGCAACCAGATCACCACGATGACAAGGTCCAGGTTCGCCCGCAGCCCGCTGGCCAGAGCGGTCTGCAGCCGGGCCGGCAGGAACAGGTTGTTGTCGCGGATGTTGACGTGGGTCAGGGTGGCGAACACCAGGGTGGTGGAGATGGTGACCAGCAGGCACCACGGGCACAGCGCGCCGATGTGGAACATCGATTGGTAGAACAGCCAGTACGCGAATCCGAACCCGATGGCGTAGACGACCTGTGCGGCGAACATGAACCAGCGCGGGAACCGCACGCCGCCCAGGCAGGCCGCCGCGATGGTGATCACCACCGGTTCGGCGATCAACCCGAGGAACGCGTTCGGGAATCCGAGCAGCTGCGATTGCCAGGCCGCGGCGACCGTGCCGCAGCTGATCACCTGGTTGATGTTGCAGGACAGCTCCGCGGTGGGGTCGGCGGCGAGTTTGACAGCGTCGACCGACAGCACGAACGAGGCGATCAGGCTCAGCACCGACGAAACGAGCATGGTGCCGAAGATCCAGGCGTTGGCGTGCCTGATCCGGTGCAGCGTGGTCAGCAGTTCGGTCACTATGTGCCGCTCTTGGCTGCGGCTTCGATGGCCTGGGTCAGCGGACCCGGGCGGTACACGTCGCCTTCGAACACCGTGCCGTTGATCTTCACGGTCGGGGTGCCCTGCACGCCGGAGGCGAACGCGGCTTCGGTGACATTGGCGACCCATGGTTCGAAGATGCGCTCGTCGAACGCGTCGACCACGGCCTGGCCGACTCCGGCCTGGATGGCCAGGTCGGCGATCTGCTGGTTGCTGAGCCCGCGGGTGCCTTCCTGGGGCTGACTGTCGTAGAGGGCATTGTTGAACGCCCACACCTTGTCCGGGGCGCGGTCGGCGACGGTGGCCATCGCGTTGGCGGCCCGGGTGGAGTACCTGGTGCCTTGCGAGGTGCGGTCCAGGAACGAGATCGGCCGCAATTCGACCTTTGTCGTGCCGGCCTGGATGAGCCGGTCCAGTTCGCCGCCGTTGGCCTGCTCGAACTTGCCACAGGCCGGGCACATGTAGTCCAGGACGATCTCCACGGTCACCGGCGCGGCCGGCTTGCCCACCGGGATCGCCCCGGTCGAGGTGAGATTGGCTGGAGTGACCAGCTTTCCGCTGCCGGCGGTGGGCTCGTCGTTGTTCGTGGCGTTGAACGCCACGATCCCGATAGCGGCCACCAGACCGACGATGATCAATCCGCCGACTGTGAGCACCCAGTTGATCTGCCTGCCGCGCTGCGCGACGATGGCCGCCTGAGCCTTGCGGGATGTCGCTCGCTGCTGCTTACCCATTCCCGTCATCCACTTTCGCGTCGGAGTTTCTGGTTCGGTGTAGCCCGGCCTGCGTGTTCGGCTGCAGCGCCATCTCGGCCTGGCAGCCTTTCGTCGGCCAGCGGCCGGGTGCCGGGCGACAGCAACGGCGATGCTCGCACTGAGCGGTGTCAGGTCAGGCGCAGCGTGGTCAGGCAGGTCGGCGACTCCTTGGCAGTGGTGATCTTCGTCCGGCCGGACTTGCTGCCATAGGTGATCTGCAGGATGCCGTTGATGTCGCGGGGCAGCCAGAAGCCGACGAATCCGTTGGCGAAGGTTGTCCGCACCTCGTCGAGGAGGACTTCGTCGTGGGTCTCGTCCACGATGCGGACTCCTACGTCCTCGGCGGCCAGCTCCCCCTTGCAGGTGGTCAGCGAGTGATGGAAGCAGTCGTGGGTTTTGTTCACGTACGGGGCCACCGACAGATAGAAACGGTCGCCGGGGACAGCGAGGCTGGCCTGCCGCCCGCCGCGGGAGAGCACGAGTTCGTGCGGGCGTACCGACGCCTTGAGATCGGCAGCCGGGCGCTGCTCGAGGGTCAACCGGTCAAGGTGGTCGATGACCTGCACCGTGTCCTTACCCGCCAGCCCATATTCGGCTAACAGCGCTGTGGCATCTGCCGATGCCACAGCACCGCTGGGCGTAATTTCGGTGGTGCCGTCGCTGCGTGACGCGCATCCGGTCAACATGAGGGCGGCCACCGTGGCGGCGACTGTCAATCGCTTCACGGTCGCCTCCTGCACCGGTCACGCGACGACAGGCTCACCCGCGCGACGACTCGCTGGGGCGACACCACAGCTGACTTCATAGATGCTCTCCCTCAAGATGCCGGTTAACTCCAGCTTGTGCCACGTTTATGTCGAGCGAACAGGGTCGTTGGTCCTGCGCCGGACCGCCCTGCGGCACGGTTGAGGCGGTGAGGTCAGTCAGGGGGCGTAAGCCGGAAGCCAGTGACGATGTCCGGACGGATGCGCAGCACACCGTCGGCCTGGTTCTGCACCCAGGGGCGCAACAACGCCTCGTACCGCGTCCGGTCCTGGGCGTTGTCGACCAGGCGGGCGATACCGGTGACGACCACGCTCCATCCTTGTCGGGTATCCGGGTCGATCAGGTCCGCCTCGTAGGCGACCACCGTGTCCGGCCGGCGGATAACGGTGTCGGCGACCGACGAGGCGAGACTGGTCCGGATGATGACATCTCCCTGGTCGAGGATGTGGTTCACCGGGCGGATTGCTGGCAGCGCCCGCTGCGTGAAGACCACCCGGCCCATGGCGACGCCGGCCAGCAGCCGTAGGGCCTCGTGCCGGGACAGTTCGTGCAGTATGCGTCGGTCGTCCATCACAATCCTTCGCCGTATCGGCCGTCGAGGCGCCGGCCGATACGTGCTGCGGTCGGGCCGGTTCCAGCCCTGACGGGACTGAGATGTCCAGCACAAGCGACCACGGATCTCGGCGGTAGGGCCGAACGTCCCGACGCAGACCTCAGCAGCAGGGCGCGCACGGGTGACTGAAGATGCGGACACCAGTGGATACCTCAGAGATTGCCGGATGCCGTAGCCGCGATTCCCGCAGATCCGCAAAATCTCGGGACGTTGGACCCCCGTTCTGGTGTCGTCATTCCTCTTGCCTCGTCACCTGGGCCGTACCGAGGGTGGACGCGTGACCAGAAGACGGCCGGAGCCGCCACGGCGTCGCCAGGAGCCGATGCCGACCCTTTCCGCACGTACGGTCTTCTGCACTCAATCAAGGAGCCGCTGTGCCGCCTGCCGAACCGTCCATCGCGCACGACAGCGCCGCACCCGATCCCAGGCCGCACCATCGCACCCGTGATGTACGCCGGCTCCGGCACTCCGCAGCCGACCGGCCGTTCATCGTCATCTGGGAAGCGACCCAGGCCTGCCCGCTGGCATGCCAGCACTGCCGCGCCTCCGCCCGACCACGACGCGACCCGCAGGAACTGACCACCGACGAGGCCGTCGATCTCATGGAACAGGTGGCACAGTTCGGCCATCCGGCGCCGCTGTTCGTCATCACCGGCGGCGACCCCTTCCAACGACCCGACCTGATGACCCTGGTACGCCGCGGCACCGAACTCGGACTGGCCGTGTCGGTGTCGCCCTCCGGCACCCCGACGCTCACCCGGCAGGCACTCGCCGATCTGCGGGACGCCGGCACCCGCGCGATCTCGCTGAGCCTCGATGCCGCAGCAGCGGCGGCGCACGACGGATTCCGCGGTGTCGACGGAGTGTACGCACTGACCACCCGTGCCTGGCACGACGCCACCGACCTCGGCCTGAAGGTCCAGATCAACACGACCGTCACCCGCCGCACCGTCGACGACCTGCCCGACATCGCCGTCCAGATCCGCGACCGCGGCGCCATGCTCTGGAGCGTGTTCTTCCTCGTGCCCACCGGCCGGGGACGCACGTTGGCCGGCCTCGACGCCGCCGAGACCGAGGACGTCCTCAACATCCTCTACGACCTCGGCGAAACCATCCCGGTCAAGACCACCGAAGCCCACCACTTCCGCCGGGTCTGCCTGCAACGCACGATCCTCACCCGCCGCGGCGTACCCGCCATCGAAGCCCTCAGCCTCGGACCGCTGTACCGGCGGCTGCGACAGCGCATCGACGACCTGGGCCTGACCTGCGGACGGCAGCGGCCCCGGCGGCCACCACTGCAAGTCAGCGCCGGCAACGGGTTCGTCTTCGTCAGCCACCGGGGCCAGGTGCACCCCAGCGGCTTCCTCCCGCTACCGGCTGGTGACGTCCGCTCGCAACGACTGGTCGACATCTACCGGGAAGCGCCGCTGTTCACCGCCCTGCGCGACCCCGCCCAGCTGAAAGGCCGGTGCGGCGCCTGTGAATTCCGGAGCGTGTGCGGCGGGTCCCGCGCCCGGGCGTACGCGGTGACCGGTGACGTCCACGCCGAAGAACCGGCGTGCGCCTATCGGCCCGGCTCATTTCCTTACCTCGCCGACCTGATCGAAGCACTGGCCGCGTCGGGAGCCGGGTCCGACCCTTCGACGGCCCATCCGCTCGCTACCGGAGGTCAGTCGTGACGGGCAAAACGGGGCAGCGAGCCGGGGACGCCGGCCCAGGCGGACAGCAACCGGCACGCCCCGCCGATCGGCCGGTCGCTGACCTGCCGCTCGTCTACTCGTGTTCCGGCTGTTCCAGCGCTGCGCAGATGGCGAACGCCCTCGCGATCAAGCTCGACCGCCTCGGTGCCGCCGAGATGTCCTGCATCGCCGGCCTCGGCGGCGACGTGCCGTCCCTGGTACGCCTCGCGCGCTCGGGTCGCGCCGTGCTGGCCTTGGACGGCTGCCCGCTCGTCTGCGTCGAGGCGACGCTACGGCGCCACGACATCGTGCCGGACGGACACCTCGTGCTCAGTCGCCGCGGTGTCCGTAAACGCCGGCACGCCGACTATGACGAGGTTGAAGCCGAACGGCTCCTTCCCGTTGGTCGTCGAAGCCGCCGCTGCCATGACTCCGTCCGGCGGCGCCGCGGCGAGCAGGTCCGCGCCCGCGTCACCTTTTGCCTCCGATGGCCCGTAGAGGTCGCCACGACGGGACTTGTGGCCGTATCGGTCGCGGGACTTGGTGCCCTGCCGCCCAGGTGTCGAGTCCTCGACGCTGGTGAGCATGATGGAGATCCTTCTTGGGCTGACCGCAATAGTTCTTCTCGTCGCTGGCCCCACCATGATCGTGCAGGGCCTGGCGGGCCGCAGAAGCATCACCAAGGAACTGGCTCAACAGCGCATCAGCTTCCCTTCAGACAACGGCCTGCCCGCCGGACTGCACCGCTACGCCGGAACGCCGGTGCACACCGGAACGCAGGCCAGGGCATTCGCCGACCTCATCGGCGCCCACGTGACGAAGGCGACCGGCGGGCGCACCTACGCCGAGATCGCCGACGAGTGGATGGCCGGCGGACGGACCGATGAACGGCTGGCCCGGCTGCGCGAGACCGCGTTCATGGGTCAGAGCCTGCGCGGGGCGCTACTCGGCGCCTACCAGGCCTGGCAGATCACCGTGCTCGTGTTCGCGCTGGGCGCCGTGTTCACCGCGATGGGCACAGCGTTCCTTGCACTGGCGATGCGCGGCGCTTGACGCGGCCGGCATCGTCGCGGATCCATGGCTCCCCGTGGCTTCCAAACCAGATCGTCGACATCTCGCTGCGGCCCCGGTCACCGTGGACCGGTACCGGTGATCTTTCGCCGTCCGGCGCCAATTGGAGCGGCCCGTCAGATCGAGCGGGGCGCAGGAGGAGACAAATGAGAGTGCGGGTAATGCGCACGGCCGTCGCCGGTGTCGCTACGATGGCCGTTCTGACCGGAGGATGCGCTTCGGCGGACAGCCCGACGGCCAGCCCGAGTTCGCGCACGTCGGACCCGTCGCCCGCAGGGCTTGCGGGTGTGGTGTGGGTGGCCAACGAGGGCGGGCACAGCCTGTCGGTCATTGACGCCGCCGCCAGCACGGTGGTGACCACGGTCGTGGGCATCGAGGCTCCGCACAACGTTCAAATCGACCGGGACGGCAACCGTGTCTACGCGGTCAGCGGACACGCCAGCACGGTGGTCGTCCTGGACACCGCCACGTATCGCCTCGCTGATGCTGCCGCCACCGGTGCCGGCCCGTCCCACGTGGTGCTGACGCCGGACGGTCAGAAGACCTACGTCACGAACTACGATGCCGGTACGGTGTCCGTCTACCGCGCCGACCTGACCCCGGCTGGCACCATCGCCGTCGGCGGCGGTCCGCACGGGCTGCGCTCCAGCCCGGACGGCACCACCTTGGTGGTGGCCAACCTCAAGGCCCGTACGGTCGATGTGATCGACGCCCGCACCGATACGAAAATCGCCGCCGTGCCGGTCGGCGGTCCTGTCGTCCAGGTGGCCGTCTCCCCGGACAGCCGGTACGCGTACGCCAGCGTCGCCCAGCCACCGAACGTCGTCAAAGTCGACCTGCACGCGCGCACGATTGCCGGGCGGGTCGAGGTGCCGGCCGCACCGGCGCAGGTCTACCTGACCCCGGACGGCAGCAGTCTGCTCTCGGCCGACCAGGGCAGCGCAGATAAGCCGGGCACCGCCCTGTCGGTGATCGACACGGCGACCATGACAGCCACCGGCGGTATCGCCACCGGATCAGGCCCGCATGGCGTGGTCGTCGATCCCACCGGCCGACGGGCGTGGGTCACCAACGTCTACGACTCCACGGTCTCCGTCATCGACCTGCCGACCCGCGCCACGGTCGCGACCGTCAAGGTGGGCAAGCAGCCGAACGGAATCAGCTACGCCCCTCGACCTCCGACGTCGGCGGCGGCCCGCGTGTCGGTGGTCCTTCCCACCCCGTCGGCTGCCTCATCCGGGCACGGCGACCACGGAGGGCACGGGTAAGCGGCGTCCGCCGGTTTCCACGCACCGCCCGGCAGGATGACCTCATGAGTACCGCACCAACGGCATGTGTTGGCGCCTCATAACCAGCCCCCTCGGTGGGCTACCGTCAACGCCGCTCGACCGATACCCGCCACCCGTATGGAGTACGGCTCTTTGACGGCGCACTGGACTTGCCCACAGCGACGTTGAATCTTGGACGAGGACGGAGGACTCGGTCAACTCCGGCAGCCCGGCGTCGTCGTGTCCTGTCCTTCCGCGACCACCTCAGTCGCGGTTCTCCCACCAGAGCCGTGGACTCGGCTTCGGGGTCGACGCTGTGGTACTCGATGAGGCGTCGACGACGGCCCGCAGGGCGGGGTATCGTCGGCGTAGTTCGCGTTCGAGGCGTTGGTGCAGCGTGATGCGGGCGGCGGGGCAGCCGTGACAGGCGCCGGTAAGGCGGACGGTCACGACGCCGTCGTGCACGCCGACCAGCTCTATGCGGCCGCCGTGGGAGCGGGCGAACTGGCCGACCGTTCCGTCGAGCAGGTCCCGCGCCAGTGTGAACAGCACCGCGTCGAGTCCGTTGTCACCGGTGTCGTGCGCCGGGATCCAGCCGGCCGGTTCGTCGAGGGCCGCGTGGATCGCGGTACGCACCCGGGACCCGTCGATCGGCCAATGGTGGCCGGGCCCGAGACCTGTCACCACCGCGGTCGGCTCCACCACGATCTCGGCGAGAGTGCCATCGGTGAGCAGTGCCGCCAGCGGTGCCGGGACCGCCGCGAGCGGGCCGACGACGGTCAGCACGCCGGCCGGGACGATCCAGCGCAGCCGGTCTGGGTGGCCGGGGTACGGCTGGGGATGGACGGGAATCACGGCGCACTACCCGGTGACCAGGCCGGTGACCGTCCTGGCGAGGTAGGCCATCAGCCAGGCCGTCACGGTGAGGTAGCCGAAGGCGACCGCGGGCCACCTCCAGGTGCCGGTCTCCCGCCGGATCACGCCGACGGTGGCCATGCACTGCATCGCGTACGCGAAGTAGACGAGCAGCGCGGCGACCGTGGGCGGCGTGAAGACGCGCTGCCCGGCGCGCGGGCCGTCGGGATAGGTCATGTCACGCAGCGCGGCGGCCGGGTCCTCCGGGTCCTCGGCGGCGGCCACCAGACCGAGGGTGGCGACGAAGGTCTCCCGGGCCGACTGGGCCGACAGCACGCCGACGTTGACGCGCCAGTCGAACCCGAGCGGGTCGAAGACCGGTGCCACCAGACGGCCGAGATCGGCCGCGTAGCTGTGGTCGACGGTGTAGGCGGACACGGCGACCGGGTCGCCGTGTCCACGCCGGCGGCGTGGGTCTGCGCAGCGGAGTGCAGCGGCAGGTTCAGCAGCAGCCACAGTGCGATCGTGGTGGCGACGATGATGGTGGAACACTTGCGGAGGAACGACCCGGCCGAACTCCACACCGCGATCAGCACCGACCGCGGGGCGGGCAGCCGGTAGGGCGGCATCTCCAGATAGAACGGCAGGAGCGCGCCACCGCGGTCGCCGAGCTTGGTGAACGCCCAGGCTGCCAGCATCGCCGAGACGGCGCCGAGCAGGTACATGCCGAACATGACCAGCCCCTGGGTGCCGAACGGGCCGACCCGCGCCGATTCGTCCACCAGCAGGCCGATCAGCAGGACGTAGACCGGCAATCGTGCGGAGCAGGTGATCAGCGGGGCCGCCATCATCGTGGCGATCCGGTCCCGGGCCGACGGCAAGGTGCGGGTGGCCATGATGCCCGGGATCGCGCAGGCGAACGACGACAGCAGCGCGACGAACGCCCGGCCCTCCAGCCCGGCGCGGGCCATCACCCGGTCCATCAGGAACGCCGCGCGGGACATGTAGCCCACGCCTTCGAGCAGCGACACGAGCAGGAACAGCAGCATGATCTGCGGGACGAAGACCAGGACGCCGCCCACCCCGCCGATCAGTGCGTCCCCGAGCAGCGACGCCAGCCAGCGGTTGTCGACGTGCTCTGCCACCAGGGCCGACAACCGGCCGAAGCCGGCCTCCACCGCGTCCTGCAGCGGCGCCGCCAGGGTGAACAGCGTTTGGAAGAACAGCACCATCACCGCGAAGAACACCAGCGTGCCCCACACCGGATGCAGCAACACGGCATCGACCCGCTGCGTCACCCGATGCTGCTCGGCGGCACGGTAGCCGGCGAAGGCCAGGACCGACTCCACCCACGCGTCGCGCTCGACCGGGTCGGCCGGCGGGGCGAGCACCGGCACCGGCCACGCCGGCCAGCCGGCCAGCGCCGCACGCAGCTGCGTGATCCCGTGACCGCGGTGCCCGACCACCGGGAACACCGGCACCCCCAGTGCCTGGCCGAGAGCCTCGACGTCCAGTGCTCCCTGGCGGCGGGCCAGGTCGTCGACGAAGGTCACGACCACACCGGCCGGCAGACCGCGGGCCAGGACCTGCCCGACGAACCCCAGCGACCGGCGCAACGTGGTGGCGTCGACCACGACCAGCAACGCGTCCGGACGCTCGACCCCGTCGAGGCGGCCATCAAGGACGTCGACCATGATCTGCTCGTCCGGGCTGACCGGCTCCAAGCCGTACGAGCCCGGCAGGTCCTCGATGACGAACCGGTCCCGGCCCACCCGGCAGACGCCCACGCACCGCGACACGGTGACGCCGGGATAGTTGCCGGTCCTGCCGCGCAGTCCCGTCAGCGCGTTGAAGACGCTTGTCTTGCCCGCGTTCGGGGCACCGATCAACGCGATCCGCGACACCCCGGCACCGACCGTGCCGGCGCCGCCGTCGTGGCAGGCGGCAGTCACCGGTCCGCCTCGGACACCTGCACGCACGCCGCCTGCGCCCGACGCAGACATACCTCGTAGTCCTTCACCCGGTAGATCACCGGATCCCGCAGCGGCGCCCGGCGCACCACCTGCACCAGAGTGCCCACGGTGAACCCGAGGTCAACCAGCCGCTCCACGGTAGCCGCGGCCGCTGCGACGACGCCGATGACGGTCGCCCGGGAACCGGGTGTCAGGTCGGCCAGAGTTCGCACGACGGACGGAACCTTCGTGCCACGCCGCCGCCCGGCATACCGTGTGCTGGTCATCCACAACCCCCGACTTGAGCGATCGATCGCACCGGACCGACATTGTTAGGTAGGCTAAGCACACACTTCGGGCCGGGCATGGGCCGTTGTGCCCGTGTCGCCGGGATTCCGCGGCTCAGCCTTCGACGGTGAACAACGGCGTGCTCAGGTAGCGCTCACCGGTGTCGGGCAGCAGCACCACCACAGTGGCGCCGGTATGCACCGGCCGCCGGGCGACCGCCACGGCGGCGTGCAAGGCCGCCCCGCTGGACACCCCGGCCAGCAGCCCTTCGGTACGCGCCAGCCGGCGCGCGGCGGCGCGGGCCTGATCCACGTCGACGCGGACGACCTCGTCATAGACCGTGGGATCGAGCACCTCAGGCACGAACCCGGCCCCGATGCCCTGGATGCCGTGCGGGCCGGCGGCGCCGCCGGACAGCACCGGCGACTCGGCCGGTTCGACGGCGACGACCCGCAGGGCCGGGTTCTTCTCCTTGAGGATCTGCCCGACGCCGGTGATGGTGCCGCCGGTGCCGATGCCGGCGACGAGCACGTCGATGTCGCCGTCGGTGTCCGCCCAGATCTCCTGCGCCGTGCTGCGGCGATGCGCTTCGGGGTTGGCCGGGTTGTCGAACTGGCGCGGTAGGAAGGCCCGCTGTTCGTCGGCGATCTCCCAGGCCCGGCGGACCGCGCCGGTCATCCCCTCAGCCGCAGGCGTCAGGACCAGGTGGGCGCCGTAGGCGGAGAGCACGGCCCGCCGCTCGGCGCTCATGCTCTCCGGCATGGTGAGGGTCAGGCGGTAGCCACGGGCGGCGGCGACCACGGCCAGGCCGATGCCGGTGTTACCGCTGGTGGCCTCCACGATCGACGCGCCGGCGGTGAGTTCGCCGCTGGCTTCGGCGGCCTCGATCATGGCCAGCGCGATGCGATCCTTGACGCTGCCGCCCGGGTTCTGTGACTCCACTTTGGCCAGCAGGCGGGCGGGCAGGTCGGCGGCGAAGCGGGTCAGCCGCACCATGGGGGTGTTTCCGATCAGCTCGGTCACGTTGTGGTAGATCATGCTGGCTCCCTGACTGGGCTGGGCACGGGGTGGGAACCGCCGTGGTGGGGCTGGGTGGTGGCGGTGGGTGCACGCAGTCGGCGACCGGCCGGAACGTCGGAGGTGACGAGGCAGTGCGCCCCCACGTGGACGTCGGCGCCGACCCGGATCGGGCCCAGCAGGGTCGCGCCGACGCCGAGCACGACCCGGTCTCCGACGATGGGATGACGCTGGACGGCCGTGCTGTCGGCTGGGCAGCCCCGGGCGCCGAGGGTGACCTGGTGGTACATCGTGACGTCGTCACCGATACACGCGGTCTGCCCGATCACCACACCGGCGCCGTGGTCGATGAACAATCGGCGGCCGATCCGGGCACCGGGATGAATCTCGATGCCGGTGAACAGCCGCATCACCTGCGACACCATCCGCGGAAACAGCGGTATCCCGCACCGATGCAGGCGATGCGCGACCCGGTGGGCCCACACCGCCCACACACCCGGGTAGAGCAGAACTTCAAGTACAGCGATGCCGGACAGGGCAGGATCGCGGCGGCATGCCGCGCGGATGTCTTCGAACACGGGCGTTCCTCTGGAGGAGGTGATAGCCACACCACGGTGGCAGGTGAGTGCTGATGGCAGTTACGAGCCGCGTCAAGGGTTCATCGGCCGTGACGACGGGTGCGGCCGGCGTAGACCACACGCGGGCAGCATCAGGTGACCTGTCAGGGAAGCCGACACCACTCGTCGAAGACACGGCGCACATGCCGGCCGCTCATCGGCACAGCGAACCGGCGACCCGCCAACGGGCGATCGACGCTCGGTTCCTCCATGCAGCCGACCCTAGAGCGGCACAACAGTCCCGATCAGGGTCCAAGGTCCCGTCACGGCAACAACGCCGGGCGGTCAGCGACGCCGGGCCGGCCGTCTACCGGCCCGTGGTCCCGGCTCTCCAGGCCCGGGACACGAAGATCACCCACTTGACAGGACCTATGCCTCTGCCAGCGCCACCGCGAGTGTCCGCAGGCTGCGAACGGCCCCATCGGACCGGCGTCAGGAGACAGCCGATGCCGCCAGGGCGAGGACGGGAGAGCAAGGATGGCAAACACCATGGCGGTGCGTACGGGTCCAGCCCCAACACTCGAGACGACCGGCAGCCCGCCCGTGCCGACCGCCGTGTCAACCGCGGACCGGTGCCGGTGAGCGCCTCGAATGCGGTTCCTCACCCGAGCCGTCCCCCGGCGATCATTCAAGGCGGGATGGGCGTCGGCGTCTCCAGCTGGCAGCTGGCCCAGGCCGTGGCCCGCACCGGGCAGCTGGGAGTGGTCTCCGGCGTCGCTCTCGACGCCCTGCTCGCGCGTCGCCTGCAGACCGGCGACGACGGCGGCCATGTCCGGCGCGCCCTGGCCCGGTTCCCGGTGCCCGCGCTGGCGCAGGCGGTACTGGACCGCTATTTCGTTGCCGGAGGGTCGCCCCCCGACCGTCCGATGCGTCCGGTGCCCAAACTCAGCCTGCGGTCCCGCCGCCAGGCGCAGCAACTGAGCGTCATCGCCAACTTCGTCGAGGTGTTCCTCGCCAAGCAAGGCCATGACGGTCCCGTCGGGGTCAACTACCTGGAGAAGATCCAAACGGCCACCCCGGCCGCGGTGTACGGAGCCATGCTCGCCGGCGTCGACTTCGTCCTGATGGGTGCGGGCCTGCCCACCGAGATCCCCCGCCTGCTGGACGCGCTCGCCGTGCACCAGCCGGTCCGGCTGTCCGTGACCGTGCATGGCGCTCTACCGGGCGACGACCACCACGTCACCCTCGACCCGCAAGAGGTGTTGGGTGAGACGCCGAGCCCTCTGCGTCGGCCCCGGCTGTTGGCCATCGTCTCCTCCGCCACCCTGGCCCTCTACCTCGCCCGCGACCCGGTGACCAGCCCGGACGGCTTCGTCCTGGAGGCACCGGTCGCCGGTGGGCACAGCGCCCGGCCGCGCGGCCGGCTCGCCCTCGACGACGACGGCGAGCCCGTGTACGGCCCGCGTGACCACATCGATCTGTCGAAGGTCGCCGCGCTGAACCTGCCGTTCTGGCTCGCCGGCGGCCAGAGCAGCCCGGAACAGCTGCTCGCGGCCCGCGCCGCGGGCGCGGCGGGCGTCCAGGTCGGCACCGCGTTCGCGCTGTGCCGCGAATCCGGCCTCGACGACAACCTGAAACGACAGCTGCTGCGAGAAGCGGCCGAGCGAACGCTGGTGGTGCGCAACGACGTCCGGGCGTCCCCGACGGGGTTCCCGTTCAAGATGGTGTCCCTGCCCGGCACCGTCGCCGACGACCAGGTCTACGCCGACCGGCCCCGACTGTGCGACCTCGGCTACCTGCGCACCCCGTTTCGCCGCGACGACGGCACGGTCGGCCACCGCTGCCCGGCAGAGCCGGTCGACGAGTACGTGCGCAAAGGCGGAACGGTCGAGGACACCGTCGACAGCCGATGCCTGTGCAACGGCCTGGTCGCCACGGTGGGCCTCGGCCAGCGCCGCGCCGACGGCTACCTCGAGCCACCGCTGGTGACCCTCGGCCAGGACGTCGCCTTTCTGCCCCACCTGACCCGGCAGAGCGACCACTACACCGCCGCCGACGTCATTCGGTACCTGCTCACCGCACCGCGGACACCCACCGGACCATGAGGTCGCCAGACCGGCGTCAGCGGCACCCGCCCGGCCCGCACAACCCACGCAGACCGGGCCGTTGTACCCCGATCTCCTGGGGACTGTCGGCCCTGCCGCCGCCGCAACGGGTCACCGTAGTGTGGATGACGGTCACGAGTGCCAGCGACAAGCCCCGGCTTGCTGGCCGGCAACCCTCCTACCGCGGCGGGGTGCCTCCGGGGACGACCTGGTCCCGCCAACACAGGCGGGACAAGCGCGGACCGGGATGTGCCGGTCCCGGACACCTTGTGGAGTCGCCATGCCACCGCTTCCTACCCCGGTGAGCCTTGCTCCGGTGAGCCCTGCCCCGTCGCCCGTGCCGCTGCCGGTGCTGGGAGCCGATATCACCGTGCCGGTGACCGGTAACCGGACGGTGCCGTACGCGAACCTCGATATCGCGGCGACCGCGCCGTGCGCCGTCTCCGCTGCCGATGCGGTCAACCGGCTGTTGCCGTCGTACGCCAGCGTCCACCGGGGGGCGGGTGTGCTGTCCGCACGGTGCACGCAGGCGTACGAGCAGGCCCGGGAAACCGTGTGCCGGTTCCTCGGCTGCCGCCCCGGCGACGAGGTCGTCTTCACCCGTAACACCACCGACGCGCTGAACCTGCTCGCCGGCGCCGTGCCGGCCGACACCGTGGTGGTGACGTTCGTCGCGGAACACCACGCCAACCTGCTGCCCTGGCGAACAGTGGTGCGCCTGCCACTGCCGAGCAGTCCGGACGAGGCCGTCGCGGCGATCGACCAGGCCCTGCACCGGCACGGCCCGGCGTTGGTCGCGATCACCGCGGCCAGCAACGTCACCGGGGAGGTCTGGCCGGTCGCGGACATCGCCCGGGTCGCCCGCCGGCACGGCGCCCGGGTGGCCGTCGACGCCGCGCAGCTCGCCGCGCACCAACCGGTCAGCCTCGCCGACCTCGACGTCGACTACATCGCCGTGTCCGGGCACAAGCTGTACGCACCGTTCGGCGCCGGAGTCCTCGCCGGGCGCGCCGACTGGCTCGACGCGGCGCAGCCGTACCTGCGTGGCGGCGGCGCCTCCACCCAGGTGAATTCTGTCGGCACGGCGTCCTGGGCCGTGGGTCCTGCCCGGCACGAGGCCGGCACCCCGAATCTACTCGGTGCGGTGGCGCTCGCCGCCGTGTGTGCCGCCCTGACCCCGCTGCACTGGAAGGCCCTGCTGGTGCAGGAACAGCACCTGCTCGGCGAGTTGCGCGCCGGACTCGCCGCCGTCCCCGGTGTGCGGGAACTGCGGCTGTTCGCCCCTGAGCATCCGCGCGTCGGGATCGTCAGCTTCACCATCGACGGGCTCGACTCCGCGCAGGTCGCCCGGCGGCTGGCCGATGAGCACGGCATCGGGGTACGCGCCGGGCTGTTCTGCGCCCACCCGCTGACCCGCCACCTCCTCGACGCTCATACCGCAGCGCCGAGCACTGCGATACGCGCGAGCTTGGGCGCGGGCACCAGCGGCGAACACGTCCACCGGCTGGTCACCGCGGTACGCGCGATCGCAACGCCATAGATCGGGTCCACGCAACAGCTCTGAAGGGTGCAAACCCGTCGTGATACCACGGTCACACCGGCCACGATCGCAGCCTCAGCCCGGGAAACGTCGACCACAGGTGGGTTACTTACATCGTGCCCGGCACGCTTCTTATCGGACACCTCACCGAGATAGGGCGTGGCAGCTTCGTCCGGGCGGGGTAGCACCCGACGCGATCGCTACACGAATGTCGCGGTGTGCCCCGGCATAGGGTCGAAAGGCCCTTCCTGTAGCTGGGAACTCACGCCGATGCTCAGGTGACCGACCGTCGGAACGGCAGAGTGATCGACACCTGGGCAGTCGGCCACGACCGACGCAACGCGAGACGGCAGCCCTAGTCACGGCGGGACGCCGGCGTCCGGCCATAGGAGAGATTATGACCGACAGACGCACCGCACCGCCGGGTGACATCCCACCTCCACGGCCCACGCGGGAGACGATAGAGGGCTGCGTCCGGTCGGCTACCACGGCACCGTCGCTGCACAACAGCCAGCCATGGCTGTTCCGAATCCGCGAAGGCGTGGTCGACGTGTACGCCGACCCGCGCCGGCAGTTGGAGGTCCTCGACCCGACCGGTCGGGAACTGCTGATCAGCGTCGGCGCGGCTGTCCTCACCCTGGCCCTGGCACTGCGCGGGGCCGGCCACCGGGCGGACATCGGCATCTTTCCCGATGATGGGCAGCCGGACCTGGTGGCGCGGGTGACCGTCGGACATCCCGCACCGCTCAGCTCTGCCGAGGAGTCTCTCGTCGCAGCGATTCCGCACCGGCACACCAACCGGTACCCGTTCACCTCCTCCTCACTCCCCGCCGACACGCTCGAGCAGCTGATCGACGCCGCCCGGCACGAGGCCGCCGTACTGACGGTGGCCAATCCGGTCAGCCGTAACGCGATCATCGGCCTGTCTCAGGCCGCCGACCGCCGGCAACGAGCCACGGGCGGATACCGCGCGGAGCTGGCCCGCTGGACCACCCACCGCACCCAGCATCACGACGGCGTACCCCCATCGGCGATCGGCCCCTGGGACGCCATGGAGATCATGCCCATCCGCGACTTCGGGTTGCTGCAACCCCATCTCACCAGGGCGCCCGAAACGTTCGAGACCCATCCGACCATCATGGTGCTGACCACTGTCGGCGATGTCCGCACGGACTGGGTCCGTGCCGGGCAGGCACTGCAGCGGGTCCTTCTGACCGCGACCTGGCTCAACCTCGCCACCACACCGATCAGCCAGCCCGTCGAGATCCCCGCGATCCGTACGCAGCTGAGCGACACGGCCAAGGGCCGCTGGGCGCAGATGGTTCTGCGGATCGGGTACGGCCGTCCCGCCGCCGCCACGCCCCGGCGCCCACTGTCCGAGGTCCTGTTGCCCTCGAACGAGTGAGGTCCACGGAGACGCATCCGCCCTCAGTCGCTCGATGGGCCGGGCGGCGTTCTCGAAGCAAATAGCCGTCGGGGCGTCGTGCTATCGCCGGTCACCGACCGTTGGGCCGGCCGGAAGAAGGCTGCCCGCTCGGGTACGGACAGCGTCGACGCTGTCCCAGTCGGCGCCGCTCAGGGTGGTCAGCGCTGCCGGGAAGACACCGTCTTGCTCTCGGTTTGCGGACCCAGAACGGCGGCGATCCGGCGCGCGGACTCAGCCATCGTGGCGACATCACCGGCGGTGTGGGCGGCACGCACGTCCCCGATCATGTTGACGACCATGTCGTGTTCGCGCGTCAGTTCGTCGATCGCGGTGACGGACTGACAGCCGCAGTACTCACACATGAGCAGCCTTTCCAGGAACGGGCCGATGAAGCGTCACCATGACCAACGCCGAAGGCAGCCCCGCACATGCCCCGGCATCGCGTGGTAGGCACCACGGAAGCCGCCGGGCCGAACACTCAGCCACACCGGTGACTGGTCGATGAACACCGGTGCTGCACCGCCTCCGGTCGGTGCCGGGCAACAACCGCACCGAGGCGCCTGGGCGGTCCGCTCACCGCCCAGGCACGGCCGTGGAGGCGGTTCAGGCTGGGACGGGCTGGCGGTGCAGGCGGATCTGCCAGACATCCGGACCGTTCTGCAGCCATTGCCCGGCCACCTGTCCCGCGTAGCGGCTGTCGATCTCGGCGAGAAGCGGCAGCGGAGCGTGCGGGGCGATCAGGACGAGCGCGGCGTCGGCGGGCAGGGCGTCGAGGGCGGCGAGGACGCGGGCGTGTCGCTGGTCGTGCGGCAGGTCGCGGACGTCGAGCCGAGGATCGATAGCAAGCGGCGGCGCCTCGCCGTCCGCCGCGCCGGGGGCGTCGCCGCCGCAGCCGCAACCACCGCAGCCGCAGCCGCCGGCGGCCCCGGCTTCGGTTTCCGCGCCGATGATGTCGTGCATGCCGTCGAGTAGCCCGGCCAGCGACACCTCGTCGGCGGCGACCAGCAACGGCACGACCAGGTCGTTCTCCTTGGCGAGGTGGCTGGCGAAAACCGCCTGCAGGGCGCGGGCGGTGGCTGCCGCCACGACCGGAGACGCTGCGGTTTCCAGGTCGGTTACCAGGGCGGCGATGACGCGGTGTTCACCGAGCATGCCGTCGACGAGCAGTTTCCCGGCCGGCAGGTCGGCGGCGGCCGGGTACAGCGACGCCTCTTCGGCGTAGGCGTGCGGCAGCAGCTCGTCATGCAGCCACGTCGTCAGCTCGTCGCGGTGGGCCCATACCTGCCGCAGGATGCCGGCGTCGGCGGCGGTGATCAACCGGGTGACATGACCGTTCAGGGTGGCGGCGAGTTCGCTGTGGTGGCGTACGACGGCCTGCGCGGCTTGCTGGTCGTCGACGGGGTCGGACTGTGACATGGAACCCTCCCAGGGTTTTGATGCCGTTCGGCGTTATAACGTTAACCATCATGGAAACACAGCGGACAGGCCCCAGTGGCGAGACAATCGACACGCCGCGCCACCGGGCGCTGGGTTCGAGCAGCCGGGTGACGATCCTGCGGTTGGTGCGGGCGGCCGAGGGCGGTGTCACGGCCGCTGAGGTGGCGGCTCGGACCGGGCAGCATCTGTCCACGACCCGCGCGCACCTGGACCGGCTCACCGAGGCCGGGTTGCTGGTGAAGGCACGGGCCAGCGGTGGTCAGCCGGGCCGCCCCGCGTGGCGGTACCGGGCGGCGGCGGCGGACCCGGCGCCGGCGCCGTACCGGGCGTTGGCCGCCGCCTTGCTGGAGCATCTGTCCGGCAGCGGTGGCGATGTCCGCGAGGCTGCGGCCGAGGTGGGTCAGGGATGGGGCCGGCACCTGGCCGAGGCGAGTCCCGACCACGATGATCCGGTCGACTCGGTGATCACGGTGCTGGACGGGCTCGGCTTCAGCCCTCGCCGGGAGCCGCCCGACAGCGGTGACGGCGCGCAGGTGAACCTGTACACCTGCCCCTTCCTGGAGCTGGTGGGTCAGAGTCCCGACGCCATGTGCGGACTGCACCTCGGGGTGGTCCGCGGCATCCTCGACCGCGACGGCGTACCCGGGGAGTCCGTGGTGCTGGAACCCTTCGGCGCGCCGGCCGCGTGCGTCGTGCGCCTGCCGGCACCGGTACGGCCGGCCGGGCAAAGGTCATGAGCCGCTCGGCGGGGGTGGCGGTCCGGTGGCGGCTGCCCGCGCTCGCCGCCGCGGCTCTGGCGTTGCTGGCTGGTCTGTACACCGGTCTGCTGCTGCTCGGCGCGGCGGTGCCCGCTCCCGCGGTGGCGGTGGAGCGGGTGCACGGGCCGCTGATGGTGTTCGGCTTCGTCGGCACCCTGATCGCCCTGGAACGCGCCGTGGCGCTCGGCGCCCGTTGGGGAATGCTGGCTCCGGCGTGTTCCGGCGCGGGCGCGCTGGTGCTGGTGACGACCGGACCGAGCTTGGCCGGCAAGATGCTGCTCATGGTGGCGTCGGTGGCGCTGCTCGGCATCTACCGGGCCTTGTGGCGGCGCCAGGCCGGCATCTCGTTGCTCGCCCAGGCCTGCGGCGCGTTCGGCTGGTACGCGGCGACACTGCTGTGGCTGGCCGGATATCCGATCGCCGAGATCGTGCCGTGGATGGTGGTGTTCGTGGTGGCGACCATCGCCGGCGAACGCCTCGAACTTGCCCACGTCGCGATACGCGACCGCAGCGCCGAACGCTGGTTCCTGGCCGCCCTGGCCGCCCTCCTGACCGGTGCCACCGCGACCCCCCTGTGGCCCGCGACCGGAGCGCACCTGTTCGGTGCCGGGTTGCTCGCGATTACAGCCTGGCTGGTTGTCTTCGACGTCGCCCGCCACACCGTACGAGCGAAAGACCTGCCTCGCTACATCGCCGCAGGCCTGCTGGCCGGCTACGGATGGCTGGCGTTGGCCGGGCTGCTGTGGGCCGGCGCCGGCCCCGCCCTGGACGGTCCCCGCTACGACGCCACGCTGCACGCGGTCTTCCTCGGCTTCACCATTTCCATGATCTTCGTGCACGCCCCGGTGATCCTGCCCGCCGTGCTGCGCCGGCCCCTGCCCTACCACCGGCTGCTGTATGTCCCGCTGGGCCTGCTGCACGCGTCGCTGCTGGTACGCGTCGGTCTCGGTGACGCGGCAGGCATGGAACAGGTGTGGCGCTGGGCCGGCACCGTCAACGTGGTCGCGGTGCTCGCTTTCGCCGCGTGCGCCGTCACCGTGTCGCGGCGGCGGAACCCTGCATCAGCGACACGAGCCGCTGCGCCGAGTCGACCGGCCGCCGTGATGGCCGGGTCATGAAACTCACCCTCGGTCAGGATGTGCCGGCAGCCGACAGTGGTGCCGGCGGCACCGGGCGGGCTCGCTGGCATCGCCGCGCCGGCATGCTGCCGCTGGCGTACCTGGCGGCGCTGGTCGCCGTCGCGCTGATCCACCCGGTCCTGCCGTCCTGGCGGTGGCTGGCCATCCACCTGCTGCTGCTCGGCGCCGTCACCAACGCCATCGTGATCTGGAGCGCCCACTTCACCACCGCGGTGCTGCGCGCACCCGCGACGGCCGGCCGGCGCTGCGAGGCGCTGCGGCTCGCCCTGCTCAACACGGGCGTGATCGGTGTTCTGGCCGGCGGCGCGACCGACCGGCCGTGGCCGGGCGTCGCCGGAGCCGGGCTGGTGTTCGCCGCGGTCGTCGCGCACCTGGCGTGGCTGGCCGCCCGGCTGCGGGCTGCCCTACCGGCCCGTTTCACGGTCACCGTGCACTACTACGTCGCCGCGGCGGCGACATTGTTGGTTGGTGTGCCGGTCGGCGCGTGGATGCTCGTCGCCGACAACCACAGCCGGCCGCGGCTGCTGCTGTTCCACGCCCACGTCAACCTGCTCGGCTGGGTGACGCTGACCGTGCTCGGCACCCTGCTCACGCTGTGGCCGACCGTGCTGCGCGCCCGGATGGCCGACGGCGCCACCGCCGCCGCTCGCCGCGCGCTGCCGGTCGCGGTCGCCGGGCTCGCGCTGCTCGGCCTCGCAGTGCTGGCCTGGTGGCCGCCGCTGGCCGCCGGCGGGCTGGCACTGATCGCCGTCGCCGTCGTCCTCGTCGGCCGTCCCGCCGTGCAGACCGCCCGCCGCAAGACACCGGCCTCCTTCCCCGGCTGGTCCATCGCCGCCGCCAGCGGTTGGCTCCTCATCGCCCTCGGCGTCGACGCATGGACGCTGCTGTCCGCTCCCGGCGCGGCGGTGGCGGCCGACCGCTTCGGCTTCGTGCTGGTCCCGCTGCTGGTCGGCTTCGTCGCGCAGACCCTGCTCGGGGCGATGGCATACCTGCTGCCCGTGGCGTTGGGTGGCGGCCCGGCCGTCGTGCGGGAACGCACCGAGCGGCTGGACCGGCGCTGGGCCCAGCGGGTGGCCATGGCCAACGCCGCGCTGGCCGTCTTCGTCCTGCCTACACCGCCGTACGTGCGGATCACCACCTCTCTGCTGATCCTCGCCGCCCTGCTGCAGTTCCTCATCCCCGCCGTCCGCATTCTGCTCGCCCGGAGACGACCGTGACACCACCACCCCCCAGGCCACACTCGCCTCCGCTACGTCCGACGTGACCTGGAACGGGCACACCACCACCGTGACGGTCACCGCCGACGGCATGCGCTTCCACCCCGACACCATCACCGTCCCGGCCAGCGACCGGCTGATCATCGAACTGACCAACAACGACCGGCGCCGCCACGACCTCGTCCTGGCCACCGGCCCGACATCCCCCACCCTGGCAAGCGGCGACACCGCCCGCCTGGACGCCGGCGTCATCGGCAGCGCCGTCGAGGGCTGGTGCTCGTTGCCCGGCCACCGCCAGGCCGGCATGCGGCTGACCGTGACCACCACCGGTACCGGCACCGCCGAGCAGGCCGCAGCCGCCGGGCACGACCACGCCGCCGCTCCGGGCTCCAGCACGCCGGCCATCGACGCGATGGCCGAACCGGCCGAGGGCTTCGTCGCCCGCGACGCGTACGCGCCGGTGCTGCCCACCGGCCGGCTGCACCGCCTGGACCTGCGGGTGCAAGAGGTGCAGCGCGACGTCGCCCCAGGCGTACGGCAAAAGTTGTGGACGTTCAACGGCACCACCCCCGGCCCGGTACTGCGCGGGCGCGTCGGAGACACCTTCGAGATCACCCTGATCAACGACGGCAGCATCGACCACGGCGTCGACTTCCACGCCGGCGCGCTCGCCCCCGACGAACCCATGCGACCGATCGACCCCGGGCAACGGCTCACCTACCGGTTCACCGCCACCAAGGCCGGCATCTGGATGTACCACTGCTCGACCATGCCGATGCTGCACCACATCGGCAACGGCATGTACGGCGCCGTCATCATCGACCCACCCGACCTGGCCGCCGTGGACCGCGAATACGTGCTGATCCAGTCCGAGCTGTACCTGGGCGCGGAGGGCGAATTCGGAGACCTGGCCAAGATGCAGGCCGAGCAACCCGACGGCGTGGTATTCAACGGCTACGTCGCCCAGTACGCCCACAGGCCGCTGACCGCCCGCGCCGGCCAGCGCGTGCGCATCTGGGTGCTCAACGCCGGACCCAACCGCACCAGCGCCTTCCACATCGTCGGCGCCCACTTCGATACCCTCTACCGGGAAGGCCAATGGCAGCTACGCCGCAGCGACCCCGGGGCCGCGCAGGTACTCGACCTCAGCCCCGCAGCCGGCGGGTTCATCGAAACGGTCTTGCCCGCACCAGGCCACTACCCGTTCGTCAGCCACGTCATGGTCGACGCCGAACGCGGTGCCCGCGGCACCATCCAGGTCAGGTGAACCGCCAGATGACAACCGCACGCACCAGCACTGCCACCCGCAGGCCGCCAGCTCGCCGCAAGACGGCACGGCAGTTCATTCCACCGCAGCACGGAGCCTGGGCCATGCTTCTCGTCCCCTGGCTCACCGGGGTCCTGATCGCGGGGTTCCACTGGGCGCACCTGCCACTGCTCGTCGCCTGGATCGCCGGCTACCTGCTGTCCTACTACGCCTTGCAGGCCATCAAGACCCGTCGGCTGTCCCGCGTCAAGCCGCAACTGCTGCTGTACGGGCCGATCACCGCCGCACTCGGCCTGCTCCTTGTCACCGTCCGACCACAACTGCTGATCTATGCCCCCGCCTACGCGTTGCTGCTGGCCCTCAACGTCTTCTACGCTCGGCGCCGCCGTGAACGGGCGCTGCTCAACGACCTCACCTCCGTCATCCAGAGCTGCCTCATGGTCTTCGTCGCAGCCACCGTCGCGGGCATCGGCATCAGCCACGTCGTACCGGCCTTCACCGCTGTCCTGCTGTACTTCACCGGCACGGTCCTCTACGTCAAGACCATGATCCGCGAACGCGGAAACGCGTCGTACTACTGGGCATCGGTGATCTATCACGTCTTCGCGGTGGGCGTGGCGGCCTTCCTCAGCATCCCGATCGCCGCGGTTGTCGCTCTCTTGCTGGTCCGCTCGGCCGCACTTCCCCGCTACCGGCTGACACCGAAACACGTCGGCATCATCGAGATCGTGGCTTCTACGCTCGTGCTCATCACCGCCGTGGCCACCCGATGACTACTCCGCCGATCCAGCCGGTGACGAGCCTCGGCGCGGGGTGTCGACCGACAGCCGGTCGAAGGGGCTCGTAGGACGTCAGTTCCCGTTGAGGGCTCCCGGCCGAAAGAGCCGTGCTGTCTGGAAGGTATCGAGAACGCCGTGCTGTCTGGAAGGTATCGAGAACCATGCGCAAACGCGTAGCAATCATCGGCGGTGGGATCACCGGGCTGGCCGCGGCGGTGCGGATCCGCGACCAGGCGCCACCGGACACCGACATCATCGTGTACGAGCAGAGCGGCGCGCTCGGCGGCAAGTTGCGCACCGGTGAGCTGACCGGTGCGACCGTGGAACGCGGCGCCGAGGCGTTCCTGGCCGGCGCGCCGGACGGAACGGAGTCCGCAGCCGTACACCTCGCCCGACGGCTCAGTCTGGGCGACGCGCTCGTGCACCCTTCAGCGGTCCAGGCCGCCCTCGCCGTCGGCGGACGCCTCGAACCGATCCCGGCCGGCACGCTGATGGGCATCCCACGCGCGTACGACGGCGACGACCGCGACACCGGCACACCACTGCTCGGCCCACACGACGACGTCACGGTGGGCGCACTGGTCCGCGCACGCTACGGCGACGACGTCGTCAACCGGCTGGTCGACCCGCTGCTGGGCGGCGTCTACGCAGGCCAAGCCGACCAACTCTCGCTCGCGGCGACCATGCCAGCACTCGCCGCGGCAGCACGCACCGAGCACACCCTCACCGCGGCCGTCCGAGCCGCACAGGCCGGCACCGTGCGAGTGCCCGGACGACCGATGTTCGCCACCATCAACGGCGGGCTGAGCCGACTCGTCGAGGCAGCCGCCGCAGCGAGCGGCGCCCGCATCAACCTCGGCCTGCCGGTCCACGGACTGGCTCGAACGGAGAACGGCTGGCGGCTGCAGCTCGCTGCGGCGCCGGCCGGGCACGTCGAGGACGTCGACGCGGTGGTGCTGGCCGTACCCGCCACGGCGGCCTCGCGACTGCTGCGCAGCGCCGGAGACACCTCCGGCTCCGCCGTGGTCGGCGCGTTGAGCTATGCGAGCGTCGCGCTCGTCGCGATGGCGCTGCCCTCCGACACCCCACTGCCGGAACTGTCCGGGTTCCTCGTGCCGCCGACGGAGGGCACGCTGGTCAAGGCGGCAACATTCGTCACCCGCAAGTGGCCTGCACCAGGTCCGCCCGACGCATCGGTGATCATCAGAGCCTCGCTCGGCCATGCCGGCGACCAGCAACGACTGCAACACGACGACACCACCCTCGCCGAGCACGCTCACACCGAGCTGGGAACGCTGCTCGACGCCGACCTCCCACCACCGATCGCGTTCTGGGTGCAGCGTTGGGAGCATGCGCTCCCCCAGTACCGCACCGGGCATCTCCAACGGATCGCGTCCGCCCGGGCCGGCCTGCCACCCGGTCTTGCCCTCGCCGGCGCAGCGTACGACGGGATCGGCATCCCGGCCTGCATCACCAGCGGGGAGGCAGCCGCCGACGATGTATCCAAGTACCTCGCATGCCCGTAGCGACTCAGCGCCGGCTCCGTCCGTGACAACCGCACAGTCGGGAGCTGGATGAGGTAGACGATCCGGTGACCCGTTGTAGCCGTACCTGGTCGGCAGCGCAGATGCCGAAGCCGACTCTCGCCCAGCACGCGCCGCTGGCGCCGTGGACGGTCAGGTACAGGCCGAGGCGAAACAGTCGGGCCTCACCTCGGGCCACCCGCGTGGCCAGCTCGGCGGCGTCGGCCGCGGCGGCGTCGAGGTCGGGATCGTCGAGGCGACCCTTGGCCGCGTCCTGGCGTCGGGAGGACTCGAACCGGCCGCGCTGCTTGCGCAGCCGCTCGGAGGCCACCGCCGGCGGGACCGGCTCGACGTGGAAGGCGGCGTCGACCAGGCCCGGGTAGGACAGAATCGGCTCGGCCCACCCCGGGCCGACCTCGGCCGGGTAACCGACGACGGCCAGAGTGGCGCTGTAGCCGTCCCCGACCCGCACGTGTCGGCCGTCGACCTCGACGGCGTTCGGGGAACCGGGCAGGATCGTGGCCGACTCGGGCAGGGCGGGCCGCCGTTTCGGCAGCAGTGCGGACAGCAGGCTCACCGCTGTTCACCTCCGTCAGATGGGGCGTGGGG
>NZ_VDFY01000186.1 GCF_006228125.1 Micromonospora orduensis | reverse complement strand
TCTCCGACCCCTCCTCCTCGCGGCGGTCGCCCTCGTCACCACCGCCGCCGCCCTCGCCGTCCCCACGCAGTCCGACCGCGCCGAGGCCGCCATCGGCCCGATCACCTGGCAGGACGAGTTCAACGCCGCAGCCGGCGCCCCGGTCGACCAGAACAAGTGGCGCTTCGACATCGGCGGCAGCGGCTGGGGCAACAACGAACGGCAGTACTACACCAACAGCACCAGCAACGCCGTCCACGACGGCCAGGGCAATCTCGTCATCACCGCCCGCCGGGAGAACCCCGGCAACTACCAGTGCCACTACGGGCGCTGCGAGTACACCTCGGCCCGACTACTGACGGCGGCGACCTTCACCCAGACGTACGGCCGCTTCGAGGCTCGCATCAAGATCCCGCGCGGTCAGGGCATCTGGCCGGCGTTCTGGATGCTCGGCACCGGCGGCGGGTGGCCCGACGCGGGCGAGATCGACGTCATGGAGAACATCGGTCGGGAACCCAACACCGTCTACGGCACCGTGCACGGACCCGGCTACTCCGGCGGCGGAGGCATCACCGGCAGCCGCACCATCGGCGCTCCACTCGCCGACGGTTTCCACACCTACCAGGTGGACTGGGAGCCGAACGCGATCACCTGGTACCTGGACGGGGTGCAGTACCACCGGGTCGACCCCGCCCGGCTCGGCGGCAACCGGTGGGTGTTCGACCACCCGTTCTTCATGATCCTCAATGTGGCGGTCGGCGGCAACTGGCCCGGCTACCCGGACGGCTCCACCCAGTTCCCGCAGCAGATGCTCGTCGACTACGTCCGGGTGTCCAGCTACACCTCCGGCGGAGGCGACCCCGCCCCCGGCACCAGCCGGATCCGGGGGGCGCAGAGCGGCCGGTGCATCGACATCCCAAGCGCGAATCCGGTCGAGGGCGCCAAGTTGCAGATCTGGGACTGCAACACCACCGCGGCACAGGCGTGGACCTTCGCCTCCGACGGGACCGTCCGCGCGATGGGCAAGTGCATGGACCCGGCCTGGGCCGGTACCGCCAACGGCACCGAGGTCAACCTCGTCAGCTGCAATGGCAACCCGGCCCAGCGATTCACCCTCAACGGCGCGGGCGACCTGGTCAACCTGAGCGCGAACAAGTGTGTGGACGTACGCGAAGCCAACCCCAACAACGGGGGCAAGCTGCACCTGTGGGACTGCCTCGGCGCGGCCAACCAGAAGTGGTCCCGCATCTGACCACGCTGGCGTCGACGAGTGGGCCGCCCGAGAGGCTTCGGGCGGCCCACCCTCAGGCACGGCGTCCCGGCCCACCGGAGCGGATCCGGATTCCGCCGACGGCGAGGAGCCCTCGTCCACGCCCGCTATGTTCGGATTATCCATATCCGACCGTTCCGGGAGTGAGCCCATGTCCCACCATCTCGACACCCCCCTCGCCGCCCAGGGCGGTCAGCTCTACATCGACGACCTGTACGTCTTCGACGGCGACCGCTCCACGGTGTTCGTCATGGACGTCAACAGCTCGGTGACCAGGGCCGACATCAAGCGAGGCTTCCACGCCGAGGCGCGCTACGAGATCAAGATCCATTTCAACGGCGCGGAGATGGAGGAGCTGGCCTACCGTTTCGCCTTCGGCGAGCCGGACGGCGAGGGCAGGCAGGCCCTCCAGCTGTACGAGCTCACCGGAGCCGACGCCCGCGACGACGCCGCGATGGGCACCCCCATCGCCGAGGGGCGGACCGGCGAGGTCACGACCGGCGACAACGTACGGATCTGGGCCGGACGGATCACCGACCCCTTCTTCGTCGACCTCGACGAACTCGCCACCATCAACGGCGCGGTCAAGGACGGTTCGCGGGTGGACCGCTCAGCGTGGCGGGTCGACCAGGCCAAGAACAGCTTCGCCGGCACGACCGTCGAGTCGATCGTCCTCGAGGTCTCCCAGGACGAGCCGCTGCTGCGCGACGGCACCGAGATCGGCGTGTGGTGTCGTACGCTGCTCGCCACCGACGCCGGCGGATGGCGGCAGATCAACCGCGCCGGGCACCCGATGATGTGGCCGATCTTCTGGCCCCACGACACCGACTTCTCGGATCCCGCCAACTTCCGGCACCCCAGCAGGGACCTGCCCGACGGCGGGGAGGAGATCGCCACCGCCGTCGCGGGGGTCGTGGCGGCGAACGGCACCGCGCCGGACCCGCAGGCGTACGGCTGGAGCGTTGCCCGGCAGCTCTACCCCGACGTGTTGTCGTACAAGGTCGGCACGGCCGCGAACTTCGGCTTCGCGAGTCGCAACGGGCGCACGATGGCCGACAACGCGCCCGAGGTGATGTTCTCCCTGGTGCTCAACACCGGCACCACGTCCGGCCTCACGCCGGACGCCACGAAGGCCGCCCGCGCTGCCACGTTCCCGTACGTCGTGCCGGCCTGACCGGCTCGCGAAGCGCGGCTGACCTCGTCGGCGCGGCCGACGAGGTCAGTCCGAGGGGACCGGGGACCGGTCAGCCCGCGATGTCCCGAGGGTCGCGGCTGCGCGGGTAGGTGTTCTTCTCCCCGATCGTGCCGTCCTGCTTCTTGATCACGTGCTCGACGCCCCGGTCGGCCGCCATCTCCCGGCCCTCGGCCTGCGCGTCGGCCTTCCCGTCGTGCGTGCTGGTGGCCCGCTCGTTGCCCTCCGGCTTGTTCTTCCACTGCCCGTCCTCGTGGTACGTGTCGACGTCACCCTTGGCCATGGCCGGCTCCTCACTGCGTCTGGACTGTCCCCCGGATCAGTGCCCCGAGCCGTGTCGGGCAAAACCGGAGTCCTCAGGAGACGGCGGGGCAGTTGTTGCTCGTCCGCTTGACCGTGTATTCGCGGTCGTCGGTAGTGATGCCCGACGGCGCCCCGTCGAAGTGGGTCTCCACCTTGTCCCAGCCGCGCCGCTGCTCGTAGTGCAGATGCGGGGCCCCGGAGTTGCCGGTGCTGCCGAGCCGCCCGATCTGCTCACCCTGGGCGACCTTCTGGCCGACCTTGACCAACGGCGGTTCGAGCATGTGCAGGTACTGCGTCTCCCACTTGCCGCCGTGGTCGATCTTCACCCAGTAGCCACCGCCGCGACCGCGCGGACCCTGCGGGTTCTCCGGGGTACGCCCGCCCAGCGATCCGTTGATGCCGGCCACGGTGACCGTCCCGGCGTAGGACGCGACCACCGGGCGACCCCAGGCGTCGCCCTCGGTGGGGAACAGGTCGACGTCGTAGTCGTCGTGCCCGGGGTAGGTGCCGAGCTGCCACGTCTCACCGCAGGCGACCGGCATCTGGAAGAGCGGACGAGGGCCCGCCGGTCGCAGCATCGGCACCACGACCACGGCGACGCCGAGGAGGGCCGCCGCCGCGACGAGCGCCAGCAGGACACGCACGGTACGGCTGCGGGGACGGCGGTGGGTGCGGGCTCGGGTGGGGCGGCCGGTCGTCACCGGCCCGAGCATGGCAGACGTCGGCAACGCCCCGCCTCGGGACGCGGTGACCACCACCGCAGTTACATTGCAGTCGCATCGTAAACGAGCTACGTTTGGAAGCAGTTCAGTCGTATTGCAACGAGGGGGCACCCATGCACGTGATCGCGTTGTCCGAGGCGACCACCGAGTTGGTCAACCTGGTCGGCGGCAAGGCGGTCGGGCTGGGCGAGCTGATCCGGCGGGGTGAACGCGTCCCCGAGGGCTTCTGCGTCACCGCCGAGGCACACCGGCTCGGCGTTCTCCCCGAGGCGGAGATCATCGCCGCGTACGAGAGGCTCGGCGCCGGCCCGGTGGCGGTACGCTCCAGCGCCACCGCCGAGGACCTGCCGGACGCCAGCTTCGCCGGACAGCAGGACACCGTCCTGAACGTCACAGGCGGCACCGAGGTCATCGCCGCGATCGGCAAGTGCTGGGATTCGCTGCACACCCACCGCGCGACCGCCTACCGCGACGCCCGCCAGATCGACAATCAGGAGGTGTCGATGGCTGTCGTCGTGCAACGCATGGTCACACCGACGGTGGCGGGGGTGCTGTTCACCGCCAACCCGGTGACCGGCCGCCGCGACGAGATGGCGGTCGACGCCGCACCGGGCCTGGGCACCACCGTCGTGGACGGCGCGACGACAGTGGACCACTACGTCCTCGACGGCGTCGACCGGGACGACACCGGCTGCCTGACGTCCGCGCACCTGGCCGAACTGCGCGTCACAGGCGAACGGCTCCAGGCCCACTTCGGCTGCCCACAGGACGTGGAGTGGGCGATCGACGCGCACGGCGTGCTGTGGTTGCTGCAATCGCGACCGATCACCAGCCTGTTCCCCGCGCCGCCGACCACCGACAAGCCCCTCCCCCGCGTCTACCTGGAGTTCGGGCACGTCCAGGGCATGCTGCAACCGGTCACCCCGATGGGCATGGCGACCCTGCGGGCGCAGATCACCGCGATGCTCGCCGCGCTCGGCGTCCGGGTCGAGATCGTCGACATCGGCGGTCGCCTCTACGGCGACCTGACCGACCTGGCGCGGGACAGGTCGTCCCGCCGGCGACTGGTGAAGCTCCTGGCCGTCGACTTCGGCCCCCGGGCGCAGGCGGTGATGCGGCACGTGCTCGCGGATCCGCGATTCGCCCCGGTCAGCGGCGGCACCGGTCGCGGCGCGGGGCAGGGCGCGGCATCGCTGCGGACGGCCGGGCGCGCGGTGGTGGGGATCGTGCGGGCCCTGGCCCGTCCGGACACGGCGCGGATCCGGATGTTCCGGGCGGTCGAGCAGATGAGGGCACGCTCGGCCGCCCCGGCCGACCTGCGGACCAGCGCCGACCGGCTGCGCTTCGTGCGGGAGCGGGACGCTGACGACGGCTCGGACGCCATCATGTGGCCGATCGTCGCGGGGATGCTCGCCGCCGCGCTGCCGGCCGCACTGCTCAAGGGCATCGCCGGCCCGGACGAGATCCACGCGGTGCTGGGTGGCATGCCGCACAACGTGACAATCGAGATGGACCTGGCGCTGTGGCGGCTCGCCCAGGGCGCGGGTGACCACCGTCAGCTCCTGCTCGACACCCCGCCGGACGAGCTGGCCGCGCGTCACCTGCGCGGAAAGCTGCCCGACATCGGCATGACCGCGTTCCTCGACGAGTACGGCCACCGGGGCGTCGCCGAGGTCGACCTCGGTGTGCCCCGCTGGGCCGAAGACCCCACACCGGTCTTCGCGGCGCTCGCCAACTACCTGCGCGTCACCGATCCGAGGCAGGGCCCCGACAAGCGTTTCCACCGCGCCGCCGCGGCGGCGGAGACGGCGCTGGAGGAGCTGGTCGCCCGCGCCCGCCGTCGGCGCCCGGTACGGGGCCGCGTCGCCGGATTCCTGCTGCGCCGCGCCCGGTCGTTGGCCGGCCTGCGCGAGGCAGGCAAGTTCGCCGGGTTGTACCCGCTGCGCGAGACACGCCGACAACTGCTGCTCATCGGGGCCGACCTGCGCGGCACCGGGTTGCTGGACCAGAGCGGCGACATCATGTTCCTGACGCTCGACGAGGTGCACTCCGTCGTACACCAGGGTGTTGATCTGCGCGGCGTGGTCGCCGCACGGCGGGCCGTGCACCGTCGGGAGCTGCGTCGCCGGTCGGTGCCGGTGGCGCTGCTGTCCGACGGCACCGACGTCGAGACGGTCCTGCCGGCGACGGCCGCCGGCGAGGGGACGCTCGTCGGCGTGGGCGCGTCCGCGGGTCGGGTGACCGGACCGGCCCGGGTCGTGCACGACCCGGCCACCGCCCACCTCGAACCCGGCGACGTCCTGGTCGCCGCGACCACGGACCCCGGCTGGACCCCGCTCTTCCTCACCGCCGCCGCGCTGGTCACCGACACCGGCGCGATCATGGCCCACGGCCCCACCGTGGCCCGGGAGTACGGAATCCCCGCCGTCATCTGCGTGCCGGACGCCACCCGGAGGATCACCACCGGGCAGCTCGTCACGGTCGACGGCGGCGCCGGAACCGTCACCCTCGGATGACCGCCACCCCTACCGCGAGGACGACGATGACCGAGCCGGGAACACCCACCGGGACGACCTTGGGCCAGCTGCTGCGCCAGGCGGCGACGGCCGAGGCAGCGATGTGGCGCAGCCTCTACCTGTGGACGCGACGCCGCCCGCTGCCACTGGAACCCGGCGACGAGCCGTTCGGCTACCTCGGCGTGGTCAAGCCCATCCTCGGGATCTTCATCGTCCTGTCGGCGGTCGAGATTCCGATCTTCGACCTCATCGTCACCCACGTCGTGCCGTGGCGGCCCGCCCGCTGGATCGTGCTGGGTCTCGGCGTCTGGGGTCTGCTCTGGATGGTCGGCCTCTTCGCCAGCATGACGATCCATCCGCACGTCGTCGGCGACACCGGCCTGCGGGTCCGGCTCAATTCGGGCATCGACATCTGGATCCCGTGGACGGAGATCGAGGCGCTGCGCAAGCGCTACCGCTCGCTGCCCTCCAGCAGGTCCGTCCAGGTCGAGCAGGAGGGAGACCGACAGGTCCTGCACCTCGCTGTCGGCAGCCAGACGAGCATCGACGTGCTGCTGCGCCAACCGCTGACCTTCGACCTGCCGAAGGGCCGGTCCGCGCCGGTGAACGAGCTCCGGCTGTACGCCGACGACCCCGACGGCCTCCTGCGCAGCGCGCGGGGCACGCCGGCGGGCGACACCGCCCGCCGGTAGCCGCCGCCCACGGGCGGGGTGTCCGGGCCACCCACTGTGAAACGATCGAGGTCATGCCCAAGAAGGTCGATCACCAGGAGCGACGCACCCTCATCGCGGACGCGCTGATGCGGGTCGCCGCGGATCAGGGCCTGGAGGCGGTGAGCCTGCGCCACGTGGCCACCGCGGCCGGTGTGTCCGCCGGGATGGTCCAGCACTACTTCCGGACCAAGGACGAGATGATGGCGTTCGCGTTGAGCGTGGTCCGCGAGCGCGGCCAGGTCCGGGTCACCGAGGCGGTGGAGCGGCTGGGCGAGAACCCCTCACCCCGGCTCCTGCTCCGGACGATGATCGCCGCGCTGCTGCCGCTCGACGACCGGACCCGCGACGACGGCCGGGTGGCGTTGGCGTTCCTCGCCTACACGGCGGTACGACCGTCGGCCGCGCCCGGTCTGCGCGCGGACACCGCGCAGCTGACCAGCTTCATCGCCAGCGTCCTGCCCACGAAGGACACCGCCGCGGCGGCCGGCCTGCTGGCGCTGATGGAGGGGCTGGGCGTCTACCTGCTGGGTGGGCAGTACACCCCCGAGCAGGCGCTGGACGCCCTGGACGCCCAGCTCGACCTGCTCTTCGGCGTACCGCCGACCGCCTGAGCGGCGGCCGGGTGCCGGCCCGGGGCCATCTCGATGTCGACGCTGATTGTTGTGTAGCAACCATCGAAGTCAACGTGCTCATCGAAGGTTTCCTACATCCGCGGCCCGCGTCGGCGCAGCTCGTCGGCCGGGACGAGCCAGGTGGAGCTCGTCGCGCCGAGGCCGAGGAGCACCTGGTCGAAGGCGTTCCCGTCGTTGTCGTCGGTGTAGCAGAGGCTCACCTCGCCCCACGGGGACGCGGCGACGGCGAGGTGCTCGAGACCTGGACCTCGCCGTGCCGGGCGGCGCCAGCGGCGGTGAACGATTGGCCTGTCCCGAGCCGAGGACCGCGCCGGTGGGCGACACCACCCGGTACTGGATGTTGTAGACGCCGTTGCCGTCGCCGTCGGCGTCCCAGACCACCACGGCGTTGCCCCGTGTCCGCACCAAGGCGGTCAGGTGTCCTGACCGTCAGGTGAGCGGCGACGGCGACTCCGCGCCGGGGATCAGAAGCGTCGGTGTGCCGGACCCGTCCGCCGGGACACTCCACACGTCCGGCCGGCCGTCACTCCCGCGCAGCGTGTAGGCCAGCGTCGCGCCGTCGAGCCAGGCCGCCTGGTCGTCGACGCTCGTCGTCTCGGCCGTCGCGGTGACCCGCATGCTCGCCAGGTCGAGGACCGACAGCCGCCAGCCCTTCGCCGGGTCGCCGTCTATCGCCTCCTTGAAAGCCAGCCGCGTGCCGTCGGGTGACAGCGAGGGGCACTCGACGTTCTCCTTCACGGTCTCCACGGTCCGGGCGGCGAGGTCGCCCCGCACGAGGTAGCGCCGCCCCTGGGTCGACAGGGTCGCGTAGAAGCGGTTGTCGTCGGCGGTGAAGGTGACGCCCCAGTAGTTGACGTCCGCGTTGCGGTAGCCCCTGCCGTCCCGCGTGATCGCGAACTCCTCCAGCGAGGGCACTGTCGTACCCGTCACGGTGTCGAGGATGCCGGTGCGGGTGGAGAAGCCGCTCGCGGTGTAGGAGTCACCGCCGACGAACGTCGTCCAGGAGACCATCCGCCCGGACGCCGACACCCGGGCCCGGTTCGGCAGGCCCGGCACGCTCACGGCGCGCGTCTGACGCAGCGCGGAGTCGAGCACGACGACCTGGTACGACCAGGCGGTCTCCGGCCGCAGGCAGACACCGGTGCCGGCAGCGGCGTACACCCGCAGGCACTCCAGACCGGACACGGTGCGCGGGCCGGCCGGGTCGGCCGCGGCGACCGAGGAGACGTACCGGTCGGTGATGGCGAGCAGGCGCGGGCCGGGCGTGAGGGTGACGGCCCGTTCGTCGGTGGCGGGTGGCGGGGTCCGGGCCGGTTCCGCCGCAGTGGCGGCGTAGCCGGCCGCCACGGCGCCCAGCAGCACGGCCGAGGCGGCCACCACGGCGATCTTCGCGCGGGTCGACATCGTGGTCATCGGAACACCCTCCGGGGGACGGAACGAGACGGCGAGGCCAGCAGGAGCAGCGTGCCGACGAGAACGACGCCGACCGCGAGGGCCGCGGCCCGGGCCGCGTTCTGCGGCCCCCACGCCTGCCAGGCGAGGCCGAACAGGATCGAGGAGACGAGGTACGCCAGTGCCTGCCCGGTCTGCACGAGGGCGATCCCCGTGGTCCGCAGTCGCGCCGGCAGCACCGGGCCGGCGAGCGCGATGAGCACCCCGTCGGTGGCCGCGTAGAAAGCGCCGTACAGCGCCAGCGTCAACGTGAGCATCGGCCAGCCGTGCGCCGGCCCGGACAGCAGCAGGTACGTCACACCGAGGGCCGCGTATCCGCCCACCACCACCGGCAGCCGGCCGATCCGGTCGGCCAGCACCCCGAGGGGCGCGGCGAGCAGCAGGTACGCCAGGCTGGTGCCGACCGCGAGCAGCGGGAACCAGCGCAGGCCGAGGTCTTCGCGCCGTTGCAGCAGCAGGTAGACGAAGCCGTCGCCGATGGTGGACAGACCGAGCAGCGCCGCCGCCAGGACGAGCCGGCGCGCCGGCCGGCTGCGCAGCAGTCCGAACGCCTCGCGGACGGAGACCCTGGGGTCGTCCGGCCCGTCGGTCGGCCGTTCCCGGACGAACAGCACGAGCACGACGACGGCCAGGGCGGCGACGCAGAAGCTGGTGACGAAGACCGCGTCGTACGACTGCCCGACGGCCAGCAGGACCGCGAACGCGGCGAGCGGGCCGAGGAACGCGCCGATGCTGTCCATGGCCCGGTGCACCCCGAACGCGCGCCCGAGCGCCTCGGGCGGGGTGGACAGTGTGATCAGCGTGTCGCGGGGCGCGCTGCGGATCCCCTTGCCGAGCCGGTCGACGGCGATCACGGCGCCGATCGCCGGTACCGACCGGCCGGCGAGCAGCAGGCCGAGCTTGGCGACCGCCGAGAGGGCGTAGCCGGTTCCGGCGATCAGCTTGCGCCGCCGGAACCGGTCGGCCACGAATCCACCGACGACCCGCAGCAGTGCCGTGGTACCGGTGTGGACGCCGTCGAGCACGCCGAACGCCACCGGGCTCAGGTGCAGTCCCAGCACCAGGTAGAGCGGCAGGACGGCGGCGACCATCTCGGCGGAGACGTCGGTGATCAGGCTTACCGTGCCCAACGCGACGACGTTGCCGCTGACCATGGCGAACCGTCGGCGTCGTGGCCCGGGCGGGTCGGTGACCGGTCGGGAGACGGTCGACAGGTACACGAGCATCTCCTCGGATCGACGGCTGACGGTCAGCCATCGTGCGGAACCGGTCCGACCGGACACAAGGGAGCGCGTGTGACGGCCGGGCGTGAGGTGGGTGAACGCTCCCCGAACACCGAGGTGTTCGCCTGGCGGGACGCACTGTTCACCCGCGCGTGGCCCGCCGGCCCATCGACCTTCCTACATTCCTTGCGCTTCACACCCGTAGCGAAGGAGTCCTGGATGGACATTCGATTTCCCCGCCCGTCGGTGACCCTGGGGATGGTCGCGGTGCTGCTCGCCTCGACGGCCGCCGTCGTCGTGACCGGAGCGGGCGCGGCCTCGGCGGCGAGCGTGACGTTCGCGCCGGTCGCCGACACCTATGTCCAGAGCGACACGGCGTCCACCAACTACGGCACCTCCCCACAGATCGTGGTGGACAACTCGCCGGTGCGGCGCTCGTTCCTGCGCTTCACCGTCAGCGGCGTCAGCGGCACGGTGACCAGCGCCAAGCTGCGACTGCGCACGATCAGCGGCAACGACGGCAGCGACGCCGGCGGCACGTTCCGGCGGATGTCCAACACGACCTGGTCGGAGACCGGCACCACCTGGAGCAACCAGCCGACCATCGACGGCGCCACGTTCGGCTCGATCGGCGCGGTCGGCAGCGCCAGCTGGTACGAGGTCGACGTCACCGCCGCGGTCACCGGCAACGGCACGTACAGCTTCGGCGCGACCTCGACCAGCGGCGACGGCGCCTACTACGGCACGCGGGAGAGCGGAGCGGACGCGCCGCAACTGGTGGTCACCACCGGGACCACGACGCCGCCGACGTCCGGTGACCCGGTGTTCGTGGGCGCCGGCGACATCGCCAACTCCGGCTCCGGCGACACCGCCACCGCCGCGCTGCTGGACAGCATCCCCGGCACCGTCTTCACCACCGGGGACAACGTGTACGACAACGGCACCGCGGCGCAGTTCACCAGCTACTACGAGCCCACCTGGGGTCGGCACAAGGCACGCACCCGCCCGTCGCCGGGCAACCACGACTACAACACCTCGGGCGCCACCGGCTACTACAACTACTTCGGTACGGCCGCCGGCCCGAGCGGTCGCGGCTACTACTCCTTCGACCTCGGCAACTGGCACATCGTGTCGTTGAACTCCAACATCAGCATGTCCGCCGGGTCGACGCAGGAGCAGTGGCTGCGCGCGGACCTGGCCGCCAGCGGCAAGCCGTGCACGCTCGCGTACTGGCACCACCCGCTGTTCACGTCCAGCTCCGACCACGCGCCGTCGACGTCGACGCGTCCGCTGTACCAGGCGCTCTACGACTACAACGCCGACGTCGTGGTGTGGGGCCACAACCACGTGTACGAGCGGTTCGCGCCGATGAACCCGGCCGGTGGCGCCGACGCCACCCGGGGCATGCGCAGCTTCGTGGCCGGGATGGGCGGCGCGAGCCACTACGGCTTCGGCACCATCCAGCCCAACAGCGAGGCACGCAACAGCTCGGCGTACGGGGTCCTGAAGTTCACCCTGCACGCCGGCAGCTACGACTGGCAGTTCGTGCCGGTCGCCGGCCAGACCTACAACGACAGCGGCACGGCCACCTGCCACTGACCGCCTGATACGACGCGTGCCCCCTGCCCGATCGACGGGCAGGGGGCACGGACGTGCGGTGGTGGCGTCAGCGGGCCGAGCCGGCGCGGCGCTTGTTGTAGACGTCGAAGGCGACGGCGACGAGCAGCACGAGCCCCTTGACCACCGACTGGGTCGACTGGTCGACGCCCATCAGCTGCATGCCGTTGCTCATCACCGCCATGATCAGACCACCGACCATCGCGCCGACCACGGTGCCCACGCCGCCGGTGACCGCCGCGCCGCCGATGAAGGCCGCCGCGATCGCGTCCAGCTCGAACATGTTGCCGGCGGCCGGCTGGGCGCCGTTGGACCGCGACGAGTAGATGACCCCGGCCACCGCCGCCAGGAAGCCCATGTTGACGAACATCCAGAAGTTGACGGTGCGTACCTTCACGCCGGACAGCGCCGCCGCGGAGAGGTTGCCGCCGATCGCGTACACCTGACGGCCGAAGACGGTACGCCGGGTGAGCAGGCCGTAGACCAGGACCAGCACCGCCAGGATGATCAGCACGATCGGCAGACCACGGGCGTGCGCCAACTGCCAGGCGAAGTACATGATGACCGCGCCGACCGCGACGACCCGGGCGACGAACAGCGGGAACGACTCGACGGGCTGCTGGTAGCGGATGCGGGCGACCCGGGTGCGGAACCCGCTCACCGCGTAGCCGGCCACCGCGACGGCGCCGATCAGCAGCGTGAACGCGTCGAAGCCGTTCCCGCCGAGCAGTCCGTTGAGGAAACCCGCCGCGACGCGCTGGTACTCGGCCGGGAACGGCGACAGCGAGATGTTGTCCAGCACCCGCAGGGTGAGGCCCCGGAACAGCAGCATCCCGGCGAGGGTCACGATGAACGCCGGGATGCCGGCGTACGCCACCCAGAACCCGTGCCACGCGCCGACCGCCACGCCGACGGCCAGGGCGGCCAGCACACCGATCCACCACGGGTGGCCCTGCTGGATCACCAGGACGGCGGAGACCGCGCCGGTCAGCGCGACGACCGACCCCACCGACAGGTCGATGTGCCCGCCGATGATCAGGATGACCATCCCGATCGCGAGGACCAGGATGTACGAGTACTGAAGGACGATGTTGGTGATGTTCCCGGGGCTCAACGACACCCCGTCGGTCAGGATCGCGAAGAGCGCCACGATGACGACCAGGGCGACGTAGATCCCGCTCTGCCGCAGGTTGTTCAACACCAACGCCCGCAGGTCGCTCGTCCCCGTGTGCAGGCTGGCGGCGGGTGTGCTGTCCGAGGGCGTCGGGCGCTCCGTCGAGGGGGTCTTGATGCTTGTCATCCGACGAGCTCCTTGTCCTTGGTCATCAGCTCCATGAGGCTCTCCTGGGTCGCCTCGCCCACCGGCACCTCACCGGTGATCCGGCCGCCGGCGAGGGTGTAGATCCGGTCGCACATCCCGAGCAGCTCCGGCAGCTCCGAGGAGATGACGATCACCGCCTTCCCGGCGGCCACCAGCCGATTGATGATCGTGTAGATCTCGTACTTGGCGCCGACGTCGATCCCACGGGTGGGTTCGTCCAGGATCAGCACGTCCGGGTCGGTGAACAGCCACTTCGACAGCACGACCTTCTGCTGGTTGCCGCCGGAGAGCTTGCCGACCACCGCCATGACGCTTGTGGTCCTGATGTTCATCTCCCGCCGGCTCGTCTCGGCGACCTTGATCTCCTCGTTGCCGTTCACCCAGCCCAGCCGGGCCAGCCGGTCCAGCGCGGCGGCCGAGACGTTGCGGCGGACGTCTTCGATCAGGTTGAGGCCGTACCGCTTGCGGTCCTCGGTGACGTACGCGATGCCGTTGTCGATCGCCTCGGCGACGGTACGGGCCTGCACCTCGCGCCCGCGCACGAAGAGCCGGCCGCTGATGTCCCGCCCGTACGACCTGCCGAACACGCTCATCGCCAGCTCGGTGCGGCCGGCCCCCATGAGACCGGCGATGCCGACGACCTCGCCGGCGCGCACGGACAGGCCGACACCCTCGACGACCTTCCGGTCCTGGACGGGGTGACGCACCGTCCAGTCCTCGATGCGCAGGACCTCCTCGCCGGGGGACGACTCCCGGTCCGGGTAGAAGCTGTCCAGGTCCCGTCCGACCATGCCGCGGATGATCCGCTGCTGGGTCACCTCGCCGGCTTTCATGTCGAGGGTCTCCACCATGCGACCGTCCCGGATGACAGTGGTCGAGTCGGCGATGGCGGTGATCTCGTTGAGCTTGTGCGAGATCATGATGCAGGTGATGCCCCTGTCGCGCAGCTGCCGCAGCAGGTCGAGCAGGTGAGCGGAGTCGACGTCGTTGAGGGCGGCGGTGGGCTCGTCGAGGATGAGTAGGCGCACCTTCTTCGACAGCGCCTTGGCGATCTCCACCAGTTGCTGCTTGCCCACACCGAGCTGGATGACCGGGGTCACCGGGTTCTCGTGCAGCCCGACTGACGCCAGCAGCTGCGCCGCCTCGGCGTTGGCCCGGTTCCAGTCGATGAGCCCACCGCGACCGCGCCGCTCGTTGCCGAGGAAGATGTTCTCCGCGATCGACAGGTACGGCACCAGGGCCAGCTCCTGGTGGATGATGACGATGCCGTCGGCTTCGCTGTCGCGGATGCCGCGGAACTGCACCGGCTTGCCGTCGAACAGGATCTCGCCGTCGTAGGAGCCGGTCGGGTGTACGCCGGAGAGCACCTTCATCAGGGTGGACTTGCCGGCGCCGTTCTCACCGCAGATGGCGTGGATCTCTCCCCGGCGTACCGAGAGGGAGACGTCCTCCAGCGCGGTCACCCCGGGGAAGGTCTTCGTGATGCGGCGCATCTCGAGGATGGTGTCGTCCATGGTCACTGTCCTCTGTCAGGTCGGACGCGGTACGCCACGGCGTCGGGCCCGACGGTGACCGCCGGGCCCGACGACGGCTTACTTCTTGGCCTGACCGGCGGCGACCTCTTCCGCCGTCCAGTAGCCGGAGTCGATCAGCGTAGCCTTGATGTCGTCCTTGTAGACGGTCGCGATCGGCAGCAGGTACGCCGGAACGACCTTGACGCCGTTGTTGTACGTCTTCGTGTCGTTGGCCTGCGGCTGCTTCTTCTGCAGGAACGCCTCGGCGGCGTTCACGGCCTGCTCGGCGAGCAGACGGGTGTCCTTGAAGACCGTGGAGTTCTGCACGCCGTCGTTGATCAGCTTGATCGAGGCGATCTCCGCGTCCTGGCCGGTGACCACCGGGATCTTCTTGCTGGCGCTGCCGTAGCCGGCGTTCTGCAGGGCGGTGATGATGCCGCGGGAGATGCCGTCGTACGGCGACAGCACGCCGTCGACCTTGGTGCCGTCGTTGTAGCTGGAGGTGAGCAGGTCTTCCATCCGCTTCTGCGCGGTCTCCTGCTGCCACCGCAGGATGGCGACCTGCTCGATCTTGGTCTGGCCCGACTTGACGCGCAGCGTGCCGGCGTCGACGAACGGCTTCAGCGTGTCCATCGCGCCGCCGAAGAAGTACTGCGTGTTGTTGTCGTCGAGCGAACCGGCGAACAGTTCGATGTTGAACGGGCCCTTGGCCGTACCCTTCGAGCCGTCCTTGTTCTGCAGACCGAGACCGACGAGCAGGGAGGTGGCCTGGGCGACGCCGACCTTGTAGTTGTCGAAGCTGACGTAGAAGTCGACGTTCTTGCTGCCGCGGATCAGCCGGTCGTAGGAGATGACCGGGATCTTCGCGTCGGCGGCGGCCTGCAACTGGCTGTTGAGAGCGGTGCCGTCGATCGCGGCGATGACCAGGACGTCAGCGCCCTGAGTGATCATCTGGTCGACCTGCTGCGACTGGGTGGGGATGTCGTCCCCGGCGTACTGGAGTTCGACCTTGTAGCCCTTGGCCTCCAGCTTCTGCTTCACGGCATTGCCGTCGGCGATCCACCGCTCGGAGGTCTGGGTCGGCATCGAGACGCCGATGGTCAGGTCGGCGGGCTTGTCCCCGCTCTTGTCGCCACCACTGCCGGCGCCCTCACCACTGCATGCCGCAAGGCTTAGCGCCAGCACCGCGCTGCCGAGAGCAACCAGGAATCTCCTGCCCACGGGCCTCTCCTCTCTGGACTCCCCCGTCGAGTGCCGGGGCCAACTGTCACCTTTCGGGTAGTGTTAGCGCTCACATAGGGCACGTCAACACTTGATCCGAAATACCGGTGTCACGGTCTCGTAACGGAGGCGTCCGCGCAAGAGCGACCTCGGCATCGACCGGCTCGAAGCGCGGTCACCGAGGCGCACCGCATCTGGTGCGGGGCCCACACAGACCGGTGCCCGCGGACGACGTCGTCGTCCGCGGGCACCCCGCACCGCCGGTGGATCAGGTGGGCCGCGGCGGCCCGGTTGGCCGGCGGATCCGACCGGCTACCGCCGCGTCCACCGTTGGTTCGCCGCCGCGGTGCAGGTCCAGAGGATCACCGTGGTGCCGTTGGCCGTGCCGTTGTTGTTGACGTCCAGGCAGAGCCCGGACTGCGCGCCGCTGATCGTGCCGTTGGTGTTGATGGTCCACCGCTGGTTGGCCCCGCCGTTGCAGTCCCAGATCTGCACCTTGGCGCCGGCCGTGGCGTTGAGCGGCGCGTCCAGGCACTTGCCGAGGGACTGCAGGGTCTGACCGTTGCTGGTCCAGCTCTGGTTGGCGGCGCCGTTGCAGTCCCAGATCACCGGCTGGGTGCCGTTTGTCGTGCTGCTGTTCGGGACGTCCAGGCAGCGACCGGAGGCGGCGCTGGCGAGGGCGCTGGACGTGGTCGGCGGCGGGGTCGTGGTGCCGCCACCGCTGACCCGGTACACCACAGTGCCGTGCGCGGGGACGCTGGCGCTGATGGTCCCGCCGCTGGAGCTGGTGCCGCCGGTCCACGCGTCGACAAGCGTGAACGACGTCCCGGACTTGCCGACGGCCGCGGCCGTGGTCGAGATCGTCGTCGTCGAGGCGCCCTGGTTGAACAGGGCCACGGCGACGTCACCGTTGGCGAGCCGCTTGGCCAGCACCCGACGCGTGCCGTCGAACGACACCTGCGTCCCCTGCAACCCGAGCGAGTCCTGGTTGATCGCGATCAGGTTGGCGTTCTTGAGGATGGCCTGCGTCGCGGAGTCCATGTTCCGCACGTCGTTGCCCGCGATCAGTGGCGACGCCATGATCGCCCACATCGCGAAGTGGCTGCGCATCTCCGTGTCGTTCATGCCGCCGCGACCGATCTCCATCATGTCCGGGTCGTTGAACCCACCCGGGCGCGCGTACGACGCCAGCGGAACGGTCACGTCGATGATGTTCTGGATGCCCATCGGGTAGCCGTTGGCCTGGCCGGTGTTCCACGCGTTGGTGATGTCCTCGGTGGTCCGCCACATGTTGGCCACGTCGCCCCAGTTGCGCTGCGGGCCGGTCTTGGCGTGGATGCTGTTGGAGTTGATGCTGTAGACGATCGGTCGGCCGGTGGCGGCCAGCGCGTCGCGCATCTTGGCGAAGGTGGTCACCTGGTCGTTGATGCTGCCCTCCGGCGAGCACCAGTCGTACTTGAGGAAGTCCACGCCCCAGGCGGCGAACTGGCGGGCGTCCTGCGCCTCGTGGCCGCGGCTGCCGGTGGCGCCGGGGTAGGAGTTGAAGTACTGCGCGCAGGTCTTGTCAACCGGCACCTGGTAGAGGCCGAACTTCAGACCCCGGGCGTGCAGGTAGTCGCCGAGCGCCTTCATCCCGCTGGGGAACCGGCCCGGGTCGCCCTGGAGGTTTCCTGCGGAATCCCGGTTCGGGTTGAACCAGCAGTCGTCGACAACGACGTACTGGTAGCCCAGATCCCGCATTCCGCTGTTGACGATCGCGTCCGCGGACTGGCGGATCAGCGCCTCGTTGATATTGCAGCCGAACGAGTTCCAGGAGTTCCAACCCATGGGAGGTGTGCGGGCCACCCCGTTGTCCAACGCCTGCGCCGCCGGGGCGCGCAGGCCGACGAGGGCGCCGGCCAGCAGTAGTCCCGCCGCCAGTACGCTTCCCCACCGACGACCTCGGGTGATGCGGTTCATCGAGCCTCCTTGCCGGTGGCGCCCGCCCCGCGACCGGGATCGCTGACCCGTGGACTGATAGCCGGACACCAATGTTGTTAACGCTAACAGTGACGGCCATCATGTTACGGCGGGATTTCAGGTCGTTCAATACCTGCGCCGCACCGAATCGTCATACGTCGATCGACTTGGCTGACCCCTCATCGACGGACGCCATAGCGCCACGACGGCCGACCCGAATGCGGGCACACCGCCCGGGTGCGGTCAGTTGGGTGGTGGGGCGACGCTGTCGCGGGCAACCAGAGTCGGTGCGACCGTCTGCCGCAACGCCCCGCCGGTGCCCGACTCGATCTGCGTCAGCAGCAGCTGCAGACTCGCCCGCGCCACCGCGTCGAAGTCCGGTCGGACGGTGGTCAGCGGCGGAATGAAGTACGCGGCCTCCGGCACGTCGTCGAAGCCGACGACACTGATGTCGGCCGGCACCCGCCGACCGAACTCGTGCAGAGCCCGCAGCACCCCCAGCGCGAGATGGTCGTTGGCGGTGAAGACCGCGGTGACCTCCGGCATCCGCGCGAGCATCTGCCCACAGCGGTAACCCGACGCCGCCGACCAGTCCCCGTGCATCAGCGGCGGTGGGTCGATCCCGGCGGCCACCAGCGCCTCGCGCCAGCCGTCGATCCGGCCGACGCTGTCGAACCAGTCCGACGGCCCGGAGACGTGCCAGACGGTGCGGTGCCCCGCGTCGAGCAGATGCTGCGTCGCCGCCCGGGCGCCCGCCACCTGGTCGACGGTCACCAGCGGCACCGGCCGGCTCGGATCGCCGTCGACCGTGACCAACGGGACGTCCTTGGGCAGGCGTTCCAGCGCCTCGCCGGCCGACTCGACAGGCGCGATGACCACGATGCCGGCGACCCGGTGCGACAGGTGCCGCTCGACGGCCGCCGAGATGGACCGGTGGTCCAGATCCCGCACGCTGCCCACGCTTACCGCGAAACCCTCCGCCGCGGCCGTCTGCTCCAACGCGGCCAGCAGTGACGCCGGACCGTAGAGCGTCGTGTTCTGGGCGACCACACCGATGACCTGCGACCGGCCGGTCACCAGCGCGCGTGCCGCGCCGTTCGGGCGGTAGCCGAGCTCGGCGATCGCCGCGCGCACCCGCAGCCGGGTCTGCTCACGGACGTTGGGGTGCCCGTTGAGCACCCGCGACACCGTCTGATGGGAGACACCGGCGAGACGAGCAACGTCCGTCATCGCGGGACCGTGGACGGCCATTTAACTCCCCCCGCTACATCTCCGGGCCGCAGCCCGTCGACGTCGACTGGAGCGGCCCGGCCCGATCCCCTCGCTCAGCCACCACGCCGGTGCTGAATCCCAGGTGACCAGCGCTGGATCGCCGACAGTCTACGCCAGCGGAGGCCTCCGACACGGCTCGGCCATGCGACGCGGACGGAAGTACGAGCTGGCCGTGCGCCGGACTTCCCCTTCGCGCACACGGCGTCCGGCGTCGCGCCCCGAACGGGAAAGGTGCGCCGGCCCGCTCCACGCCCCGGGAAAGGGCGTGGAGCAGGCCGGCGACGGTGTGACGCGGTGCCGTGGACCGCACCTGGCGAAGGGGAAGCAGGGCAGTCCTCGTGACCGGTCGACCGATCAGTGTGTGACTGGTGTCACGGTGTCGTCAGGTCGAACCGGCGCACCGTGACCGCACCACCGAGCGCCTGGGTGGCGTGGTTGAAGATGGCGAACCGGTAGCCCATGAAGAACTGCCAGTTGTTCGCCAGGGTCAGGGCGTTGCCGAACGACGTGAAGTTGACCCCGTCGGTGCTGTACGAGAAACGGGCCTGCCGGCCCGAGCCGGGTCTGATGTCGGCGTTGGCGCGCAACCAGATCCGGCCACCGGAGACGGAGGTGCTCGCCACCTCGCTGCCGGTGCTCGTGGTGTTCCAGTTGCCGTCCATCGTCAGGCCGTTCTGCATCACCAGACGCGTGGAGCCGTTGTCCCGCCGCACCCCGATCCAGGCCGACGAGTTGCGCAGCACCGCCAGGCCGGCGCGGTCACCGTCGCGCATCGTGGAGTAGTCCAGCTCGATGGTGGCCGTGGAGGTCGGGCCCTGGATGCGGTGCGTCAACGTGTTGCGGACGGCGTACAGGTCGCCGGTGACGGTGGCGGTCTGCAGGTTGAGCCCGTTGTTGACAGACCATCTGCTGTTGTCCGGGTTGTGGTTCCACTCCCACTGCGGGCCGAGGGTGGTGCCGGCGAACGTGTCGCTGCCGGTGAGTGGCTTCACCGCGCGCGGCGGCGCCGGCAGGTTCGGCTTCGGGTAGGAGGTGCCCCACGCGCCGTTGACCGTCTGCAGCACGGGCCAGCCGTCGCTGGTCCAGGTGATCGGGGCCATGGCCGGCATCCGACCACCGGGGTACGCGTCGACGAAGGACATGTAGTACCAGTCGCCGTTCTGGGTCTGCACCAGCCCGCCCTGGTGCGGCACACCGCCGCCGGAGATCGGACCGGGCAGGTTGAGCAGCACCTGACGCTGCTCGTACGGGCCGAAGGGACCGTTCGTCGACTTCAGCACGTACTGGCCGTTGGCCGGGCGCGTGAGCCAGATGTAGTAGGCGCCGTTGCGCTTGTAGAAGCGCGCGCCCTCCAGTGTCCCGATGCTCGACGGCGTCTGGTACACCTGCTGGGCGCGGACCTGCGACTTCCCGTCGGCGGACAGCTGCGCCACGCTGATGGTGCCGTTTCCGTACGCCACGTACATGGTGTCGTTGTCGTCGATCAGCATCCCGGCGTCGTAGTAGCAGTTCGGGATGGTGGTGTGCCTGCTCCACGTGCCGTCGACGGCGGACGCGGTGTAGATGTGGGTCTGCGCGAAGTCGATGCACCCGGCCCAGTAGTACGTCCGGTTGCTCGGCCGGTAGTTCAACGTCGACGCCCAGATCCCGTCGACGTACGCGTTGCCACCGCTCATGTCATACTTCGACCCGAATTCCAACCGGGGTACGGAGTGCCCGGCGAACTCCCAGTTCACCAGGTCGTACGAGCGCAGCACCGGCGCGCCCGGGGAGTAGTGCATGGTGGACGCCGACATGTAGTAGGCGTTGTCCACCCGGATGATGTCGACGTCGGCGAAGTCCTGCCAGATGACCGGGTTCGTGTAGGTGCCGCTCGACGGTGGCGGGTTGCTGCCGCCGACGGGGACGAGTTGCCACTGCTGGTTGTTGCCGCCCCAGTCGTCGTACTGCACGATGTTGCCGCCGTCGGCGGTCGAGGCGTTCTGCACCTCCACCGCCTTGTTGCTGTTGCGGTTGATCAGCCGCACGTAGCCGCCGGTCGAGTCGGCCAACCGGAACTGCTGGTTGGTCCCGTTGCCGTCCGCCCACTGCACGATCGACGCGCCGTTGCTGGTGGAGAAGTTGTAGACGTCGAGCACCTTGCCCGAGTGCCGCGACTTCAGCCGGTAGTAGCCACCACCGGAGTCCACGAACTGCCACTGCTGCCAGGCGCCGTCGTTACGCGACCACTGGGTGATCCGCGCGCCGTCGTTCGTCGCCTGGTTGTACACGTCCAGAGCCTTGCCGCTGTTGCGGTTGACCAACACGTACCACGCGTTGGTGTCCACCGTCGCCGCCGACGCGGCAGTGGGCGCGACGGCCGCGACCGCGCCGCCCACCAGCACCGCCGCCGCTGCGGCCACGAGCCGCGACATCCACCCGCGCCGGCGTGGCGCACCCCGGGGAACCCGACCGATGGAAAGCATGATCCTCCTCTGCTGACGCGAACCGAGCGGTCTGGGCCGGCGTCCGCGGCGCCGGGCGGGGCACCGAGCTGACCACGACCCGATCATGTGATCGCTAACACCGATTGCCCGCGGGTTGCGGCGTCGAACTGCCGGAACCGAGGGGCGGGGACGCATGCCGGGCCGGACCAACCGAAAGACATCGACCGTCTTGGCTATAGACTGTGAGCGATAACATGCTCTTAGTCAAGGCGTAACACAGTCGGCCGCCGGTCGTGCTGGCGGATGCGCGAACGGGTGGCCCGCCCCGGCCCGCGGGCAGGGACGGGCCACCCGTCAGAAAGAGGCGCTTTGACCGCGTCGGTCAGAAACCGCGGGCCAACCGGTAGTAGGCCTGGTTCCAGCGGATCTCGTCGGCGAAGCGACGGGGCTGGGTGTCGGCGTCGATGACCACCAGCTCGGTGCGGCTCATCTCGGCCAGGTCGTGCAGCTCCTCCACACCGACCGCCTGGGACAGCACGGTGTGGTGCGGCGCGCCGGCGGTGATCCACGCCTCCGCCGAGCCGGGCAGGTCGGGGCGCGGCCGCCAGACCGCGCGGGCCACCGGCAGCCGGCGCAGCGGCTGCGGCGGCGCGACCACGTCGATCTCGTTGGCCACGAGCCGGAAGCGCTCCCCCATGTCGGCCAGACCGAGCACCACTGCCGGACCGGGCGCGGCGTCGAAGACGAGCCGGACCGGATCCTCCCGCCCACCGATGCTCAACGGGTGGATCTCCACGTTCGGCACGTCAGATGCGATGGTCGGGCAGACCTCCAGCATGTGGGCGCCCAGCACCAGCTCCTGGCCGGGGGTCAGGTCGTAGGTGTAGTCCTCCATGAACGACGTACCGCCATTCACGCCCACCGACATCGCCTTGAGGGTGTGCACCAGCACCGAGGTCTTCCAGTCACCCTCGCCACCGAAGCCGTACCCGTCGGCCATCAACCGCTGCACCGCGATGCCGGGCAGCTGACGCAGACCACCGAGGTCCTCGAAGTTCGTCGTGAACGCCCGGAACCCGCCCTCGTCCAGGAAGGCGCGCATACCCAGCTCCAGCCGGGCCGCGTACCGCAGCGAGTCGTGCTGCGCACCGCCGGCGACCAGACCCGGAACGACCCGGTAGGTGTCCTCGTACTCCTTGACCAGGTCGTCCACCTGCGCGTCGGTGACCTCACCGACCACCTTGACCAGGTCGTTGACGCCGTAGGTGTTTACCGACACCCCGAATCGCAGCTCCGCCTCGACCTTGTCGCCCTCGGTCACCGCCACGTCGCGCATGTTGTCGCCGAAACGGGCCAGCCGCAGCGACCGCATCGCCGACCAGCCGAGCGCCGCGCGGGCCCACGCGCCGACCCGGGCGCTCACCCGCGGGTCGCTGACGTGCCCGGCCACCGTCTTGCGGGCCACACCGAGCCGGGTCTGGATGTACCCGAACTCGCGGTCGCCGTGCGCGGCCTGGTTCAGGTTCATGAAGTCCATGTCGATGTCGTTCCACGGCAGCACGACGTTGGCCTGGGTGTGCAGGTGCAGCAGCGGCGTCTGCAACGCGTCCAGACCGGCGATCCACATCTTCGCCGGAGAGAAGGTGTGCATCCACGCGATGACCCCGATGGCGCCCTGGGCGGCGGCGTCCCGACAGACCTGGAGGATCTCACCGCTGTTGGTCAGGACGGGCTTCCAGACCACCCGGGCCGGAATCTGCGGCGAGTCGTCGAGCGCTGCCGCGATCTGACGGGACTGCTCGGCGACCTGCCGGAGCGTCTCCTCGCCGTACATGCCTTGGCTGCCGGTGAGGAACCAGATCTCGGGTGCGGTGTGTGGTGCCATGGAGTTGCCTTCCGCGAGAGGGGCGGTCACTTGTAACGGATTCCGATGAGGCGCTGAAGGAGGATGAACGCGAAGAGCAGGCCGCCAATCACGATCTTGGTCCACCAGGAGTTGAGGCTCCCATCGAAGGTGATGAGGGTCTGGATCACGCCGAGGACCAGCACGCCGAGCACCGTGCCGAAGACGTAACCCGCGCCGCCGGTGAGCACCGTGCCACCGATGACGACGGCGGCGATGACGTCCAGCTCCATCCCCACGGCGATCAGCGGCGCGCCGGAGAGGGTGTAGAAGGACAGCAGGATCCCGCCGATGGCCGAGCACAGACCACTGATGGTGTAGACGGCGATCCTGGTCCGGCCCACCGGCAGACCCATCAGCAGGGCCGACTGGGGGTTGCCGCCGATGGCGTACACGTTGCGGCCCAGCCGGGTGTAGGCCAGCGTGTACGCGGCGACAGCGACCACGACGAAGGCGATCAGCACACTGATCGAGACGAAGTTGCCCCGGGGATCGCCGATCCTCTCCTGCGACATCCTGGTCCAGAACCCGTCCGTGATCGGGATGGACGAGCCCGAGATGAACGTGCACATCCCCCGGGCGAAGAACATCCCCGCGAGCGTGACGATGAACGGCTGGATGTCGAAGAAGTGGATGGCGCAGCCCATCAGCAGGCCGAGCGTCGGCCCGATGAGCAGGGCGATGACGAGCACCAGGGCCGCCGGTAGGCCCTCCTGGAGCAGCCAGGCCGACACCATCGCCGTCATCGCGACGACGGACCCGACCGACAGGTCGATGCCGCCGGTGAGGATCACGAAGGTCATCCCGATCGCGACCACGAGCAGGAAACCGTTGTCGATGAAGACGTTGAAGATGACCTGCACGTTGGAGAACGCCGTGTACTGCGAGACGCCGATGCCGTACATCACCAGCAGCAGGGCGAGCGTCGCCAGGACCGGTATCTGCTTTCTCGGCAACCGGAACCGGGCACGACCGGGAGTGAGCAATCCAGTGGTCATGCCGGCACCTGCTCCTTCGGCTTGTCGGCGATGGTGGCGGGCGGCGGGGCGTTGCGCCTACGGCGACTGAACCGGGCCCGGAAGGCCGGCGCCTGGATGAGGCAGACGGCGATGACGACTACCGCTTTGAACAGCAGCGAGGTCTGCGGTGAGATGTCCATGGCGTACACCGTGGTGGTCAGCGTCTGGATGATCAGCGCGCCGATGATCGTGCCGCTGAGGAAGAACCGGCCACCGGCGAGGGACGTACCGCCGATGACGACGGCGAGGATGGCGTCCAGCTCCACCCAGAGGCCGACCGCGTTGCCGTCGGCACTGGAGACGTTTGCCGTCATCATGAAACCGGCGATCGCGGCGCAGGCGGCGCTGAGCACGTACGCGAGGAAGATGACCCGGCCGGAGCGGATGCCGGCCAACCGGCTCGCCTCGGCGTTACCGCCCACCGACTCGACGATCATCCCGAGTGCGGTGCGCCGGGTGAACGCGGCGACGAGCAGTGCCGCGGCGAGGGCGATGAAGATGGCCAGCGGCAGGGTGAGCAGGTGGCCCAGCCCGATCGCCCGGAACGGCTCGGAGTTGATGGTGATGATCTGACCCTGGGTGATCAGCTGGGCGAGACCCCGGCCGGCCACCATCAGGATCAGGGTGGCGATGATCGGTTGGATCCCGATCACGGCCACCAGCACCCCGTTCCAGGCGCCGAGCACGAGCGCGACCCCCAACGCCATCGCGAGGGCCGTCAGCACCACGACAAGGCTGTTCTGGTCGGACTGCTTGCTGATGTACATGCAGGCGATCGCGCCGCTGATCGCACAGACCGACCCCACCGACAGGTCGATGCCGCCGGTCGAGATGACCAGGGTCATCCCCAGCGCGACGAGGATCAGCGGCGCGCTCAGCCGCAGGATGTCGATCGGCGAGCCGTACAGGTGCCCGTCCTTGAGCTCGATGGACAGGAACCCGGGACGGTAGATGGTGTTCGCGGCGAGCATGACGAACAGCACGGCGGCGGGCCAAAACAGCCGGTGACCGGTCATCGTCCGGTAGCGGCTCATGGTGGCGTTCATCGGTCTGCCTCCTCCCGGTGGGATCCGCTGGCGATGGTCTGCATGATGCGGTCGGCGTCGAGGCTGTCGTCGTTGGCGAGCTGCGCGACCATCTGCCGGTCCCGCATCACGGCCACCTTGTGACTGAGGCGCAGCACCTCCTCCAGCTCGGCGGAGATGAACAGCACGGCCATGCCACCGTCGGACAGCTGCGTCACGAGCTTCTGGATCTCGGTCTTCGCGCCGATGTCGATGCCCCGGGTCGGCTCGTCGAGGATCAGCAGTCGTGGCTCGGTGATCAGCCACCGGGCCAGCAGCACCTTCTGCTGGTTGCCGCCGGACAGGTTGCGTACCGGCACCTCCGGGTCCGCGGGCCGGATGTTGAGGGCCTTGACGTACCTGTCGACCAGCTCGTCCTGGCGGCGACGCGGAATGGGCCGCAGCCAGCCACGGGCCGCCTGCATGGCGAGGATCATGTTCTCGCGGACCGACAGGTCGGCGACGATGCCCTCCGCGCGGCGGTTCTCCGAACAGAAGCCGACGCCGTGGTCGATGGCCTGGGCGGGGGTACGCAGACTGCTCGCCGTGCCGTCGATCGCGACCTGACCGCCGTCGGTCCGGTCGGCGCCGAACAGCAACCGCGCCACCTCGGTACGCCCCGAGCCCAGCAGGCCGGCCAGGCCCACCACCTCGCCGGCGTGGATGGTGAGGCTGAACGGCTCGACCGCGCCCGCCCGACCGAAGTTCGACACCGCCACCAGGGGGGTGCCCTCCTCCAGCGCGGCCAGGTCCCGGCGGGAGTGCTCCTCGATGCCCTCCAGGGCGTCGAGCTCCTTGCCGATCATCTTCTCCACCAGGGAGAGCTGGGGCAGCTCGGTGGTGAGGTACTCGCCGACCAGCCCGCCGTTGCGCAGCACGGTGATCCGGTCGGCGATCTCGTAGACCTGGTCGAGGAAGTGGGTCACGAACAGGATGGCGATGCCCTCGTCGCGCAGTTGCCGCATGATGCGGAACAGCTGCGCCACCTCGCCGGCGTCGAGGCTCGACGTCGGCTCGTCCAGGATCAGCACCCGCGCCTTGATGTCGATGGCGCGGGCGATGGCGACCATCTGCTGGATCGCCAGGGAGTACGAGCCGAGCGGCGCGCTGACGTCGAGGTCGAGGTCGAGGCGGGCCAGCAGGGCGCGGGCGCGGCGGCGGACCTCACCCCAGCGGACCGCGCCGAGGCGCCGGGACTCACGGCCGATGAAGATGTTCTCCGCCACCGAGAGGTTGGTGCAGAGGTTGACCTCCTGGAAGACGGTGCTCACCCCGGCGGCGGTCGCCTGCATCGGCCCGGTGAACGACACGGGGTCGCCTTCGAGGGTGATCGCGCCCGCGTCGGTGTCGTAGACGCCGGTCAGCACCTTGATGAGGGTCGACTTGCCGGCGCCGTTCTCGCCCATCAGGGCGTGCACCTCGCCGGGAAAGAGCCGGAAGTTGACGTCGTGGAGTGCGCGCACCCCGGGGAAGGACTTGCTGATCCCGGTCATCGTCAGGACCGGACGGCTATCCGTCATCCCATCAGACCTCTTCTGGGTTGTCGGCACGGAGAGGCCGCTACGCTCCCGCGGCGCCCGCCCGGTCGTCCCTGGGGGTCGCTCAGGCGGGCGTGGTACGGGGGTGGTCGCGGGCCAGGCCCGGTCCGTTACGGGTATGGGAGCGACGCGGCGGGGCCGCCGCGCGAGCGCGGCGACCCCGTCGTCGATCAGTACTTACGGTTGGGCAGGGCCTCCTTGGCCTGCTCCTGGGTGAAGGTGGTCTCCTCGGTCTCGATCCGAGCAGGCACCTCCTCGCCCGCGTGGACCTTCTTGGCCAGGTCCATCAGCTGCGGGCCGAGCAGCGGGCTGCACTCCGCGATGAAGTTGAACTTCCCGTCGGCGAGCGCCTGCATGCCGTCCTTGACGGCGTCGACAGTGATGATGGTGATGTCCTTGCCGGGCACCTTGCCGGCGGCGGTGATCGCCTCGAGCGCGCCCAGACCCATGTCGTCGTTGTGCGCGAACAGCACGTCGATCTTCGGGTTGGCCTTGAGGAACTGCTCCATGACCTGCTTGCCGCCCGCCCGGGTGAAGTCACCCGGCTGGGAAGCGATGATCTTCAGGTTCGGGTTGGCGGCGATCGCCTCGCCGAAGCCCTTCTTGCGGTCGTTGGCCGGAGCGGCACCGGTGTTGCCCTGCAGCTCCACGATGTTGACCGGGCCGGTGGCGCCCTTCTTCTGCTCGACCAGCCACTCGCCAGCGAGGCGGCCCTCCTTGACGAAGTCCGAGCCGAGGAACGTCTTGTACAGGCTCTTGTCGGCCGAGTCCACCGAGCGGTCGGTCAGGATGACCGGGATGCCGGCGTCCTTCGCCTCCTTGAGTACGGTGTCCCATCCGGACTCCACCACCGGCGAGAAGGCGATCACGTCCACCTTCTGCTGGATGTAGTTGCGGATCGCCTTGATCTGGTTTTCCTGCTTCTGCTGCGCGTCGTCGAACTTCAGGTCGATACCCGCGGCGGCAGCGGACTCCTTGATCGACGTGGTGTTCGCCGTACGCCACCCGCTCTCCGCGCCGACCTGCGAGAAGCCCATGGTGATCTTGCCGTCGTCCTTGGACCCGCCGCCGCCGGTGTCGCTGTTGCCGCAGGCCGCCACGCCGCCGACGAGCAGCACGCTGGCGAGGACCGCGATGGCGCGCTGCGTTCGCAACTTTCTCATCAGTTCTCCTTGGCTGGGTGTGGTGGGTGACCGCGCCAACCGCCGAGGTGCGTAAGCGGCGTACGCGGGTGGTGCGTGCTGGTGCGTCGTGGTGCAGACCGACAGGTCCCGGATGACCGATGGACGGTCAGGAACCCACCGGTGCGACTGGTTGTTGGCCGTAGACGTTCTGGTAGCGGTCGTAGAGGGCGTCGATGTCGGCCTGCGCCATCGGGACCGGCTGACCGAGCGTGCGGGCAAGGTGCGCGGTCCGGGCCACGTCCTCGCACATGACCGCCGCCTTGACCGCCGCGCGGGCGTCCCGGCCGATGGTGAACACGCCGTGGTTGCGCATCAGCACCGCGGGCGAGCGGTGCCCGGCGAGCGTGGCGACGATGCCCTTGCCGATGTCGTCGCCGCCGATCAACGCGAACGGGCCGATGGGGATCTCCCCGCCGAACTCGTCGGCCTGCGCGGTGAGGTGGCAGGGGATCGACTCCCCGCACGCGGCCCAGGCGGTCGCGTACGAGCTGTGCGTGTGCACGACCCCGCCGACCTCCGGCATGACCCGGTAGACGTAGGCGTGCGCGGCGGTGTCGCTGGAGGGGGCGAAGTCCCCCTCGACGAGTACGCCGTCGAGGTCGCACACCACCATCGTGGCCGCGGTGAGGTCGTCGTAGCTCACCCCGCTCGGTTTGATCACCATCAGGTCGTGGCCGGGGACCCGCGCGGAGACGTTCCCGGACGTCCAGGCGACCAGGTTGTACCGGGTCAACTCGGCGTGCAGGCGGGCGACGGTCTCGCGCAGCGCGCCGATCTGTCGGCTCACCTCGGCGTTCACGCGACCACCTCCAGCGCGGTCTCGGGGGCGGGGGCAGCGGCGCCGACCGCCGTGTTCCGGATCGACCGCAGGCGGAGCATGACGTCGTCGCCGCCGCGGCCGAAGTGGTCGTGCAGCGCCCGGTACTCGGCGTAGAGGGCGTCGTAGGCACGCGCCCGGTCCGGGTCCGGCCGGTAGACGGCCTCGTGCACCCGGCCCATCGCCTGCGAGGCCTCGTGGATCGACGGGTACTCGCCGGCGGCGACGGCGGCGTGGATCGCCGACCCGAGCGCCGGCCCCTGGGCGGAGGCGATGATGTTCAGGGGTCGCCTGGTCACGTCGGCGTAGATCTGCATCAGCAGCGCGTTGTTGGTGAGGCCGCCGGCGATCACCAGGTCGTTCACGGTGACCCCGGCCTCGACGAACGCCTCGATGATCATCCGCGTGCCGAAGGCGGTGGACTCCAGCAGCGCCCGGTAGATGTCCTGCGGCCGGGTGGCCAGGGTCATGCCGACGATCATCCCGCTGAGGTCGTGGTTGACCAGCAGGGAACGGTTGCCGTTCCACCAGTCCAGCGCGATCAGACCGTGCGCGCCGACCGGTTGGCTCGCGGCCAGTTCGGTGAGGCGTTCGTGCGAGTCGACGCCGGCCGGAGCCGCGTGCTCGACGAACCAGCCGAAGATGTCACCCACTCCGCTCTGGCCGGCCTCGTAACCCCAGGCGCCCGGGCTGATGCCGCCGTCGACGACGCCGCACATGCCAGCCACCTCGGCGAGGTGCGCGCCGTTGACCACGTGGCAGGTCGACGTGCCCATGATCGCGACGAGTCGGCCGGGCTCCACGGCCTGCGCGGACGCCGCCGTGACGTGCGCGTCGACGTTGCCGACGGCCACCGCGATCCCCTCCGGCAGACCGGTCCACGCGGCCGCCTCGGCGGTGAGCGCGCCGGCGCGCGCCCCGAGGGGCAGCAGCGGACCGTCCAGCTTGGCCACGAAGTCGCCGAAGTCCGGGTTGAGCGCGCTCAGGAAGCCCTCGGAGGGATAGGCGCCGTCCTGGAGGATGCCCTTGTAGCCGGCCGTGCAGACGTTGCGGGTCTCGGTGCCGCTGAGCTGCCAGACGATCCAGTCGGCCGCTTCCACGAAACGCTCGGCCCGGTGGTAGACCTCCGGGTCCTCCTCCAGCATCTGCAGGCCCTTGGCGAACTGCCACTCGGCGGAGATCTTGCCGCCGTACCGGCCGATCCACGGCTCGGCCCGCTCGTGGGCCAGCGCGTTGATCCGGTCGGCGTGCGGCTGCGCGGCGTGGTGCTTCCACAGCTTCACCCAGGCGTGTGGCCGGTCGCGCAGCTCGGCGGTCTCGCACAGCGGAGTGCCGTCCGCGAGGGTCGGCAGCACCGTGCAGGCGGTGAAGTCGATGCCGATGCCGACCACCGCCGCCGGGTCCACCCCCGCGGCGGCCAGCGCCGCCGGGACGGCGTACCGCAGCACGTCGCGGTAGTCCTCGGGGTTCTGCAGGGCCCAGTCCGGGGGAAGCGGCCGACCTCCCGGAAGCGCCGTGCTGATGACTCCGTCGCCGTACTCGTGCACCGCGGTCCCCAGTTCGGCACCATCACCGACGCGAACCACCAGAGCTCGTCCGGACAGGGTGCCGTAGTCGACACCGACGACGTAGCGGTCGCCAGCTCCGTCCACACGGTTCATGTTCACCTCCACCGTTAACGGGGATAGTGTTAACGCTCACATCCAGCGTCGTCAAGACATCTGACCGCAACAGCTACGTAACGGAACGCCGATGCCGGACCGACTCGGGCGCGTTGATATCGGAACGGTGCAAAAGGCGCCATCCCGGCACCCGCCGTACAAGGGCGACGACGGGGGAACCGATCGCCGTCCGACGATCGATCGGCCGGCCCGTCGGCAGGCCGGACGACGAGCACAGCGTCCCCGCACAGCCGCACGAGGGCCGTCCAATCACGACCGCCGACCCCGGCACTGGCGATGTCAGCGATAACATCACCCGAGCGCCGCGCGGGCATGATGAGATCAATGAAACGGCGCCCGGACACCACCGGGCTCGGGGCCGAGCACCCCGGACGGCGGCGCGCACCTCACCCGGCCGCGCCGATGATCGGTGTTATCGATAACATTCAACGTTTCCCGCCGGACTCGGGTCGCACCGCCGCGGGGGGCGTGATCCACACCTGGTCGGCGATGTGGCGGCATCCCGGCCACCAGACACCGCAAGGTCGCCGATCTGGTGTCGATCATGCGGCGGGCCGCCGGGCCGACGCGGACCGGGCCGACGCGGACCGGGCCGACGCGGACCGGGCCGACGCGGACCGGGCCGAGCCGCGGACCGGGCCGACGCGGGCCGCAGCCTTGACGCACGCTCGCCGCGGTAGGCACGGCTGACGGCCCGACCCCTTCCTGGGGCCGGGCCGTCGTCGGTGCCGGTGGCCGCGCGTCCGATCAGGCGGCTCGACTCCGGTTGTACAGGGCCTTGGCCCAGAGGAAGCAGAGCACCGTGATGACGGCGCACCAGGCGACCGCGAGGATCGCGTTGGCGCCGATCCCGGTGCCGAACAGCAGGCCCCGGAGGGTTTCCATGACGGGCGTGAAGGGCTGGTAGTCGGCGAACCACCGCACCGCCGTCGGCATGGAGTCGGTGGGGACGAAACCGCTGCCGAGGAAGGGCAGGAGCACCAGGGGCATGGGGAGATTGCTCGCCGTCTCGACGCTCTCGCTGACCAGGCCGAGGGCGACCGAGAGCCAGGTGACCGCCACGGTGATCATGGTGAGGACACCGAACACGGCGAGCCACTCGAGCGGGGTGGCGGTGGGTCGGAACCCGACGAGCAGCGCCGCGCCGGTGACGGCCGCGATGCTGACCATCGTCTGGATCACGCTGCCGAGCACGTGTCCGGTGAGGACCGACGGCCGGAAGATCGCCATCGTGCGGAAGCGGGCGATGATCCCCTCGGTCATGTCCATGGCGACCGAGATCGCGGTGCCCTGCGCCGCGCTGGCCACGGTGATGAGCAGGATGCCCGGGGTGACGTAGTTGGCGTAGTCGCCGCGGTCGCCGGAGGGCCCCAGGCCGGCGCCGAGCGTGCCACCGAAGACGTAGACGAAGAGCAGCAGGATGATCACCGGCACGCCGATGAGCATGAGTGTCAACGAGGGATAGCGCCGCATGTGCAGGAGGTTGCGTCGCAGCATCGTGCCCGAGTCGCGGACAGCGAGGGTGAGGGTGCTCATCGCGCCATGGCCCTTTCGTGGTCGGGTTGGCCGGTCAGGGTGAGGAAGACGTCGTCGAGGTCGGGGGTGTGCACGGCGAGGCCGGCCACGCTGATCGAGGCCCGGTCGAGCTGGTCGAGCAGGGAGCGCAGCGATCCGACCCCGCCGTCGCTCGGCACCTGGAGGGTGAGCGCCGCGTCGTCGCGGGTGGACGCGGTGAGGGTGCGCGCCGCCGCGTCGAGCCCGGCCTGGTCGGCGAACTGGAGGACGACGTGCCCGCCCGGGATGAGCCGTTTGAGCTCGCGCGGGGTGCCCTCGGCGATGAGCCGGCCGTGGTCGAGGAACGCGACCCGGTCGGCGAGCTGGTCGGCCTCCTCCAGGTACTGGGTGGTGAGCAGGATGGTGACGCCGCCGGCGACGAGGTCGCGGATGATCTGCCACATGGCGCGGCGGCTGCGCGGGTCGAGGCCGGCCGTCGGCTCGTCGAGGAAGATGACGCGGGGCTCGCCGACAAGCGTCATCGCGAGGTCGAGGCGTCGTCGCAGACCCCCGGAGTACGTCGACGCCGGCTTGCCCGCCACGTCGACGAGGTCGAACTGGACGAGCAGGTGGTCGACGCGTCGGTGCCCGGCCGCCCGGTCCAGGTGGCACAGGTCGGCCATGAGCCGCAGGTTCTCCCGCCCGGTGAGCAAATTGTCCACCGCGGAGAACTGGCCGGTGACGCCGATCAGGGCGCGTACGGCGTCGGCCTGCCGGCTCAGGTCGTGCCCGGCGATCCGGGCGTCGCCGCCGTCGGCGTTGATCAGGGTGGACAGGATCCGCACGGTGGTGGTCTTGCCGGCGCCGTTGGGGCCGAGCAGCGCGAAGATCGTCCCCTCGACGATCTCCAGGTCGATGCCGTCGAGCACCACCTTGTCGCCGTAGGACTTTCGCAGGCCGGTCGCGCTGATCGCGGATCGTACGGATCTGGTCATGGCTGCCTCGATTCGTGGAGGTGGATCACGCGCGGCGGATCATGATGTCGCCGTAGGGGGTGTTCGCCCGGACCTCGACCGTCTCGTCGGTCTGCGCCGGGCTGTCGGTCGTCTCGAGCGCGTTGTGCACGCGGCCGTGTCGGGAACTGACGTCGAGCCAGGCGGCGGTGCCCCGGCGGACGCCGACCTCGATCGCCCCGTAGGAGGTCTGCAACTCGATCGATCCGCGTACGACCTGGCCCAGCCGGACGTTGCCGTAGGCGGTACGGGCGTTCACCGAGGCCATCGGCGCGTCGACGGTGATGTCGCCGTACGCGGTGTTGATCCGCGCGTCCCCGCCGCTCTGGCCGATCCAGCAGTCGCCCGAGGAGTTCTTGATCTCGGCGGTACCATCGACCGCACCGATGCGGACCTTGCCGGAGGACGCCTTCACCCGGGCGGAACCGGTGACGCGTTCGACGACGATCTCGCCGTGGCTGCTGTCGATGTCGAGCGACCCGGTCTCGTCGAGCCGGATGCCACTGCCGGTCTTGATGCGGCAGTCTCCGAGCCGGCCCTCGCAGCGGAACGCCGCCCAGGACGCCTCGGCGTACAGCCGCGACCCGCTGGGCAGCTCGATCAGGACGTCGATCGACGGGCCGGCGCCGAAGCCGTAGCGGCGCCAGCTCTTGGGCACCCTGATCAGCAGTTTCCCGGCGGCGTACTCGACTGTGGTCTGCTCGGCGGCGCTCATGTCGGCCTTGCTCGACGGGTCCCGGGGTCGCACCTGGACCACCGTGTCGGTGCGGTCGGTGGCGGCGATCCACGCGTCCCCCACCGGCATCTCGATCTGGACGGAAATCGGCTCTGGCGTGTCGAAGACAGGCATGGTGGTCTCCCGGAAGGTGGTCGGCGAAGGTCACCGCCGGTGGGCGGCGAGGAAGGAGAGGTGGTACGGGGGTCAGCGCGCCCAGCCGGTGAAGTGCTGGCCGGAGCGGGGCGGCTCCACCCGGCGGGGTGGCTGCCGGTCCGTGCCGCCGGCCCCGATCGCGCCGGCGACGGCTCGCACCAGCCAGGCGTTGACCGACAGCCCGGCCCGGCTGGCCGCCTCGTCGACGCTGGCCTTCAGATGGTCGGGAAGGCGGAGGTTGATCCGGGACGTGCCACCGTCGTCGCCCTCGGGCGGGAGCAGCGGCGCCGGCATCGGGGGTGGTTCGGTGACCTCACCCGCCCGGTCGGCCGGCGGGCTGGCCGGGGTCACCACGAAGTCGGGTTCACGTCCGCGCAGCCGGACGTGCACCGACCCCGGAGCGAGCTCCCGGGTGATCTCGTCGGCCGCGTCGGACAGCGCCTCCAGCAGCGTGAGGCGGGTCGCCGCCTCCAGTTGGGTGAAGAGCCTCTCGGCCAGCACCCGTGCCTCCGGGTCGACACCCTCCGCCGCCACGGCGAATTCGGTTCGCAGGTTCTCGACGTACGACCTCAGCTCCATGGCACCATCATGGCACCACTTTGGCTCAGATTGCAACACCCATGGCTCATCCTGCCGCCAACGGTGGTGCCAGACCGTCAGCGCCCTCGGGTGGCGGCGGGTGGCCGAAGCTCACCGAAGGCGCGCCGGACCAGCCGGTTCGCGGCCTCCTGGGTCAGCCCGGTGCCCACCATCAGATCGCTGACTGTCGTCCGGACCTGCGCCACCACGACGGCGCCGGAGAAGCCGACGCCCGCCCGGTACGCGTCACCGGCAGCGCGGACCGCCCGCAACGCCACCTCCCGTGCCCGCAGGGGTTCATCGCCGGCGGCGAACTGCCGCTTGAGCAGCCGGACCGTCTCGGCCAGATCGGCGACCGCCCTCGGCATCGACTCCGGGACCGGCTCGCCGTCCTCGATCAGGGTCACCGCCCGGCGGATCAACGTCCCGCTGTTGCGCATCGCCCGGTCGATCGGTTCCGCCACCCGGGCGTACCGGCTCACCGGCCCGTGCCGGTGATGCCAGTTGACCGGCGACAGGGTGCTGGCCTCCCGAGCGCCCCTGGTCGCCTCGATCAGAGCGTTCACCTGATCGGTGTTCTCCCGCAGCGCGGTCAACGCGGCACGCGCACGGGCGACGTCGCCCTCGCGCAGGGCGGAGGCGGTCGCGTCGAGCTGGGTGGCGAGCAGGTCCAGCGCCGGCCGGGCCGCCCGGTTGAGCACCCGCAACGGGTTCAGCGGCAGCAGGACGGCCGTCACCAGCAGCGCCACCGCTCCCCCGATGAGGGCGTCCACGAAGCGGGGGATCTCCAGGTCGTTCACGGACGGACTGAGCGCGACTATGAGCACCGCCGTGGCTCCGGCCTGGATCATCACCGCGGCGCTGCCGACCAGGAACAACGCGACCAGGATGGCCAGGACGACGATCAGAGCGAGTTGCCACCAGCCGGTGCCGATCACCAGGAGCAGCAGATCGCCGATCAGCACCCCGACGGTGACGCCGAAGATCAGCTCGATGGTGCGGCGCAACCGTTGACCGACGGACGCGGCGAGAGTCGACACCGCCGAGATCGGGGCGAACACCGGCTGCGAGACGTGCAGCAGCTCGTGCGCCACCAGCCAGGACAGCGCCGCGGCCAGTCCGGCCTGCACGGCGAGCCCGCCGATGGCGCGGACCCGACGCCCCCGGTCCCGCAGCTCCACCACCGAACGCTCACGCAGCCCGGTGAGCCGCGCCGCCAGGCCGGTCCGGGCGCTCCTGTCGTTCCGGGGCGGGGTGCCCCCGTCCGATCCCTGACGACCGGCATCGACCATAGCGGCACGTACCCGGCCGTAACCGGATCAATCCTGGACCGTGCCGGCCGTGGCCGCGTCGGCGCCTCAGCGCGTGACCACCGCCTTTTCGGCGTACGCCCACAGTCGGTCGGCGGCGGCCGGGTCCAGCGCGTGGGCGGCCACCCCGCCGGTGGCGTCCGGCCCGCCGGGTACGACCTCCGCCTCCTGGTTGTCGTCGAAGTACCGGCCGGCGACACCGGCGAGCAGAGGCGAGCCGGCGAGCAGCACGGTGGTCGACGCGCCCTGGGCCGGGTTCTTGTAGTAGTCCGCCTCGACGAGGTTGCCCGCCTCGTCCATGGCACCCATGGCGCGCATCGTGTCGTCGTCCATGTGGCGCTGGAGGTTGGTGAAGATGTAGCCGGGGTTGAGGGCGTTGGCGGTGATCCCGTCCACCGCCCACCGCCGGGTGATGCCGACCGCGAGCAGGGTCTCCGCGGTCTTCGACTGGCCGTAGGCCGACCACGGGTCGTACGCGCGCCGCTCGAACTGCGGGTCGTCGAAGTCGAACGGCGCGGCCCGGTGGGCGCCGGAACTGACCACCACGACCCGCGCCGCCGGCGCGGCCCGCAGGCTGCCGTGCAGCCCCAGGGCGAGCGCGAAGTGACCCAGGAAGTTCGTCGCGAGCTGCATCTCCCAACCCTGCGCCGTGAGCTGGCGGGTCGGGATCGCCATGATCCCGGCATTGGCGACCAGTACGTCGAGTGGGCCCCGCCACCCCTCGACGAAGGCGTCGACCGACTCCAGGTCGGCGAGGTCGAGCGCGGCCGAGCTGACCGCGCCCCGCCCGGCGAACTCCTCGACGAGCGCCTCGGCGCGGCGGGGATCGCGGGTGGCGATGGTGACGTCGGCGCCGGCACCCGCCAGGGCGCGCACGGTCTCGACGCCGATGCCGGAGGCGCCCCCCGTGACGATCATCCGGCGTCCGGTGAGGTCGACTCCGTCGAGGATCTCGGCGGCGGTGGTGCGGGCGGTGAAGGGGGTGGTGAGACGTCGGTTGGCTGTCATGCTCGCCAGGCTACGAACGGTCACTCTGGACCGCCTATAGTCTGGAGTCCGTCATACTTTAGGGAGCGTCCAGGAGGTGGGGTGGATCCGCTCGAAGAGGTGCTGGCTCTCCTCGGCGCCACGAGTCACGTCTCCGCCGGCCTGGTCGCCGGCGGCCGCTGGGCCGTCGCGTTCGACCCGCCGGCCGGGGCCAAGTTCAACGCCGTCCGTCGCGGCCGGTGTCTCCTGCGGATCGACGGCGACCCCGACCCGGTCAGCCTCGACGAGGGCGACTGCTTCCTCCTGACCCGACCGGTGGCGTACACGCTCTTCAGCGAGCCCGACGCACCGGTCGAGCCAGCGCACTCGGTCTTCGCCACCGCCGTCGCCGGCGTGGCCCAGGCCGGCGACGGGGACGACGTGTTCCTCGTCGGCGGTGCGTTCACCCTGGGCGACCGGGCCCGCAGCCTCCTGCTGGACAGCCTTCCGCCGGTCATCCACGTACCCGCCGACACCCCGGAGGCCAGCGCCGTCCGGTGGGCCCTCGACGAGATCGACGCCGAACTCCGACGGACACAGCTCGGGTCGAGGCTCGTCGCCGAGCATCTCGCCCTCGTCCTGCTCATCCGGGTCCTGCGGTTGCACCTCGCCCGCGACCCGCAGGCCACGACCGGCTGGCTGGCCGGTCTCGCCGACCCGGTGGTCGCCCCGGCACTGCGGGCGCTGCACGCCCGGCCCGCACAACCGTGGACCGTGGACGACCTCGCCCGCGCCGCCATGGTCTCCCGGTCGACGTTGGCGGCCCGCTTCAAGAAGGTGGTGGGCGTCGGCCCACTGGAGTACCTCACGAGTTGGCGGATCGAACTGGCGGCCGACCGCATCCGGCGCGGCTCGGACACCGTCGCCACCATCGCCCACGCCGTCGGATACGGCTCGGAGAGCGCCCTCAGCGTCGCCTTCAAACGCACCACAGGCGTCTCACCGCGCGCCTACCGGCAGCTGGCCCGCTCCGGGCGGTCCGGACAGCCGACCCCGGTCGCGAGCGCCGTGAGCAGCCGCCGGCCGGCGGTTGGGGCCGTCCGGGCCGGGTAGAACGCGGAGATGGCGGCCCGGCCTCGGCTCAAGGACATGCCCGACGCCGGTCAGGACACGTCGGGGGGCGATGTCGGATGGACCAGCGCGGTTGAGCGGGCCGGACGTCCCCGGCGACGTCGTGGAGTTGCGGGTGCACGGCGTCTCCGGCGCCAGCCCCGACCAGGTGCTGGACCTGCGGCAGATCACGCAGGTCGCGGGCGACCGCAGCGGAGGCTTCTACCGGCAACGACCCCGGCATACGGACACCGGCGCCGCGCACGGGGTGACGCTGGAGGCGTACCGCTGGGGTGACCTGCCGTCCGGGACGGTGGCCCGCACCCTGGCGTTGGTCTTCCTGCTGCCGTTCATGCTGGTAAACGTCGCGATCTGGATGCGTCCGGCGGACCCCCGCTCGGAGGCCGTGGTCAAGTCCCTGTGCCGGGTGCTGGCGCTCACCCTCACCGCGCTGTACGTGCTCGCCATCTCCGGCGTCGCGCTGGACCTGGTCGGCTGGAAGTGCACGGCCTCGCCCCGCTGCCTGGCCGGCCGCAGCTGGTTGTCCTGGTTGGGTGGGCAACCGGTCGGGCTGCGGCTGGCGGTGCTCGCGCTCCTCCCGGCGGCCGCCATCGGCCTGGTCTGGCGGTTCAGCAACCGGCCGGGACGGGCGTTCTCCGCGTTCCGCGCACCCGACCGGGACGTCTCCGACCTTCCACTCGGCGCCATCGGCCAGTGGGACGCCGAGCCCCTGGTGGGGCGGCTGCGCTCCATCCATGTCGCCGCCGCGCTCGCGACGCTGGACCTGACGCTGCTGCTCGCCCGGGCCGCGACCGGCGCCACGGTCACCACGATCGGGCTGGCCGTGGCCACCGCCGTGGTCCTGGCCGCCTGTGTGGGTCTGCTCTGCACACCGCCGCTGATCGACCGGGGCGCCACCGACCGCCGGCTCGACCGGATCACCTCCGCGCTGCGGACCGTCGCGGTCGTCCTGACCGCTGTCGTCATGGTCCACGCGCTGGCCAGCTCCCAGCCGTGGAGCCACGAGCGCGGGCTTCCCGGCTACGACACGACACTGGCCGGCGTGTTCGTGGCGCAGACGACGCTGCTGGCCGCCCTCGGCGTGGTGCTGCTGTTGCGCCGCGACCGCAGGCGGGGCGTCACGTCGATGTTCGGGCTGGGGGCCCTCTTCATCGCGGCGACCGGGATCAGTGTCGCGGTGGCGTACTCCGCCGAACTGGTCTACCGGGCGGCGGACTTCCTGGACCGCGACCTGCCCACCGGGGAGGGCATCGCCACCGGCCCTCCCCCGGCGTACACCTGGGCGATCTTCGGTTTTCTGCGCGCGGTGGCGCTCACGCTTGTCGTCGCCGGCCTGCTCGCGCTCGTCTCCCGACGCGCTCGGCACCGGGCCGCGGCGGCGATCGTCGCGCACGACTACCCGGATCCGCCTGCGGAGGCGGTGCCTCGACTGCGGCAGGTCCGAACCGCGATCGCCCGTGCCCGGTTCACCGAGAAGCTGGTGCCGCTGGCGGTCGCCTACGGCTGTTTCGCCGGGCTCGGCACGGCCACCACCACCATCGGCCTGATCGGGCAGTTCCCGAGTGACGTCGTCGAGCGGTTCGCCGGGCTGCCGGCCGGCGCTGTCACCTTCGGCATCGCGTTCGGCAGCTGGGTGATCGCGGCGATCATCCTCGGCCTGATCGTCGGCGGTGTCTTCGCGTACCGGACGGTCCCGTTCCGGCGGCACGTGGGCGTCCTGTGGGACCTCGGCACCTTCTGGCCCCGGGCCGCCCACCCGTTCGCGCCGCCCTGCTACTCCGAACGGGCCGTGCCGGAGCTGACCCGGCGCATCACGTACCTCGTGGGACGCGGGAACGCGGTGCTGCTCACCGGACACAGTCACGGCTCGGTGCTGCTCGCCGCGACGGTGCTGCAGTTGCCGCCGCACGTCGGCAACCGGGTCGCCCTGCTCACCCACGGGTCGCCGCTGCGACGGCTGTACGCGCGGCTCTTCCCCGCCTACGTCGACGACGCCGCGCTGCGCGAGATCGGCCGGCGGGTCGGCTGGCGCTGGGTGAACCTGTGGCGCGACACGGACCCCGTCGGCGGTTGGATCTTCTCCGCCCACCGGTCGCCGGTCCCGCCCGCCACCGGTGACCCGGCGGACGCGGTGGACCGCCGCCAGCGCGACCCCCGCGACGTGGTGACACCGCTCAGCGACAGCGTGCCCCCGCCGATCGAGGGGCACTGGCCGGGCGAGTCCGACGAGCCGTTCACCCGGGCGGCGCGGGAGCTGGTGCGGCGCCTGCGCGAGCGGGCCGGCCCGACGCCGTAGCGGACCGGGTCACCTCCCGCCGGCCGTGCGGGCCCGCCAGTCGTCCAGCCGGGTACCGGCGAGGCGGGCGCCGTCGGCGGGGACGAGTGAGCGTTCGCCCAGCCTGGCGCCGAAGTACCGGGCGGCGGGGTCGGTCACCACGGAACGGGGATCGTGTCGCGCCGCGAGGACGGACCGGCCCAGCTCGTCCATCCGGAACTGTTCCGGCCCCGCGACCTCGACGACGCCGTTCGTCGGCGACCCCACCACGACCTCGGCCACCGCCTCCGCGACGTCGTCGGCGGCCATCGGCTGGATGAGCACCGGCGCGAGGTGGACCGTGTCGCCGTCCGTGGCGGCGTCGACGACACCCTGGAGGAACTCGAAGAACTGGGTCGCGTGCACCAGCGAGTACGGGATCCCAGCGGCGGCGACGAGTTTCTCCTGGGCGGCCTTCGCCCGCATGTACCCGCTGTCGGGGATCCGGTCGGATCCGACGATGGAGAGCGCCACGTAGTGCCCGATCCCCGCCTGCGCCGCCGCGGCGAGGAGGGTACGGGTGGACGTCTCGAAGAACTCCCGCACGGCCGCGTCCTCGAACGACGGCGAGTTCGACACGTCGACCACGACGTCGGCGCCGGCGAGTGCCTGGGCCACGCCGTCGCCGGTCAGCGTGTTCACACCGGTCTTCGGCGACGCCGGCACCGCCTCGTGGCCCTGGGCGCCGAGGATGTCCACGAGCTTGGAACCGATGAGGCCGCTACCCCCGATGACGACCATCTTCATGGCAGATCCACTTCCTTCCGACTGTGCCTCCTCCCCTGACCAGTAAGACGGAAACCGTGCGCCCGTGCGTGACAATCGCCGGAGAACGGTGTGCGGAGTTCACCACCACTACTGGAGGTCGGCATGGCCGCGGTTTCCCACCCGGTGTTCGCCCGGGTCTACGAGCGCCTCAGCGTCGCCATGGACCGGGCCGGCACGGCGGAGCACCGGCGGGACCTGGTCGCGGGCCTGTCCGGCCGGGTGATCGAGATCGGCGCGGGCAACGGCCGGATGTTCCCGCACTACCCGCCCGCGGTGACCGAGGTCCTCGCGGTCGAACCGGAGCCACGCCTGCGCGCCGCGGCCCTGCGCGCGGCGTCGACGGCGCCCGTGCCGGTCACGGTCGTCGACGGTCTGGCCGAGGCGCTGCCCGCCGGCGACGGCGAGTTCGACGCGGCGGTGGTCGCGTTGGTGTTGTGCACCGTGCCCGATCAGGCGGTCGCACTCGCCGAGGTCGCTCGGGTGCTACGCCCCGGCGCTGAGCTGCGGTTCTTCGAGCACGTCGCCGTCGAGGAGCCCGGCCGCCTGCGGCGAGTTCAGCGGCTGGTCGACGCGACACTGTGGCCGGCGCTCTTCGCCGGCTGCCACACGAGCCGCGACACCATCGCCGCCGTCCAGGCGCAGGGCTTCGTCATCGAGGAACTGCTGCGGTTCCGTTTCCCGGCGACCAGCAACAGCCCGTCCTCGCCCTGCGTCCGGGGGCGCGCGGTCCGACCGGCACCGGCGGACCCGCGCTGAGGACGACCACCGGACGGCTCGGGTGCCACTCCGCGCCTATGCCGGGAGTCCACACCGGGCGGACGGACGCGAGAGGACTTCCGACACCGTGCACCGCAGACGGTGTGAAGGCTTCTTCCGAACGAGTCGAGACATTTCCGTATTGTTCCGTTTTGGTGGTATAGGCGCCTTCGACGTGGTGTGGTGGTCAGCGCACTTGTCTGCCATCTACGCCGCTTAACGCAGGACACGGCTTCTGACGTCTCCCTGCGAGTAATACCCACGGAGGGTGTTCTGTGACAGCAAAACCCAATCAGCGCGTTCGGCGAAGGCTCCTTCCGGCACTCGGGGCGTCTGCGGCCACCGTCGTCGCGGCGAGCGTGCTGCTGCTGCTCAACTCGACGTCGGCGATCGCCCAGGAAGCACCGGTGAACCTGGGGACGGCCGCCAACTTCTCGGTCCTGGCCGGGGCCGAGCCGACGAACACCGGCCCGAGCTTCCTCGCGCAGAGCCTCGGGAGGTTCCCCGGAAACACCGCGTCGGGCTTCGGCACGGCGACCATCGGCGGCGAGGTTCACCTCGGCGACGCGGTCGCCCTCCAGGCCCAGAGCGACCTGACCATCGCCTACAACGACGCCGCCGGCCGGACACCGTTCACCAATCTCCCGGCGGAACTCGGCGGCAACACGCTCAACGCGGGCGTCTACCGGATCGGGGCCGCGCAGCTGACCGGGGCCCTGACGCTCAACGGTCAGGGCGACCCGGCCGCCGTGTTCATCTTCCAGGTCGACTCCTCGTTGACGACGGCATCGAACAGCAGTGTCGTCCTCATCAACGGCGCGTCGGCGTGCAATGTGTTCTGGCAGATAGGCAGCTCGGCCACGATCGGCACGGGAACCACCTTCGTGGGCACCATCATGGCGCAGGCGGCGATCACCCTGGCCACCGGCGCGACGCTGCAGGGACGCGCACTGGCGCGCACCGCGGCAGTCACCCTCGACACCAACGTCATCACCGCGCCGGTCTGCGCTGGCCCGACGGGCCCGCCGGGACCATCCGGCCCACCGGGACCGTCTGGTCCCCCCGGACCGTCGGGCCCTCCGGGGAGCCCTGGCGCACCCGGCAGCCCCGGAGCACCGGGCAGCCCCGGAGCACCGGGGAGCCCTGGCGCACCCGGCAGCCCCGGAGCACCGGGCAGCCCCGGAGCACCCGGCAGCCCCGGAGCACCCGGCAGCCCCGGAGCACCCGGCAGCCCCGGAGCACCCGGCAGCCCCGGAGCACCGGGCAGCCCGGGCGCACCGGGCAGCCCGGGCGCACCCGGAGCACCCGGAGCACCCGGCAGCCCCGGAGCACCTGGCAGCCCTGGTGGCGATGCTCCGATCCTGCCGGTGACCGGGGACGGCCGGGTCGCGGCCATGACCGGCATGGGAAGCGTCATGGTCGCCCTTGGCGGGTTGGCGTTCCTCCTCGCCCGGCGCCGACGCCAGGAGTCCTGAGTGGTGGCCCGGCCGGTGACCCACCGGCCGGGCCGTCCGGGACGGTCCACCATCGGCCCGCTTTCAGCAGGGAGCGGGCCGATGGTGGAGGTGCCTCGTCGATCAGCGGTTCGCTGGCTTCCGAGGGCCCGGACCTGGTCGAGCAGGAGAGGCGTCGAGTCGCGGAGGCGCTCGTACCGGGCCCTAGACGGAGTCCGGCCGGGGCAGGCTGGCCAGCCAGTCGTCGAGGGCCGCCGGTGAGTCGAACAGCAGCACCGGGGGCACCGACGGGTCGTCCCGCCAGGCCCGCATCCGTCGCCTAACCCGGCCGAACGCGGCGATGTGCCAGATCAGGATCGAGTCGTGCGACAGCACGCTGCCCAGCGACTCACGGTTGCCGTTGCAGATCACCTCGCGCGTCACCAGACGTCGCACGGTACGGCGCAGCAGCTGCCAGAACGAACGCCACCGCGGGTAGTCCAGGCCGACCACCAGGTCGGCGCGGGCCAGCGGTACATCCCGCCAGCCGTGGTACGCCCCGTCGATGATCCAACGGTCCCGTCGGCAGATCTCCTCGATGCGACTGCGCTGCTGCGCGACCGGCACCTCGACCCAGCCCGGCTGCCACAGCAGGTCGTCCACCGGATACCAGGGCACCGCGAGGTGCTCTGCCAGGCGCGCGGCGAGGGTCGACTTGCCGGCGCCGTACACCCCGTAGACCAGGATGCGTCGCGGTGCGCTCATCGCGGCAGCGTATGCCGCGAGGAAAACTCGCTTGCCGGGTGCGGGCGGATTCCGCGAGAGTGGCACCCATGACGTACTGACGGACACACCCCCGCTCGCGCCCCGGTGACGACTCCCGGGCCGCGCCGCCGTCCGTCCGCTCGTCCCGAGAAGTGAGCACCCCTTGTCCCAGGTGTACTCCCGCACGCCCGCCACCGTCACCGTCTTCGCCTCGCCCGCGAGCTGGATCGAGTCCGACGCGCTCGCGCAGTGTCAGCAGGTCGCCGCCCTCGACGGCATGCTCCACGTCGCCGCGATGCCGGACCTGCACCCCGGCAAGGGCGCCCCCATCGGCGCCGCCATGGCGTCGACGGTGCTGTACCCGCATCTGGTCGGCTCCGACATCGGATGCGGCATCGCCGTGTTCCCCGTCCGGCTCAGGCGTGCCGTACCCGAACGCCTCGCCACCCGGTTCCCCGACCTCGACCGCGCGCTGGACCCGGAGCGGGACGCCGACGACCCGGCCTGGGCCGTCGTGCCGGCGGAGATCCCCGCCGGCCACCTCGACGGGCTGGGTACGGTCGGCCGGGGCAACCACTTCGTCGAACTGGCGCGCGTCGACACCGTCCTCGACGCGGGGCACGCGAGCCGTCTCGGGCTCGACAGCGGCGCGCTCGTGCTTGTCGTCCACAGTGGTTCGCGCGGGTTGGGCGAGCGGATCCTGCGGGCGCACACCGAGGTCCACGGCGCCGGCCGGGCCGTTGACCCCGAGGCCTACCTGGCGCTGCACGACGCCGCCGTGCGGTGGGGTTCGCTCAACCGCCGGGTGCTCGCGGCGCGGGTCGCGTACGCGTTGGGGGTCGAGCCGACCGAACCGATCGTCGACCAGTGCCACAACCTGGTCGAGGTTCACGACGGGGTCTACCTGCACCGCAAGGGCGCGGCTCCGGGTGACGGCCGGGACGTGCTCATCGCCGGTACGCGGGGCACCGCCTCCTGTCTCGTGGCCGCCCACGCCGGAGCGGACGCCAACCACTCGGTGGCGCACGGCGCGGGTCGCAAGATGTCGCGCGCCGACGCCCTACGCCGAGGCCGGGCCAAGCACACGGTCGAGGAGCTGCGTCGTACGCCGGTGGGCTCGGTGGTGGTCTGCGGCGATCGGCAACTGCTGTTCGAGGAGGCGCCGACGGCGTACAAGCGCATCGAGCAGGTGGTCGCGGACCTCGTCGCGCACGGTCTGGCCACGCCGGTGGTCAACACGACGCCCCTGGTGACCTACAAGACGCCGGATCTCGGGTCGGCGTCCCGCACCGGGCGGCGGGACCGGCGGCACGGGCGGGGCCGGTCGTGAGCACGTACCTGCTGCTGTCCGCCGGTCGTGGCCCGCAGGAGTGCGCCTGGGCGGTGGGCCGGCTGCTGCACCGCCTCACTGGTGACGCCGGCCGTCAGGGGTTGACGGTCCAGCAGGTCCAGGCCGTGCCGGGTGAGCGGCCCGGCACCTACCGGTCGGTGCTGATCCGGATCGCCGGCGGGGACGCGGAGGCGTTCGCCGCCTCGTGGACCGGCACCCTGTGCTGGCAGGCACCCAGCCCGTACCGGGCGGGCACCGGCCGGAAGAACTGGTACGTCACCGCGCGGCCGCCCCACGGCGACGCCCCGCCCACGCCGTTCGCGGAGTCGGACGTCGACATCGTCGGCTGCCGTACCGGCGGGCCGGGCGGTCAGCACCGGAACAAGGCCAGCACCGCGGTACGGGCGACCCACCGGCCGTCGGGCATCGTCCTGGTGGTGGACGCGGAGCGGCAGTTCAACCTGAACCGTCGCATCGCGTTGCGTCTGCTGCGTCAGCGCGTCGAGGAGGGTGCCGACGCGGCGCGGCGCGCGGTACGCACCGCCCGCTGGCGGGTGCACGACGAGCTGGTCCGCGGCGACCCGGTCCGCGTGGAACGTCCGAGGGCTCAGCGTTGAGCGCAGACGTCGAGCACGGCCTCGGCGAAGGCACGGGGTGCCTCCTGGGGCAGGTTGTGCCCGACACCGCCACCGACGGTCCGGTGCTCGTACCGGCCGGTGAACTGCTTGGCGTACACGCTGGGGTCGAGGTGGGGAGCGCCGTTGGCGTCGCCCTCCAGCGAGATGCTGGGCACCGTGATCGTCGGCTTCGCCGCGATCACGATGTCGACGTGGTCGGGGTTGTCCAGGGCCGCCGCGCTGCGGTCGAAGGTACGGGACGACCACCCGGTGGCCAGCATGGGCGCGACCGACGACCTGGATCGGCTCTCCCGGCGCCGTGGTGCGGGTCACCACCGATCCACGCCGGTCCTCGTAGGCTGACGGCATGGCTGAACGATCCCTGACCCTGATGGCGGTGCACGCCCACCCCGACGACGAGGCGACCAGCACCGGCGGCGTCCTGGCCCGCTACGCGGCTGAGGGGGTCACGACCGTGCTCGTGACCTGCACCGACGGGCGGTGCGGTGACGGTCCGGGCGGGGTCAAGCCCGGCGACCCGGGGCACGACCCGGCGGCCGTCGTGGCGATGCGCCAGGCCGAGCTGGAGGCCAGCTGCGCGGCGCTGAGGGTCACCCACCTGGAGACCCTCGGGTACGCCGACTCCGGGATGATGGGGTGGCCGACCAACGACCTCCCCGGCGCGTTCTGGACCACTCCGGTGGACGAGGCGGCGGACCGGTTGGCGGAGCTGATCCGGCGGTACCGCCCGGACGTCGTGGTCACCTACGACGAGAACGGCTTCTACGGCCACCCGGACCACATCCAGGCCCACCGGATCACGATGGCGGCCGTCGCGAAGACCGACATCCCCGCGAAGGCGTACTGGACCACGGTGCCGCGTACGGCGTTCGCGGAGTTCGGCAAGATCATGCAGGAGATGGGCGTCGAGTGGGCCGAGCCGGACGAGTCACAGCCGCAGCTGGGCCTGCCCGACGAGGAGATCTCCACCTGGGTGGACACCCGGGCGTACGGCGGGCAGAAGTTCGACGCCCTGGCCACGCACGCCAGCCAGACCGAGAACATCTTCTTCCTCCAGCTGGGCCGGGAGCGGTTCACCGAGCTGATGGGCCTGGAGACGTTCGTCCGGGTTCGGGACAGCACCGCCGCGCCGCTGCCGGAGGACGATCTGTTCGCCGGTCTCCGCTGACCTCGTCCGGCAGTCGTGGCGTGTCGACACCTGTCGACACGCCCGGCCGGCTGGCATGATCCCCCCGTGCGCTTCAATCGTCGTTCGCTGCTCGGTCTCGGCCTGTCCGCCGCCGCGGCACTCACCGGCCGCCAGGCGACGCACCCGGCGGAACAGCCGGGTTCGCGGCAGCCCGCGTCCGTGGACGCCGGCCGGGGCGGTGCCGCCGGCACCATTTCCCCGGGCCCTACGACGACAACGCTCAGCAAGCGGCTGACCCGCCTGCTCACCGACCACCTGGAACCGACGGCCGAGAATCCCGCGCACCCGTCGTACGCGGGCGCGGTGGCGCTGATCAGCACCGATGGGCAGACGAGCGCGCGGGTCACGGTGGGTGAGGCCCTGCGTTTCGACGCGGGACCGGTGCTCCTGCCAGCGGCGCAGCGTGTCCCGATGCGCCCCGACTCGATCTTCGACCTGGCGTCGATCACGAAGGTCTACACCGCGATCCTCGTGTTGCAGCAGGTGGAGACGGGTCGCCTCGACCTGGACGCGCCTGTGGTGCGCTATCTGCCGGACTTCACCGGCACCGGCAAGTCGGCAGTCACCGTGGCGATGCTGCTGGCGCACACGAGCGGTCTGCCGGTGGGCGCCAGCGGCACCGGTTCGGGCACCCTGGACGCGAGGTGGAGGGCGGTGCTTGCCACTCCACTGGTCTCGGGCGCCGTGCCGGGGCGCGTGTTCCGTTACTCAAGCGTCGGTCTGATGGTCGCCGGCAAGCTCGTCGAGAAGGTCACCGGCCAGACCCTCGACCAGGCACTGAAGACCAATCTGACCGACCCGCTCGGTCTGCGGTGGACCGGCTTCACCCCGAACACCTGGATCGGCAGCGCCGAGCGCGCGGCCCGGATGGTCGCCACCGACGCCCGCTCCTCCCGTGGGCTGCTGCGCGGGGTCGTCCACGACGACGTCGCCAACCACCTCGGCGGCGTCGCCGGGCACGCCGGCGTCTTCAGCACCGCGCAGGAGGTCGCCGTCATCGGTCGGCTCCTGCTCGACGGCGGCGTTCACGGCGGGCAACGGGTCCTGGCCGAGAGCACCGTACGGCTGATGCTGACAAACGCCAACGCCGGTCTGCCCGCGGTCGACGCCGAGCGTCCGGATCGCACCAGCGACCACGGCCTCGGCGTGGTGCTCAACCAGCCCTGGTTCATGGGCCGGATCAGTCGTCCGACCACCTTCGGGCACACCGGTTTCACAGGCACCTCCCTGGTGGTCGACCCCGACCGCAGGCTCGTGCTCGTCCTTCTCACCAACCGGGCCCACCCCAACTGGAGTTGGGCGGACCCCGACCCGGTTCGGGTCGCCGTGGCCGACGAGTGGGCCCGCTGGTACGACCTGACCTGACGGCGCGCGTCCGGCCCTGGGTTCGGGTCAGCCCGGCCGGCGGCAAATCGCGACATCAGCACGCAACCAGCCGGACACATTGACGAGAATCTCGGCGTTCGATTACCGTGCCCGATGAGAGAGCGCTCTCTCAGCAGACCTTCTCCTCAATTAAGACGAAGGCGTCGGGCCGGCCCCCGCCGGCGCCGGCGCGCGATGGAGGCACCATGAAACCTCCCGTCCCCCACCGCCGATGGATCCTGGCCGTCACGACCGCCCTGGCGCTTGTCGTCGGCGGCCTGGCCATCCCCGTCACCGGTCCCGCAGCGGCGGCCCCCGTCGGCGCCGGCAGCTACACCACCACCCCGGTCGGGCCGCTGCCCACGGGCTGCGGGCCGATGTCCACCAACCCCCGGCAGTTCGTCACCGCCAACGCCCCCGCCGGCGCGGTCCCCACCAACGACTGGTGGTCCTCGCTGCTGTTCAAGCGCACCGACTGCTCCTTCAGCGAGCCCCTGCACGCCCACCCGATCTCGTACGACACCTACACCGACGGCCTCGGCTTCTCCGCCAACTCCACACCGGCCATCAGCGGCACCGCGACCGGCGTCGGCGAATTCCACTACCCGTACGTCCAGGACATCCGGGTCGGCGTGGCCGGCCTCGGCGCACCAGTGGTCAAGGTCGACGGCTGGACCGACTGGACCGTCAGCCCGTACTGGAGTGACGGCACTCGCACCATGCGCGCCACCATCGGCCACGGGCTGCCCTTCGCGTACTTCCAGACCACCGGCGGGAACGCGCAGATCAGCACCGCCGGCACCCCCGAGGTCTGGTCCAACAGTGGCGCGACCATCGGATTCCGGGTCAATGGCCACGACTACGTCGGGTACGCGCCGAGCGGCGCCAGCTGGACCGTGGCGTCCGGCCGGATCACGTCCACCCTGGCCGGTCGGGGGTACTTCTCGGTCGCTCTCCTGCCGCCGACGTCGAGCGCCACCGAGCGCGCCGACCTGGCCGCCACCTACGGCCGGTACGCGCACGCCCACGTCACCGGCACCCAGGTCTCCTACGCCTACAACCCGGCGACCAGCGGCCTGACCACCACGTACACGTTCACCACCACCGCCCGGGAGGGCACCGCGACGCAGACGGTGGTCAGCCTCTACCCGCACCAGTGGAAGTCGCTGAGCGGGTCCACCGCGATCACGCCGACCTACCCGTCGGCGCGCGGCCGGATGAAGGTGCTCACCGGCGTCAACCAGTTCCGTACCGCCATGAAGTTCCAGGGTGTCCTGCCGGAGCTGCCCGCCGTCGGCGACGGCAGCGGAAGCGACCTGGCGAGCCTCACCAGCCAACTGGCCGCCGTCCGCGCCAACCCGATGGACCAGCGCGGCGGCGACACGTACTGGACCGGCAAGGGACTCGGCCGGGCCGCGCGGATCGCCGAGATCGCCGACCTGGTCAACGACACCACGACACGCGACAGCGCGCTGAACGCCATCCGCAGCACGCTCACCGACTGGTTCACCGCTTCCAGCGGCAAGACCAGCCGGGTCTTCTACTACGACAACAACTGGGGCACCCTGATCGGCTACCCGGCGTCGTACGGCTCCGACCAGGAACTCAACGACCACCACTTCCACTACGGCTACTACATCGCCGCCGCCGCGACGCTTGCCAAGTTCGACCCGACGTGGGCCACCACCAGCCGCTACGGCGGCATGGTGGACCTGCTGATCCGCGACGCCAACAACTACCGGCGCGACGACACCCGCTTTCCCTACCTGCGGGACTTCGACATCTACGCCGGGCACGACTGGGCGTCCGGGCACGGCTCGTTCGGTTCCGGCAACAACCAGGAGTCCTCGTCCGAGGGGATGAACTTCGCCAACGCCCTGATCCAGTGGGGGCAGGTCACCGGCGACACCGCCGTCCGCGACGCCGGCATCTTCCTCTACACCACCCAGGCCGCCGCCATCCAGGAGTACTGGTTCGACGTCAGCGACCAGAACTTCCCCGCCGCCTTCGGGCACTCCACGGTCGGCATGGTCTGGGGTGACGGTGGCGCGTACGCCACCTGGTTCAGCGCCGAACCGGAAATGATCCAGGGCATCAACCTGCTGCCCGTCACCGGCGGACACCTCTACCTCGGCAACAACCCGGCGTACGTCCGCACCAACTACGCCGAACTGGTCCGCAACAACGGCGGACAACCGACGGTGTGGCAGGACATCCTCTGGCAGTTCCAGGCCCTCGGCGACGCGGACGCGGCACTGGCGAACCTGCGGGCGAACCCGGGCTACACACCCGAGGAGGGCGAGAGCCGGGCGCACACCTTCCACTGGATCCGCAACCTCGCGGCGCTGGGCACCGTCGACACGACGGTCACCGGCAACCACCCGTTGTCGGCGGTCTTCTCGCGCAACGGAGCGCGTACCTACGTGGCGTCGAACCCGACCGCGTCGCCGGTCACGGTGACGTTCTCCAACGGCACCACGCTCACCGTGGGCGCCGGCAAGACGGCCACCACCGGGGCGTACACCTGGAGTGGCGGCAACGCGGCGGGCGGCGTACCCCCGGGGCCGACGCCCACCGCGTTG
>NZ_VDFY01000130.1 GCF_006228125.1 Micromonospora orduensis | reverse complement strand
GGGTTGAGTCCTGCGGGTGGGCAAGCGGGTGCCTGCGCCCCTTTGCTCTGCTGCCCCCCATGCGACACGACAGCAGGTGCGAGACCGCGAGCGCCTGCGGCATGCCACAGAGACTCGGGGGTCCCCGGGGCCCCGGTCGACCGGGCGGCGGAGGCTCGGAGGTCGCCCGGGGCCGCCGGGAGAGGGCGTCAGGCGGGGGTTCTCGACTGGGCGAAGGCGACGAACGCGGTAAGCGACTCGGGGTTGGCCAGGGCCCCCTTGGCCGCTGCGCGATCGACCGGGGTGCCGGTGAGGATCTTCTTGACCGGCACCTCCAGCTTCTTCGCCGACAGGGTGCGGGGTACGGCGCGTACCTGGTGGATCTCGTCGGGCACGTGCCGGGGCGAGAGCGCGGTCCGCAGCTCCCGGCGGATCTTCCCGCGCAGCTCGTCGTCCAGCTCCCGGCCCTCGGCCAGCACCACGAACAGCAGCAGCTCGCCGGCGCCACCCTCGTCGTCCTCAAGGTGGACGACTACCGAGTCGACGACCTCGTCGAGGCCCTCGACCACCGAGTAGAACTCGGCGGTGCCGAGCCGCACCCCACCACGGTTGAGGGTGGCGTCGGAGCGTCCGGTGATCACGCAGCCGCCCCGCTCGTTGATGGTGATCCAGTCGCCGTGCCGCCAGACGCCCGGGTAGACGTCGAAGTAGGCCTCGCGGTAGCGGGTGCCGTCCGGGTCGTTCCAGAAGCCCACCGGCATGCTCGGCATCGGCTCGGTGATCACCAGCTCACCCAGTTCGCCGATCACCGGGGTGCCGTCGGCGGACCGGGCCTCCACCTTCGCGCCCAACGCCCGGCAGGCGATCTCACCGGCGTACACCGGTAGGAGCGGCACCCCGCCGACGAAGCCGGTGCACACGTCGGTGCCGCCGGAGAGCGACTGGAGCTGCACGTGGTCGCTCACGGTGTCGTACACCCAACCGAAGCCCTCGGCGGGCAGGGGCGCGCCTGTGGAACCGACGCCGCGCAGCGCGGACAGGTCGGCGACGTCCCGCGGCACCAGGCCGGCCTTGCGGCACGCCAACAGGAACGGCGCGGAGGTGCCGAAGTACGTGGTACCGGTCTCGGCCGCCAGCCGCCACAGCCCACCCAGGTCGGGCTCAGCCGGCCGGCCGGGCTCCGCCCGGACCCCCGGGTTGCCGTCGAACAGCACGATGGCGGCGCCCACCGCCGGCCCGGACACCAGGAAGTTCCACATCATCCAGCCGGTGGTGGTGAACCAGAAGAACCTGTCGGACGGGCCCAGGTCGTGGTGCAGGGCGAGCATCTTCAGGTGCTCCAGCAGGATGCCACCGTGGCCGTGCACGATCGGCTTGGGCAGCCCTGTGGTGCCCGAGGAGTACAGCACGTACAGCGGGTGGTCGAACGGCACCGGCGTGAACGTCAACGGCTCGTCGGTGGGCGCGGCCAGCTCGGCCCAGTCCAGGACGCCGTCCTCGGGGGCGGCGGCCGGGTCGAGGTACGCGATGCCGACGGTGTGCCGCAGCGACGGCAGGGCGGCGCGGATCGCGGCGACCTCGGCGCGCCGGTCCACCGGCTTGTCGCCGTACCGGTAGCCGTCCACGGCGACGAGCACGGTCGGCTCGATCTGCTGCCAGCGGTCGGTGACGCTGCGGGTGCCGAACTCGGGCGCGCAGGACGAGAAGATCGCCCCCAGGCTGGCGGTGGCCAGCAGCAGGACGTACGTCTCCGGGATGTTCGGGGCGTACGCCGCCACCCGGTCCCCGGCGGTGACGCCGAGTCGGCGCAGCCCGGCCGACACCCGACGGACCTGCTCGCGCAGCTCCCCGGCGGTCAGCGTGACCGGCGCGCGGGTCTGACCGTGCGCGATCACCACCGGGTCGTCGTCGGCGCGGCCGGGTATCCGCAGCACGTTCTGCGCGTAGTTGAGCGTGGCACCGGGGAACCAGCGGGCGCGGGGCATCCCCCGCTCGGCCAGGGTGGCGGTCGGTGGGGTGTGCGCGATCACCTCGAAGTGGTCCCAGATCGAGCGCCAGAAGGCGTCCAGGTCGGTGACCGACCAGTGCCACAGCGCGTCGTAGTCCGCGAAGTCAAGCCCGCGGTGCTCGCGCAGCCAGCGCAGGTAGTCGCCGATCCGGGACCGCTCGCGTACGTCCGCCGGCGGCGCCCACAGCATGTCACCCACTGCTCAACCCTCCCCTGGCCCGGCACGACACTGTGAATGGGCCGTGGCGCCATCTTGCCCTACCTCGAAGCGCCATTCTGCGCACCGGGTGCGCCGATCGACGCGTGCGCGGCCCACACTCCACCCGGCCAACCCATGTGGTTCAGCTCGCGCGGTGGGCCTGGATGGCGCGACGGCGGGCCAGGCGGTGCGCACGGCGGATCTCCGCCTCCCGGTACCGGCGCTCGTCCTCCGGTGTCTCCGGCAGCACCGGGCGGACCGTGCGCGGCGTGCCGCCCACGTCCACGCCGACGAAGACCAGGTACGCGGTGGCCACCCGCACCGGCGCGTCCTCGGCCGAGTCCCAGCGTTCGGCGACCACCCGTACGCCCACCTCCATCGAGGTCTGCCCGGTCCAGTTCACCTGGGCGTGCGCGTGCACGAGGTCACCGACCCGGACCGCCTCGGAGAAGACGATCTCGTCGATCGCCGCGGTGACGGCCGTTCCGCCGCTGTGCCGGGCGGCCGCGGCTCCCGCCACGTCATCGACGAACTTCATCAGGACTCCGCCGTGCACAGTGCCGTAGAGATTCACATCGACAGCCGTCATGATCTTGCTGAGAGTGACGCGGGAGTACGACGTCGGCTTGCCGGTCGGAGCGGCGGAGAGGTGCTCGGTCATGCCGGAAACGGTACGGTGCGCGGATGCGACATCTCTGGAGCTTCCTCGCCGGGCTGGTGGTGGCGCCCATCACCTGGGTGCTCGTCACACTGGGGCAGGACGGGTCGAGCCGGACGGTCGACCGCTGGGTGGAGATCGGCACCTTCAACACCGCCAACCTGATCGAGCCGGCCGTCTACCTCGGCGTCGGCGGTGTCCTGCTGGGCCTGCTCGGCACACTGCGCTTCTCGCCGCTGGGCCCGATCGTGGCCGGGTTGCTGCTGGTCACCCCGTACGTCGGGATGTTCGTGGCGCCGTTCGAGGTGCGCGACGCGGTCCCGCAGGGCTGGAAGGTGTTCGGCGATCCGCTGCCGCTTCGGCTGCCGGTGGAGAACGGCACGCTCTTTCTGATCGGCATGCTGCTGCTGATGGCGGCGTTCAGCCGCCAGCGCTGGCGGCGTTGGCCGCAGCCGGTGGCCGTGCCGGCCGAGGTGCCGGCGGCGGCGCCGTCGGACGGCCCCCGCAGCGACAACTTCACCCTGACCGACTGGCCGCCCACCGAGCCCGCCGAGCGGGACGCCGCCCCGCTCACCCTCGGTTACCCGGCCGACCCGACGCCCACCGAGCCGCTGCCGCGCCGGGTGGGCGGCGAGTCGCCCTGGTCGGCGCCCCCGCGGGGCCAACCGCGCCCCGAGGACAACACCACCGAGATCCGTTGATCGTCGGGCGGGCCGGGGAACCGGCCCGCCCCTAGTGCAGGGCGACGGCCAGATCCGGGTCGACCGTGCGCAGCGCCGCGCGGGGCACCACCAGGACCATGACCGCCAGCGCCGCGGCCATGCCGCCCGCGATGACGACCGCCATCGGTACGGCCCCCGTGCCGAACAGGCCGGCGAGGGGCGCCGACAACGCACCGATGCCGCACTGCACGGCCCCGAGCAGCGCGGCGGCCGTCCCGGCGGCCTGGCTGTGCCGGCTCATGGCCAGCGCCGGCCCGTTGGGCAGGGCGAGCCCGATGGTGGCCAGGACGAGCCACAGTGTCGCCAGCAGGGCGGCCAGCCCACCGACGCCGGTGACGGCGAGCAGGATGAGCAGCAGCCCGGCCGCCGTTCCGGCGATCAGGGTGCTGACCAGGATCTGCTGCGAGGTGTAGCGGTGCAGCAGCCGCACATTGAGCTGGGTGCCCGCGATGAGGCCGACGGCCCCGGCCCCGAAGGCCACACCGAACTGCTGCTCGTCGAGGCCGTACTGGGTCTGCAGGACGAAGGACGACCCGGAGATGTAACCGAACAGGGCCGCCATGGCCAGCCCGGCGACCAGCACCAGGCCGACGAAGGCCCGGTCGTTGAGCAGCGTGCGGTAGTCGCGCAGCGTGCCCGCCATCCCACCGTGCCGGCGTCGCGCCACCGGCAGGGTCTCCGGCAGTCGCAGGGCCGCGATGACGACCAGCACGGCGCCCAGCACCGCCAGCGCCGCGAAGACGCCCCGCCACTCGGTCCAGCGAAGCAAGGCGCTGCCCAGGGTCGGCGCGAGGATCGGCGCGAGACTCATCACCAGCATCAGCCGGGAGAAGACCCGGGCGAAGGAATCGCCGCTGAAAAGGTCACGGATGACTGCCGTGGCGACCACCGCGGCGGCCGCGACGCCGAGCCCCTGCACGACGCGTAGAACGCCGAGCGTGGCGATGTTGGGGGCGAAGACACACAGCACGGAGGCCAGGACGTGCGCGGCCAGGCCGGCCAGCAGCGGCGGGCGCCGGCCCACCACGTCGGAGAGCGACCCGATCAGCAACTGGCCCAGCGAGAGGCCGAGCAGCGTGCCGGTCAGCGTCAGCTGCACGGCGGTCTCGGTGGTCTCCAGACCCGCCGTGATGGCGGGCAGCGCCGGCAGGTACATGTCGATGGTCAGTGGGCCGATCGCGATCAACGAGCCCAGGACGAGGACGAGTTGGAGCCGGTCACGCTTGCTCATCAGGTCGCCCGGCAGCACCTCAGGCTCGGGGGCGGAACCGGGGCCGGACTTCTCCACCAGCTGCTTCATCATCTCGATCTCTCTGCGGAGGGTCGTCGGTCGTGGGAGCGAGCGGTGGTGGGATCGGTCTCGGTGATTCTCCCGTGCCGACAACGTCGCAGAGGGGTACGACATCCCGCTGTGTGCGGCCTCACGCGCACGACGACCGCCCCACCGCCGGTTGCGGCGATGGGGCGGGGACGTGAGCGGGTGGCGGCTAGGCGATGCCGGCCAGCAGTTGACGTGCCATGACGATGCGCTGCACCTGGTTGGTGCCCTCGTAGATCTGGGTGATCTTGGCGTCCCGCATCATCCGCTCCACCGGGTAGTCCCGCGTGTAGCCGTAGCCGCCGAGCAGCTGCACCGCATCCGTGGTGATCTCCATGGCGGCGTCGGAGGCGAAGCACTTGGCCGCCGCGCCGAAGTAGGTCAGGTCGGCGTCACCACGCTCGGACCTCCCGGCGGCCGCGTACGTGAGCTGCCGGGCCGCCTCCAGCTTCATGCCCATGTCGGCGAGCATGAACTGGACGCCCTGGAACTCGGCGACCGCCTTGCCGAACTGCCGACGCTCGGCCACGTACCCCTTGGCGTAGTCGAGCGCGCCCTGCGCGATCCCGACGGCCTGCGCGGCGATGGTGACCCGGGTGTGGTCCAAGGTCTTCATGGCGGTGGCGAAGCCGGTGCCCTCCGCGCCGATCATGCGGTCGGCGGGGATCCGTACGTTGTCCAGGTAGACCTCGCGGGTGGGCGAGCCCTTGATGCCGAGCTTCTTCTCCGGGGCGCCGAAGCTCACCCCGGGATCGGACTTCTCGACGACGAAGGCCGAGATGCCCCGGGACCGGGCGGCCGGGTCGGTGACGGCGAAGACGGTGTAGAACTCGGACACGCCGGCGTTGGTGATCCAGCGCTTCACGCCATTGAGCACCCAGTGATCCCCGTCACGTACGGCCCGGGTGGTCATCGAGGCCGCGTCGCTGCCCGCCTCCGGCTCGGAGAGGCAGTACGAGAACATCGCCTCGCCGGCCGCGACCGGCGTCAGGTAGCGGCGCTTGAGCTCCTCGGAACCGGACAGCAGCAGCGGCATCGTGCCGAGCTTGTTCACCGCGGGGATCAACGAGGAGGACGCGCAGGCGCGGGCCACCTCCTCGATCACGATAGCGGTGGCCAGCGCGTCCGCGCCCGCCCCGCCGTACTCCTCGGGGATGTGCGGCGCGTGGAAGTCGGCGGCCCGCAAGGCGTCGTACGACGCCTTGGGGAACTCGCCCGTCTCGTCGGCCTCGGCGGCGTGCGGGGCCACCTTCGCCGCGCAGACCTCACGGACCGCCTCCCGGATCGCCTGGTGCTCCTCGGGCAACCGGTAGACGTCGAACGACTCGCCTGCGGCCATGTCGGCCCCTCCCCTTCACCGCTATCATGCGCAGTCTGTGACGTCTCCTGACCGCCGAACGCGCAGACTGAAGACTAGCGACTGCAGTTCAGGTGATGTTACCGGCGCGTAGGTATGGGCATGACGGAGCACCCACGCGGCTGGGCGATGATGGAAGACAGACAGTGAGCCACCCCTCCGGTGCCCGCCCAGGCGCCGCAGCAGAATGCGACGCGACGACGCGCCGCCAGTGCGAGCGGAGAAGACAGGCGTGACGATCCCCTACCCCACCATCCAGCCGACCCCCGCCATCGCCGCGGTGACGCCGCCCTCGGGCGCACCTCGGCCGCGGGTGACGTTCCTGGGGACCGGATACCTCGGTGCGACGTACGCCATCTGCTACGCCGAGCTGGGCTACGAGGTGCTCGGGTTCGACGTCGACGCCGACAAGATCGCGATGCTGAACGCCGGTCAGGTGCCGATCCACGAGCCCGGCCTGGACGAGCTGCTCAAGCGCAACCTCGCCGCGGGCCGGCTGCGGTTCAGCACCGACATCGCCGAGACCGCCGAGTTCGGCGACGTGCACTTCATCTGCGTCGGCACCCCGCAGCGGGCCGGCGGGATGGGCGCCGACCTGTCGTACGTCGAGGCGTCGGTCACCAGCCTCGCCCAGCACCTGACCCGCAAGGCGCTGATCGTCGGCAAGTCGACCGTGCCGGTGGGCACCGCGGAGTGGGTGGAGCAGCTGGTCGGCAAGCACACCCCCGGCGACCTGGGCGTCGAGGTGGCGTGGAGCCCCGAGTTCCTCCAGGAGGGCTTCGCCGTCGACGACGTGCTGCGCCCCAACCGGATCGTGGTCGGCGTGAAGAGCGAGTGGGCCAACGGCATGCTCTACGCCGCGCACAAGGGCGTCTTCGACCTGGCCGCCACCGAGGACCGCGAGGTGCCCCTGGTGGTCACCGACTTCGCGACCGCCGAGCTGGTCAAGGTCGCCGCGAACGCCTTCCTCGCCACCAAGATCTCCTTCATCAACGCGATGGCCGAGGTCTGCGAGGCCTCCGGCGGCGACGTCACCCAGCTGGCCCGGGCCATCGGGTACGACCCGCGGATCGGCAACCGGTTCCTCCAGGCCGGTCTCGGCTTCGGTGGCGCCTGCCTGCCCAAGGACATCCGCGCCTTCCAGGCCCGCGCCCAGGAGCTGGGCGCCGGTGAGGCGCTGCGGTTCCTGCACGAGGTCGACCTGATCAACCTGCGCCGCCGCACCCGGGTCCTCCAGCTCGCCGCGGACCTGCTCGGCCGCCGCTCCGGGCCGGCCGGTCCGGACTTCTCCGGCACCCGGATCGCCGTGCTCGGCGCCACCTTCAAGCCCAACACCGACGACGTCCGCGACGCCCCGGCGCTCGCCGTCGCCGCGCTGCTGCAGAAGGCCGGCGCCGACGTGCACGTGTACGACCCGCAGGGCACCGAGAACGCCCGGCGCGCCGTGCCCGAGCTGACCTACGAGGTCGGCATCAACGAGGCGGTCGCCGACGCCGACCTGGTCTGCGTTCTCACCGAGTGGGCCGACTTCCGCAACGCCGACCCGGTCGCCCTCGGTGAGCTGGTCGCCGGCCGCAAGGTCGTCGACGGCCGCAACTGCCTCGACTCGACACTGTGGACGCAGGCCGGCTGGGAGTACCGGGGCATGGGCCGCCCCTGACGGATCCGACGGCCACGGCCGGTCGCGGAGCACTCTCCGCGGCCGGCCGTTGTCGTTTGTTTGCCCCGGACCCGCCGACAAGTGTCGAAATCCGCGCCAGCTTTGGGCATGCTGCGACAGTGGGAGTCCACAGTGCGAGCGGAGGGGTGTCGTGGCGACCTTTCAGTGCACCTCGTGCGGTCGGGAGATCAAGCCGGCCGTCCGCTGCCCGCACTGCGGCGCCGACCAGCCGCAGTGGGTCGAGCACCTGGCGGACATCGAGCGCTCGATCGCGGAGATGAAGGCGCGCGACGCCGCCATCGCCCGCGAGCAACGGCAGATCGCCGCCAAGATGCAGGCCGCGCTCTTCCAGCGGGACATCCTCGCGCACGCCGGTGAGGAACGGATCAAGCAGGCCACCCGGCCCCGGCGGGTGCTGCGTCGCCGTCCCGGCCGCCGCCCACCGACCGCCACCACCGGCGCCCCACCACGGGTGCCGCGCCAGGGCACACCGCACGCGCCGGAGGATCCGCCGCCACCCCCACCCCGGCCGTCCTGGCTGGACGCCGACGACCCGGAGCATCCGCCGGAAGCGTCGTCGCGGGAGGTGCAGAACATCCCCCTCGGGCTGGGCGCGCTGCTGCTCGGCGTGGCAGCCGTGGTCTTCGCCGCGGTGGCGACCAGCTCGATGGACGCGCTGGCCCGGCTCGGCATCCTGCTCCTGGCCACCGCGCTGATGCTGCTCGCCCCGCCGGCGCTGGCCCGGCGTGGGCTCACCTCGACCGCCGAGACGATCTCCGCGGTCGGCCTGCTGCTGGTGCCGTTGGCCGGCAACGCGCTCTGGGCGGTGGACCGGGTCGGCGTCACCGGCGCGATCTTCGCCGGGGTGATATTCGCGGTCACCGCAGGCGTCGCGTACGGGTACGCCCGGTGGACGGGTCTGCGCGTACCCCGCTTCGCCACAGTGCTCGCCGCGCAGCCGGTGCTGCCCCTGCTGGCGTACGACCGGGTCACCGGGCCCGCCGGCTGGGCCCTGGTGCTGACCCTTGTCGCCCTCTTCGACCTGTGGCTGACCCGCTCCGGGGTGGCGTTCGAACGGCCCGTCCGGCAGGACCTGCCGGACCCGGTCGCTCCGACCGCGCCCCGCCAACGCGACCCCGAGAGCCGACCGGAGGGCGACCCGGAGGAGGCCGTCGAGGTGGTCGACGCCATCCCCGGCTCCGCCGACCTCCGACCGACCCGCCCGGTGCCCGGGCTGCGTGAGCTGATCTGGCTGCTGCACGCGGCGGCGGTCGCGGTCGCCCTCGCGTACGCGGTCACCGCCCTGCTGCGCGCACAGACCGTGCCGACGGCGGTAAGCGCCGGAGCGGCGCTGCTGCTGGCCGCCGCGGTGGGGCTGGCCGGCGCGCTGGTGCTGCGGCGCCCGCCGCTGCCGGACGTCGCCGCCGGCATCCTCACCCTGGCCGTGATCGGCGCGCTCGGCCGGGTCGTCTCGGTGGCGCTGCCCGGCCGGTCGCTGCTGCTGATCGCGGCGGTCATCACGGTCACCGGGCTGGCCGTCCGCGCGGTCCCCGAAGCCGCCCGGCGGGGCCCACAGATCGCCTCGGCGGTGGCGCTCACCGTCAGCGGGGTGGTGGTCGCCGGAGGCGCGCTGCGCGCCGGGGTGGCGCCGGTCCGGGCGTCACTTCCCGCCTGGGCAGCCGACCTGGACCTCTACCCGGCCGAACTGGCCGCCGCGGTCGGCCCCACCGCCTGGCAGCTCGCCGCCGCCGCGTTCCTGCTCACCATCGCCGCCGTACTGGCGCTGCCACCGGAGATCCGCCGGGAGTTCGCGGTCGCCGGCGCGGCGCTTAGCGCACTCGCCGTACCGGCCTCGTTCGGTCTCGGTTGGGCGTCCGCGCCCTGGCCGATGGTCGTCACCGCAGTCGGCATCGGGGTGAGCGGCCTCTCCGCGCGCAGCAGCCGGGCCGCTCTGGCCCACGGTGCCGGCGCCGCCGTGGTGGGCCTGTTCGGCGCGGGCGCCAGCCTCGCCCGGCCGACGCTCACCGCCGCGGTCCTGCTCACCCTCTTCGCGGCCGGCGCGCTTGTCGCGCTGGCGCCCCGGGTCCGCCTCGCCTCCGAGGCCGCCGACACGATCACCGCCTGGGCCGCCGGCGGCGCCGCCTTCGCGCTGCCCGGCGCGGTGGCCGCCTTCGTGGCCTCCACCGTGCCGGTCGACCTCACCCCCACCCCGGCCAGCCTCCGCGAGGCGACCGTCCCGGTGCTGGCGGCGAGCTTCCTGGCCGTCTGCGTGACCCTCGGGTACGCGGCCGTCGTGCAGGTCTCCCAGCGGCGCATCCCCGCGCCGCTGTCGATCGGCACCGGGCTCGGCGCGCTGGTGGTCACCGCCGCGGCCTTCGGCGCGCCCGGCGCGACAGTCGCCGACGCATGGGTCGGCGCGCTGCTGCTGGTCGCCGCCGTGCTGCTCTTCCTGGCTCCGTCGATCGACGCCGGCCGCCGCTCCGACCTCACCCTGGACGGCTCGGACCTGGCTGCGGCGGCGGTAACCACCGCGCTGATCGCGACGCTGGTACGCATCGCCGCGGTCCTCACACCGGGCGGGCAGCTGGCGGTGGCCGCCGGCCTCGTGCTCGTGGTCGCCGTGGGCGCCCGCGCCATGCCGGAGGAGTGGCGGCGCGGGCCGATCCTCGGCATCGCCGTCGGCGGCGTACTCATCGGTGTGCTCGCCGGTTGGACGGCGCTGCGCGGCGGGGTGGGTGTGCTGGCGACTCCCGGCCCGATCTGGGACGGCGACCTGAGCGGCTGGCCGGCCGCACCGACCGGCGGGTCCACCTGGCAGGCCCCGGTCGCGCTGGCGCTGCTGGCCGTCGCCGCCGGCATCCTGCTCCCGCCGCCATGGCGGTGGGACGTGTCCGGCGCGGCCGTGGTGCTCGCCACGATCGGCGCACCGGCCGCGTTCGACCTGCCCTGGTGGTCACCGGTCCTGGTCGGCGGCATGGTCGCCACCGTCTTCGGGATGGCCTCGGTGGCCACCGAGGAGGCCCGGGCCGCGCTGTCCCGGGCCACCGTCGCCGGGGTGGTGGCGCTGCACGCCGCCGGGGCCGGTCTGGTCCGGCCGTGGACCACCGCGCTGGCGCTGGGCAGCATCGCGCTGATCGGCGTGGTGGTGGCCACGCTGGCCCGCGTCCTGGCCGGGCCGCAGGTGACCGACATCGAGACCGAGGGGATGCCACCGCACCTGGTGCAGATCGGCGGAGCGGCGATCGGCGCCGCGCTGCTGGCCCTGCCGGGGGCGGTGGCGGCGCTGTCCGCCGAGTTCGACCACTCGGCGCAGGTGGTGCTCACCGCCGCGCTGGCCGCCACCAGCCTCGGCCTGGCCGCAGTGGCAGCGGTCCGGCGCCACGTTCCGCAGTACCTGCCGTGGGTGAGCGTGGCGGTGGTCGGCGGGGCCACCATCAGCGCGCTCGCGGCGATCCCCACCGGTCTCGCCGCGGGCGTCTACGCGGCCGCCGCCGCCCTGCTCGGCGTGCTCGCCGAGCTGATCCGGGCCGCGACCGTGCCGCCGACCGGCTCGGCCCAGCCGGTCCGCCGGTGGTCGGTGCTGCTCAACGGCGCGCTGCGACGGTTGCCCGACGACCCGGAGAACCGGCGGTGGCGGGTCAGCCCGTCCGCCGGTGCGCTGGCCGCGGCGGCTCTGCCGACCGTCCTGGCCCTCGTCTCGATCGCACCCGCCCTGTTCACCGCCCTGGTCGAGCCGCACCGCACGTTGACCCGAATCTGGCAGGGACCGCCGCCGGAGCTGCTCACCCCACCCTCGGACGTGATCAACCCGACCCACGTGCTCACCGCGTTGCTGCTCACCGCGACCGCGGCGCTGGCCGCCACCGGCTTCAGTGGCGGCCGACGGTCCCGGGCCGTTCCGGTGGTGCTGCCCGGCGCCGCCGTCACCCTGCTGATCGCGCCCATCGCGCTGGGCCGGGGCTGGCCGGCGAGCACCGTCGCCGCGCTCGCCGTCTTCACCATCGCGATGCTCGGCCTCGCGCTGACCCCGCCGCCCCCGCTGGTCGACCCGGCCCGCTCGCTGCGACTCGCCCGGGTGCTGGTGTTCGTCATCGGGTTGACCGCCGGCAGCGCCGGTCTGGCCGGCAGCCTGGCCACCAGGGACATGACCCTGTTCACCCTCGGCAGCGCGGTCGCCGTCGGCGCCGTGGGGGCGTTCTACGGCACCACCCAGCGGGCCCGCATCCTCGGCTGGCTGTTCGCCTCACTGATGGCGCAGCTCTTCGTGCTCACCGCCGGCCTGGTGGCCGGGCTGGCCGCCGTCTGGTCCGCGTTCGGGGTGCTCGCGGTCGGGGCGGCCCTTCAGGTGTTCGCCGCGACCCTGCCCCGCCTGCGCCGTCCGGAAGCGCAGCGCGAGGCCTCCACCGTGGAGTGGAGCGGGTACGCGGCCGCACTGATCGCCCTCGCCCTCGCCTTCGACTCGCCGCGGCACATCGCCGCCCTGCTAGCCGCCTGGGGGGCGGTCCTCGGCGTGGCCGCCACCCGGCCCGGCCGGCGGCCGGTGGAACGCCGGATCCTGTTCTGGTCGGTGGTGGCCTGCGAGATCACCGCCTGGTGGTTCCTGATGAGGGTCGCCGACGTGGCGCTGCCCGAGGCCTACACGCTGCCGTTCGCCGCGCTGGCCCTGCTGGTCGGCGTCCTGGAGCTACGCCACCGACCGGAACTCAGCAGCTGGGTGGCGTACGGGCCGGCGCTGGTCGCCGCCTTCGTGCCGACCCTGGCGATCGTGCTGGCCACCGAGTCGAGCACGTTGCGGCAGATGCTCCTGCTGCTCGGCGCCGTCGGGGTGCTGATCTTCGGCTCGTCCAGCCGGCAGCAGGCGCCGGTGATCGTCGGCGCGTCGGTCACCGCGATCGCCGCCATCCACGCCCTGTTCAGTCTCGGCCCGTGGCTGGCGCTGATCCCCGTCGGCATCCTGCTGCTGGTGCTCGGCGCCAGCAACGAACGCCGCCGCCGCGCCCAGGAACGCCTCCAGACGGCCCTACGCGGCATGAGGTGAATCCGGAGGGTCACGGCGGCGTGGCTGAGTGGGGACGGTGAGTGGGCCGGGCTCGTGGGCCGCTGCGACCCTGCCCTGCGGAGGTCAGGGCAGGGTGGAGTGGAGGGTTGCTTCCTTCTCCGCCACCAGCTTCTCCAGGTCCTGCTGGTAGGTGGCCATGCGGGCGCGCAGCGCCTCGTCGGACGCACCGAGGATCCGTACGGCGAGCAGGCCGGCGTTGCGGGCGTTGCCGATCGACACCGTGGCCACCGGAATCCCCGCCGGCATCTGCACGATGGACAGCAGCGAATCCATGCCGTCGAGGTGCTTCAGCGGCACCGGCACACCGATCACCGGCAGCGGGGTCACCGAGGCGACCATGCCGGGCAGGGCGGCGGCGCCACCCGCGCCAGCGATGATCACCTTGAGGCCCCGGTCGGCGGCGTCGCGGCCGTACTCGATCATCGCCACCGGCGTCCGGTGCGCCGAGATCACCCGGACCTCGTACGACACCCCGAAGTCGTCCAGCACCTCCGCCGCCGCCCGCATGGTCGGCCAGTCCGAGTCGCTGCCCATGATGAGCCCGACGGTGCTCACTGCGGTTCCTCCCTGGTTCGCTGCCGCGCGGGTCACTCGTGCCCCTCCCGCAACCAGCGCACGGCGCGCGCCGCCCGCGCCCGTACGTCGTCCAGGTCGTCGCCGAGCACCGTCACGTGCCCGATCTTGCGGCCGGGCCGCACCTGCTTGCCGTAGAGGTGCACCTTCGCGCCCGGCTCGGCGGCGAAGAGGTGGTGCAGCCGCTCGTCGATGGACATGCCGCCCGGCTCACCACCGAGCACGTTCGCCATCACGACCACCGGCGCGGTCAGCGCGGTGTCGCCCATCGGGTAGTCCAGCACCGCCCGCAGGTGCTGCTCGAACTGGGAGGTCCGGGCGCCCTCGATGGTCCAGTGCCCCGAGTTGTGCGGGCGCATCGCCAGTTCGTTGACCACGATCGCGGGGCGGCCGGCCGCGTCGCGCACCTCGAACAGCTCCACGGCGAGCAGTCCGACCACGCCGAGCGCGGTGGCCAGGTCGATGGCGAGCTGCTGGGCGGCGACCGCCAGGTCCTCGTCCAGGTCGGGGGCCGGGGCGAGCACCTCCACGTTGATGCCGTCCCGCTGGACCGTCTCGACGACCGGGTACGCGGCCACCTGACCGAACGGCGACCGCGCCACCTGCACGGCCAGCTCCCGGCGCAGCGGCACCCGCTCCTCGACGATCAGCCGCGTGCCACCGGCGAGCAGCGTGGTCGCCAGCTCGGTGGCCTGGGCGGCGTCGTCGACCATCCAGACGCCCCGGCCGTCGTAGCCACCGCGGGCCGCCTTGAGCACCACCGGCCAGCCGACCCGCGTGCCGAAGTCGACCAGGTCGGCCGGGTCGCCGACCGGCCGCCACGCGGGGTTCGGCGCGCCCAGCTCGGTCAGGCGTTCCCGCATGACCTGCTTGTCCTGGGCGTGCAGCAGCGCGTCCGCCGGCGGGTACAGGGACACGCCCTCCGCCGCGAGCGTGCGGATGTGCTCGTTGGGCACGTGCTCGTGGTCGAAGGTGACCACGTCGCAGCTCTTCGCGAAGGTGCGCAGCGCGGCGAGGTCGGTGTGGTCGCCGTACTGGACGTCGGCGGCGACCAGGGCCGCGCCGTCGTCGGGGGCCGCCGCGAGCACGCGCAGTGACTGGCCGAGGGCGATCGCGGCCTGGTGGGTCATCCGGGCCAACTGGCCGCCACCCACCATGCCGACAACTGGTAGTCCGGTGCGGGAATCCATAGCGCGGCCAGCCTATCCGGGCCATCGACGTGGCCACCCCGGAGGGCCGGCGACCCACCCGGGCGGCACGGGAGCACGGCCCCTACGGGCACGGTGGTGACTATTAGGCACATTTCGGGATGTGGCGCAGCGTGCTGCCGGTTGTCGCCAAAGCGACGGTGTCCGGCGCAACCCTGCGGCTCAACCGGACGTGTGACAGACATCGAGCATCCACGCTGGACCATGGGGGAATGATGAATCTGGCAGCTCTACGCGTCCTCGCGCCCGTCACCGTGCTGGCGGGGCTGACAGCCTGCACCACCGCGTCGCCCGATCCCGTGGCTGGAGCCGGCGCCACAACGCCCGCACCCAGCGCCACGCCCTCCAGCGCGACGACATCCGGCGACGCGTCGTCCACCCCCAGCGCGGCACCCAGCCCGTCGGCCAGCACCCGGGGCGCCTGCCCGGTGAGCGCCGCCACCCTGCACAAGGCAGCGGGGCTGGGCAGCACCCACCGGATCGACCCGGACCACATCAAGTGCGCACGCCGGTGGGCGACGGCAGGTGTGATCGCTGTCGATCCGGCCCAGCAGGGCGACGGCGTGATCGTTTTCGAGTACGCGGCCGGCAGGTGGAAGAAGATCGGCGAGGGCAGCGCCCTCGAATGCAGCTCGTTCGGCATCCCCAACGAGATCGGCGACCAGATCGGCTGTCACGACCAGTAGCCGACGGTCAGCGGTCCCCACCCAGCTCGGCGACCAGCTCATCGACCGAGGTGACCGGCCGCTGGCAGACGAAGCCCCGGCAGACGTACGCGGCGGGCCGTCCGTCGACCAGCGGCCGGTCGGCGAGCAGCGGCACGCCGGGCTGGTCCGGGAGCCCGGCCACCACCACCGCGCCGGGCGGGGCGTGCCGCCGGGCCGCGGCCACCAGCGGGTCGCCGGCCGGGTCGTCGGTCACCACGGCGATCTCGTACGGCCCGGACAGCAGCGCCTCCCCGACCGTGGCGGCGTACCCGGTGAACCGGGCGTGCCGCCCGACGATCGGCGCGACGGTGGCCAGGGCCTCCTCGGCGGCTTCCCGGTAGCGGGTCTCCCCGGTCAGGGCCGCGTACGCGACGAGCCCGGCGACCAGAGCGGACCGGCCGGACGGGGTGGCGTTGTCGGTGGGGTCGGCCGGTCGGGTGACCAGCCGCTCCGCGTCGTCGGCCGTGTCGTAGTACGCGCCGCCGGACGCCGCGAAGTGCTCCAGCGCGGCGTCAAGCAACTGGCCGGCCAGGGTGAGCCAGCGGCCCTCGCCGGTGAGCTGGTGCAGCGCGCAGAACGCCTCGGCCACGCAGCCGTAGTCCTCCAGGACGCCGGCCGGATCGCCGACCCTGCCGTCGCGGGAGACCCGGCGCAGCCGGCCGTCCACCACGTGAACGGTGGCCAGGTGCTCGGCGGCGTCGCGCATCGCGCCGTCGGCGACGATGGTGACGCCCTCCATCAGGTTGACGTCGTCGTCCTTGGGCGACGCGTACAGCGCGGCGACCTGGATGAACTCGGCGATGGCGGTGATCGCCAGGCCGTTCCAGGCGGCCACCACCTTGTCGTCGCGGGCCGGCTGGGGGCGGGTGTCGCGGGCCGCGAGCAACTGCCCGACGATCCGCTGCCAGCGGGCGCGGATCACGGGTGCCACGTCGTCGACGTCCCGGGCGAGCTTGAGCACACTCGTGCCGTCCTCGAAGGTGCCGGCGTCGGTCACTGTGAACAGGTCGGCGGCGAAGCGGCCGTCGTCCTCGCCCAGCGCCTCGACGAGCTGGGCGGGCGTCCAGGCGTAGGTGAGCCCCTCGACGCCCTCGGTGTCGGCGTCCAGCGCGGACGCGAACCCCTGGCCCGGCACGTGCAGCTCGTCGGCGAGGAACCGGGCGGTGTCGCGGGCGATCCGACGGGCCAGCGGGTCGCCGGTGAGCCGCCACAGCTGGGTGTAGACGCGCAGCAGCAGCGCGTTGTCGTAGAGCATCTTCTCGAAGTGCGGCACCGTCCAGTGCGCGTCCACCGAGTACCTGGCGAAACCGCCGGCGAGCTGGTCGTAGATGCCGCCCCGGGCCATCGCCTCGGCGGTGTGCCGGACGATCTCCAGGCTGCGCGGGTCGGCGGTGCGCTGGTGGTGGCGCAGCAGGAAGAGCAGGTTCATGTGCGGCGGGAACTTCGGGGCGCCCCCGAAACCGCCGTTCGTCGCGTCGTACTCGCTGGCCAGCGTGGCGGCCGCGGCGTCGAGCAGCGCGGCGTCCAGCGGCGCGGTGGGGCCGGCCACGACCTGCGCGCCGCCGATCGCCTCGACCACGGCGGCGCCCTGGCGCAGCACCTCCTCGCGCTGGTCCTTCCAGGCGGTGGTGACCGACTGGAGCAGCCGGACGAAGTTGGCGCGCGGGAAGTAGGTGCCGCAGAAGAACGGGGTGCCGTCGGGGGTGGCGAAGACGGTCATCGGCCAGCCGCCCTGACCGGTCATCGCCTGGGTGGCGGTCATGTAGACCGCGTCCACGTCCGGGCGTTCCTCGCGGTCCACCTTGATCGACACGAAGTTGTCGTTCATCAGGGCACCGACCTGCTCGTTCTCGAACGACTCGTGCGCCATCACGTGGCACCAGTGGCAGGCGGCGTAACCCACCGAGATGAGCACCGGCACGTCGCGCCTCTTCGCCTCGGCGAACGCCTCGTCGCACCACGGCCACCAGTCGACCGGGTTGTCGGCGTGCTGGAGCAGGTACGGACTGGTGGCGTCGGCGAGTCGGTTCACCCGACGACCATAACCACAGCCGCCCGGACGTGCCCGGCGGTCAGGAGGCGCCGTCGGCGCGGAGCCGGAACACGTTCGACTCGGCCGAGTCGCGCAGCGTCCCCAGCACCGCGCCGATCTTGTCCGCCGGCATCGGCTTGAAGAAGTGGTAGCCCTGCGCGGAGGTGCAGCCCAGCTCGGCCAGCGCCATCCGCTGCTCGGCGGTCTCCACCCCCTCGGCGACCACCCGCAGGCCCAGCTCGTGGGCGAGACCCACGGTGGTCCGGACGATCGCCGCGGCCTCCGGCGAGTCGGCCATCCGGATCACGAACGAGCGGTCCACCTTCAACTCGTCCACCGCGATCCGGGTGAGGAAGGTCAGCGAGGAGAAGCCGGTGCCGAAGTCGTCCACGGCGAGCTGCACCCCCATCGACCGCAGGGTGGCCAGCACCTCGTCGATGACCTCCAGCTCGCTCATCACCACGGTCTCGGTGATCTCCAACACGAGCCGGTGCGGTGGCACCTGGTGCCGACGCAACGCGTCGGCGATCTCCGCCGGCAGCCGGGGGTCCAGGAGGCTGCGCGCCGACAGGTTCACCGAGATCGGTACGTCCAGCCCCTCCCGTGCCCAGCCGGCGGCCACAGCGAGGGCCTTGTCCAGCACGTACCGGGTGAAGGTGCCGAGCTGCTCGCTGTTCTCCACCGGACGGATGAAGTCGGCCGGGCCCAGCCAGCCACGCCGGGGATGCTGCCAGCGGATCAGCGCCTCCACGCCGGTGGGCGCGCCGGTGGCCAGGTCGACCGCCGGCTGCAACGCCAACACCAGCTGGTCGTCGACCTTCAGCGCCTCACGCAGCTCGGCAAGCAGGGCGAGCTGGTCGGTGCTGGCCGCGTCCCGGCTGCCGTCGTACGCGGCGACGCTGCCCCCACCCTCCTTGGCCTGGTACATCGCGATGTCGGCCCGGCGCAGCAGCTCGGTCATGTCGGCCGTGCCGGCGTCGGCGACGACCACCCCGACGGACACCTCGATCGACATCCGCACCCCGGCCACCTCGGTCGGGGCGGCCAGCCGTTCGGCGATCTCCCGGGCCTGGCGCAGCGCGTGCGCCAGCGGCGCGGCCCGGTCGCCGAGCACCGGCACGGACGTCAGCAGCAGCGCGAACTCGTCACCGCCGAGCCGGCCGAGCAGATCGCCGGGCCGGGCCATCGAACTGAGCCGGTTCGCGGTCAGCCGCAGCAGCTGATCGCCGGCGGCGTGCCCGAGGGTGTCGTTGACTTCCTTGAACTGGTTGATGTCCAGCAGCAGCAGCGCCACCGGATGGTCGTGGGCGAGCTGACGCAACGACTGGTCACCCTTGCCGAGCATGGCCGCCCGGTTGGCCAGCCCGGTGAGCGGGTCGTGCACCGCCTCGTACGACGACCGCGCGGTCACCAGCCGCAGCTCGCGGTGGGTCGCGGCGTCGTGCAGCGCGGCGGCCAGGGCGTCGCCGAACGCGGCGACGGCGTCGCGCTCCCGGTTGCTCGGCGGGGCGGATCGCGGGAACCGGACCCGCAGCCGGCCGACCGGCGCGGCGCCGACCGAGAGGGGACGGATCAGCTCGTGCTCGTCCGGCTCCGACAGGTCCGGTGGACCCACCTCCCGGTCGACCATCTGGCCGCCCGCGTCACCCCGGTAGCGGCGCCACCGGCCGTCCGCCCGCGCCACGTCGACGTCCACCAGCTCGGCGTTGAACAGCGCCAGCGCGCCGGTGACCGCCGCACTGGCCGCGCCCCGCTCGTCGAGCTGGTTGAGGGCCGCGGTGGCCTCGGCGAAGGCCCGCCACGTCCGGCGTTCCTGGTCGGCCCGCAGCCGGTAGCGGTAGGTCTGCTGGAGCAGCCAGAGCAGCGGCGGGAGCAGCAGCAGCCAGCGCGCGTCCAGCTCCAGCAGCGCGACCACCACCAGGCCTACCGCCACGTTGCCGACGAACATCAGCAGCTTGCCGCGCAGCGCCGCGAGCAGGGGCGGGCCGATCGGCAGACCGTGCCGCAGGCTCAGCGTCACCCCACCGAGCCAGGCCGTCACCAGCAGGTACGTCACCGAGCCGGCGAGCACGGCCAGCGCCAGCATCGGGGTGGGCGCGGCGAGCAGCGGCTCCCCCAACGCGGTGGCCACGGACACCGCCAGCGCCGTGGCGGCCGCCAACGACGCCGCGATCCGGACGATCTCCAGCGCCGGGCGGCGGTCGTTGTGCAGCGAGAGCACCGTCCAGGACAGCCCGGCGCCGAGCAGGGTGGCCGACGGCAGCCAGCCGGCGGGCGCCAGGTAGAGGCAGACGATCAACGCCGCCTCGCCCCAGGTGATGCTGACCATGCCGGCGGGTGAGCGGAACCGCAGCCGGGCGAGCTGGGCGATGGCGACGACGCCGACGACGATGCCGAAGCGGGCCGGACCACCGAGCGGGTCGTCCGACGGCAGGCTGGCCGGCAGGGTCAACCCCACAGTGGCGGCGACGACGGCGGTCAGCGTGACCGCGGCGGTGAGCACGAGCAGCCGTACCGGCGTGCCGCGTACCCCGAGCCGGTCGCCGACCGGGCCGGAGGTCACCGACCTCCTCCATCAGGCGGCCGCGTGAGGGTACGACGGGCGGCCGGTGCTGTGACTGTCATCGGCGCCCCCTCCCGCGCACGGCTCGGGGATTTTTGGTCCCCCCGGCGGAAGGCTAAGCCAAACCGGGTGGTCGCAACAGGGGGCGACCACCCGGTTGGGCGTGAATCATGCGGGGACTACCCGTTCCGGTGCTGCTGGTGCCCGTCGGGAGCGGGCGTGGATGAATCACGGCCTCCGGTCCCGTCTGTCGGATCAGCGACTGCCGCGTCGGCCCTGGTCGGGTCGGTCGGCCGCCCCTGCTGGGGGAACCGGTCGGGCAGCCGGCGCAGCCGGGCGTTCATGTTGCGGATCAGCAGGATTGTCGCGGCGGCCAGCAGCAGGATGAGGAAGAGGCCCATCGGGCCGGCCAGCCCACCCGTGCGGGTGTCCCCGAAGTTGTTCTCCGCGAGCACCTGGGCAGCGGTCAGCATGGCGTTCCTCCGATGTGCGGTTGGTTACCAGAGTAGCGCCGCGGTGAATCAGCGCGCGTGCGCCGTCTCCCGCACACCGGCGAAAAGGTCGGACTCGGGCATCGGGCTGTCCACCATCGATCGGGCCAGCTCGAAGTCCTCAGTCGGCCAGGCACCCTGCTGCAACTCCATCGGCACCTGGAACCAGAAGCCGTCCGGGTCGACCTGGGTGGCGTGGGCGCGCAGCGCGTCGTCGCGGACCGGGAAGTAGTCGGCGCACTCCACCCGGGTGGTGATCCGGGGGCCCTTGTCCGGGCGGTCCTCCCAGCGCTTGAGCCACTCCTCGTACGGAGACTCCCGGCCCGCGGCGAGCATCCCCTCGTGCAGGGCCATGATCTTGGCCTTGGAGAAGCCGATGTCGTAGTAGAGCTTCAGCGGCTGCCACGCAGCGCCCAGCTCCGGGTAGCGCTCCGGGTCGCCGGCGGCCTCGAAGGCGGCCACGCTGACCTTGTGGCACATGATGTGGTCGGGGTGCGGGTAGCCGCCCTCCTCGTCGTACGTGGTGACCACGTGCGGACGGAACTCGCGCATCAGCCGCACCAGCGGCCCGGCGGCCACCTCGACGTCCTGGAGGGCGAAGCAGCCCTCCGGCAGCGGCGGCAGCGGGTCGCCCTCGGGCAGCCCCGAGTCGACGAAGCCGAGCCAGGCCTGGTCGACGCCGAGGATCGCCCGCGCGGCGTCCATCTCGGCGCGCCGGATGTCGGCGATGTTGGCCCACACGTCGGGCCGGTCGAGCTTGGGGTTGAGCACGCTGCCGCGCTCACCGCCGGTGCACGTCACGACCAGGACGTCCACCCCTTCGGCGACGTACTTCGCCATGGTCGCCGCACCCTTGCTCGACTCGTCGTCCGGGTGCGCGTGGACGGCCATGAGACGCAGTTGCTCTGCCAACTTCGGCGCTCCTCGTCTGTGCCGGACGGTGGACCCGACCGGACTCGACCGGCTTGACCTGCCGGGGATCCTCCACACCCCGCCGCCGGTCGCACCGCGCGGGGCCCGGCCTGCCGTTCCTGCCGCTGAGCCGGGCTGGGAGGATGGACCCTGTCATTCTTGCCGATGCCGCCGACAACAACGCCAGGAGATACCCGCCGGTGACCGAGACGCACGCCACAATTTCACCGGGCGCGCCGGTTTTTCCCGCCGGGCGCTACGGCCGCCGCCGCGAACCGGGCGGAAAGACCCGTCGTACGCTGCTGACCGCACTGGCCCTGCTGCTGCTGGTGGCCTCGCTGACGCTGATCTCGGTACGGCTCTACCGGCAGTACGGCGACCCGGCGTACGACGCGCAGGTGATCACGTACACCGACATCACCGACGGTCAGGTGCTCGTCGACTTCCGGGTGACCGTGCCGCCGGGCGGCTCGGCGGTGTGTGTGCTGCGCGCCCGCGACCGCGCGGGTGTCGAGGTGGCCCGCGAGGAGGTCACCGTGACCGCGGCCCCGGGCGACCGGCACGTCACCACCCGGCACCGCCTCGCCACCACCGCACGGCCGTTCATCGGCGAGGTGCTGCGCTGCCGACCCCCGGCCTGAGCTGGGGAGACGTCGCGCTCCTGGCGCGGCGGGGGCCGCCTACCCGGGGTGCTGCACACGGACACCGCCGGTGATGGCCGACACGCTGTGTCGTACCGCACTGGTAACTTGGTAGTTCACCTGTCAGCCAGCCACGCACAACTGAGGAGACCGCCTGTGTCCACTGGCAACGAGGCGCCCGCCACCTGGCTGTCCCAGGACGCGTACGACCGCCTCCAGGCCGAGCTCGACGAGCACATCGCCAACCGCCCCGCGATCGCAGCCGAGATCAACGCCCGGCGCGAGGAGGGCGACCTGCGGGAGAACGGCGGCTACCACGCCGCCCGTGAAGAGCAGGGCAAGGCCGAGGGCCGCATCCGCTACCTCCAGGAGCTGCTGCGCACCGCGAAGGTCGGCGAGGCCCCGACAGCGGACGCGGTGTCGCCCGGCATGGTCGTGACGATCTACTTCGACGACGACACCGACGACACCGAGACGTTCCTGCTCGGCTCCCGGGAGATCGCGGCCACCACCGACCTGACCGTCTACAGCCCGGAGTCCGCGCTCGGCAAGGCGATCCTGGGCGGTCGGCCGGGGCAGACCTGCACCTACACGGCGCCCAGCGGCGCCGACATCAAGGTGACAGTGGTCAGCTTCGAGCCCTTCTCCGGCTGACGCCAGCGCGCTGAGACACCGCTTCCGAGGCGTGACACCCCACAGGTGTCACGCCTCGGCTGCGAAGACCACCTGGTAGCCGCTGGCCCGCAGCGCGCTGATCAGCGTGTCCGAGTGCTCGACCCCCCGCGTCTCCACCGACAGCGCCACCTCCACCTCGCCGAGACTCAGGTGCGGGTTGGCGCGCTGGTGCTCCACATCCACCACGTTGGCCCGGTGCTCGGCGATCTGGCTGAGCAGCGAGGCCAGTTGTCCCGGCCGGTCCGAGCAGCGCACCGTCACCCGCAGGTAGCGACCCGCGGCGGCCAGGCCGTGCTCGATCACCCGCATCATCAGCAGCGGGTCGATGTTGCCGCCGGAGAGCACCGCGACCACAGGCGTCTCCACCTCTACCACGCCGGCCAGCAACGCGGCCACGCCGACGGCGCCGGCCGGCTCGACGACCTGCTTGCCCCGCTCCAACAGGCACAGCAGCGCCCGGGAGATGTCCTCCTCGGTGACCGTGACGATCTCGTCGACCAGCTCGCGGACGTGGTTGAAGGTGATCTCCCCGGGACGGCCGACCGCGATGCCGTCCGCGATCGTCGCGAAGGCGGGCAGCCGGACGGGCTGCCCGGCCACCAGGGAGGGCGGGAAGGCCGCCGCACCGGCCGCCTGCACGCCGATGATCCGGATGTCCGGCCGCAGCGCCTTGGCCGCCACCGCCATGCCCGAGATCAGTCCGCCGCCACCCACACCGGTGATGATGGTCCGCACGTCCGGGCACTGCTCGAGGATCTCCAGCGCCACCGTCCCCTGCCCGGCGATCACGTCCCGGTGGTCGAACGGGTGGATCAGCACCGCGCCGGTCCGCTCGGCGTACGTCTGGGCGGCGACAAGCGCCTCGTCGACTGTGTTGCCGGCCAACTCGACCTGCGCCCCGTACCCCTTGGTGGCGGCGACCTTCGGCAGCGGCGCGTTGACCGGCATGAAGACCGTCGCGTGCGTACCGACCAGACCGGCCGCGAGAGCGACGCCCTGCGCGTGGTTGCCGGCGCTCGCCGCGACGACCCCGCGTTCCCGCTCGTCCGCCGACAACCGGGAGATCCGCACGTACGCGCCGCGCACCTTGTACGAGCCGGCGCGCTGCACGTTCTCGCACTTGAGCCACGTCGGCCCGCCCAGTTGCGCGCTCAACGGCCGGGAGGGCTCGAGCGGGGTGGTCCGGATGACGCCGTCGAGCAGTTTCCGCGCAGCCCGCACGTCGTCGAGGCCGACCAGTTCCGTCATGCCCCGATCGTGCCACCCGCCTCCGGCGCCCCCGTCGGCGACACCGGGGCGACCGGCTCGACGATCATGCGGTGGCCGGCGACCCCGTTCCGACCCGGGGGTAACCGGGGGCGTGGCGCGACCAGGGCGCGGCCATCTCGAACTGACCGGCCACGCCGAGCAGCAGCAGCTCCGAGCCGGGCGGGCCGACCAGTTGCACCGCCACCGGCAGGCCGTCCGGGCGGCGGCCCACCGGCACGACGATCGCGGGCAGACCGGCGATGTTCCACGGCGCCGCGTACGGGGCGTACCGGATGTTGGCTGTCATGTTCGCCCGCCAGGACCTGTCGGACCAGCGCGCGGCCTCCGGCGGCGCGGTGGCCAGCGCCGGGGTGAGCAGCAGGTCGACCGAGTGGTCGGTGAAGAAGTCGACGGACCGCTCCCGCCACGCGGCCCGGTCGGCCTCCCTGACGTACCCGCGGCGCTGCGCCCACTCGCCCAACGCGACGTGTCGACGGGTACGCCTCTGCAGGCCGCGTCGATCCAGGCCGGCGGCCCGTACGTCGGTGGCGGCGGCGGCGAGCCAGGTGGCGATGCCCTGGAGGCCGAGCGCGGTGGGGTAGATCGGATCGGCCGGCACGGTGTCGTGCCCGGCGGCGGCGAGCAGCCGGCCGGCGGCGGCGACCGCGTCGCGGTTCGGCGCGTCCGGCGACACGCCCCGCACCGGGGAGCGCAGCGAGACGCCCACCCGCAGCCGCTGCGGGGGGACCAGCTTCTCCGGCCGCCGTCCGGCGAGCACCGAGAAGCCGACCGCCGCGTCGGCGACCGTGCTGGTCAGCATCCCGTGCTCGGTCAGACCGAACCAGTCGTCCGCGCCGAGCTGGCAGGGCACCACGCCCCGGCCCGGCTTGAGCCCGACCAGACCGCAGCAGGCGGCGGGGATCCGGATCGAACCGAGTCCGTCGTTGCCGTGCGCGATCGGCACCAGGCCGGCCGCCACCGCGGCGGCCGCGCCGCCGGAGGAACCGCCGGGGGTACGCGAGCTGTCCCACGGATTGCGCGTCACCGCGCTGCCGTCGTCGGTGAGCGCCCACAGTCCCAGCTCCGGCATCCGGGTCACGCCCAGGATCACCGCACCGGCGCCGCGCAGCCGGCGGACCACCTCGTGGTCGGCCTCCGCGACGTCGGTACGCGCGGCGGCCGACCCGTTCCAGGTGGGCAGCCCCGCGACCGGGGTGTTCTCCTTGACCGCCACCGGCACCCCGGCGAGGGGCAGGTTGGCCAGGTCCTCCTGCTCGTCGACCTTCTCCGCCTCGGTGATCGCCTCGCCGCCGCGAACGACGCGGAACGCCGCCAGTTCGCGGTCGGCCGAGGCGATGTGCTCAAGGTGGTCGGCGACGACCTGGGTGGCCGAGACGTCGCCCCGGCGCACCCCCCGGGCGATCTGCTTGGCGGTCGCTCCGACCCAGGTCGCCATGATGTCCTGCACGGCCATCCTCCCCAGCGGTCAGCCCAGTGCCTGCTCCAGATCGGCGAGCAGGTCGTCGACCGTCTCGATGCCGACAGACAGTCGCACGAGATCGCCGGGAACTTCAAGCGGCGAGCCGGCAGCACTTGCGTGTGTCATCCGGCCCGGGTGCTCGATCAGGGATTCCACGCCGCCGAGCGACTCGGCGAGCACGAAGAGCTTCGTGCGGTTGCAGATCTCCACGGCGTGGTCCTCGCCGCCTGAGGCGCGGAACGAGATCATGCCGCCGAAGCGGCGCATCTGCTTCGCGGCAACCTCGTGGCCAGGGTGCGAGGGCAGCCCGGGATAGATCACCTGGGACACCTTGGCGTGCCCGTCGAGGTACGCGGCGAGGCGCTCGGCGTTGTCGCAGTGCCGGTCCATCCGTACCCCGAGGGTCTTGATGCCGCGCAGGGTGAGCCAGGCGTCGAACGGGCCGTTGATCGCGCCCATCGCGTTCTGGTGGTAGCGCAGCTCCTCGCCGAGCGCGGCGTCGGCGACGACGAGCGCGCCGCCCACCACGTCGGAGTGCCCGCCGATGTACTTCGTGGTGGAGTGCACCACGACGTCGGCGCCGAACGCGATCGGCTGCTGGAGGTACGGCGAGGCGAAGGTGTTGTCGACGACCAGCAGCGCGCCCGAGTCGTGCGCGACACCGGCCAGGGCGGCGATGTCGGCGATGCCGAGCAGCGGGTTGGTGGGCGTCTCCACCCAGACGATCTTCGTACGGCCGGGCTGCACCGCGGCCCGGATCGCGGCCGGGTCGGAGACCTTGGCCGGGGTGAACTCCAGGCCCCAGCGCTGGGCGACCCGTGCGAAGAGCCGGTAGGTGCCGCCGTACGCGTCGTCCGGGATGATCACGTGGTCGCCGGGTTGGCAGACGGCCCGCAGCAGGGTGTCCTCGGCGGCCAGGCCGCTGGCGAAGGCGAGGCCGACCGGCCCGCCCTCCAGCGCCGCGAGGCACTCCTGCAGGGCGTCGCGGGTCGGGTTGCCGGAGCGGCTGTACTCGTAGCCGAGCCGGGGCGCGCCGACGGCGTCCTGGGCGTACGTGCTGGTCTGATAGATCGGTGGAATCACCGCGCCGGTGCGGGCCTCAGGGTCCTGACCGGCGTGGATGGCGAGCGTCTCGAAGCCGTGACTCATTCTGGTGAGGGTAGTGCCCCGGCCGGCGGGGCGTGGCGGAGCCGGGTGGTCGGCATAGCCTGGGCCGATGAGCGGGTGCGTCTTCTGCGAAATCGTGGCGGGTGCGGTGCCGGCGTTCCGGGTCGCCGACGAGCCGGACGGGGTGGCCTTCCTGGACACGCGGCCGGTGTTCAAGGGGCACGTGCTGGTGGTGCCACGGATGCATCTGGTGACCCTGGCCGAGCTGCCGGCCGAGCTGCTGCCCGGCTACTTCGCGCTGGTCCGGCGGCTGGCCGTGGCCGTCGAGACCGGTCTGGGCGCCGGTGGGACGTTCGTGGCGATCAACAACAAGGTGTCCCAGTCGGTGCCGCACCTGCACACCCACGTGGTGCCGCGGACCAGGGGCGACGGGCTGCGCGGCTTCTTCTGGCCGCGGACCCGCTACGACGACGACGCCGAGGCCCTGGCCCACGCCGACCGGGTCGCCGCCGCCCTCCCGCCAGGGGCCTGAGTCACACTGACGCGGGTAAGGAAGCAGAACCCACCGGTGTTACACGCTGGGAGAGGTACGAGAGGAGTCCCACCGTGTTCCTGCGCCGTATGAACGCCGAGATGGTCTCGCCCGACCAGGCCCTACCGGGCCGCCCGATCGCCATGCCGGTCGCCGATCGGCACGAGGTCCTGGGCACCCCGCTCAAGGGTCCCTTCCCGGAGGGCCTTCAGGTGGCCGTGTTCGGGATGGGCTGTTTCTGGGGCGCCGAGCGGCTGTTCTGGACGCTGCCCGGCGTGTACACCACCTCCGCCGGCTACGCCGGTGGCATCACCAGGAACCCGACGTACGAGGAGACGTGTTCCGGTCGGACCGGGCACGCCGAGGTCGTCCAGGTGGTCTACGACCCCAGCAAGATCACGTACGAGGACCTGCTGAAGGTCTTCTGGGAGAACCACGACCCGACCCAGGGCATGCGCCAGGGCAACGACGTGGGCACCCAGTACCGGTCGGCGATCTACACGACGACCGACGAGCAGCGGACCATCGCGGAGTCGTCCCGGGACGCGTTCCAGCCGATCGTGACGCGCGCCGGCAAGGGTGAGATCACCACGGAGATCGCCCCGCTCGGCGACTACTACTTCGCCGAGGACTACCACCAGCAGTACCTGGCGCCGACCAAGAACCCGAACGGGTACTGCAACCACGGCCCGAACGGGCTGAGCTGCCCGGTCGGCGTGGCCCGTACCGCCGGCTGACCGCCGTACTCCCGCACGACCTCGAATGCCCGGCCACCGAGAAGGTGGCCGGGCATTCCCGTCCGGCCCTGTGATCGAAATCCGTTGCCGAGCCCGACGAAGACTCGATAGCGTGGCGGTACACGTGAAAGGAGGTGGTCCAGACTTGTATAGCAATCGGACTCGTGAGGTGGCTGTCCGCTAGCCGCTGTCCTCGACAGTGAACGGTCCGCCGACAGGCGGGCAACCAGCACCATCGTCGAGACCGTGTGGCAGCGGTGCGGCGAATTCCAGGCAGCCACCCGACCCCCGGGGCGCCGGCCCAGTCCAGCCGGCCCGCGCGACAGCGCGGAGCGCCCCGGGGGTCGCTTCATATCCGGAAGAGGCCCGTCGATGTCGATGCGCGAGTTGGTGGTGCTGGGGACGGCCAGCCAGGCGCCGACGCGGCTGCGCAACCACAACGGGTACGTGCTGCGCTGGGACGACGAGGTGATCCTCTTCGACCCGGGCGAGGGCAGCCAGCGGCAGCTCCTGCACACCACGGTCACCGCCACCGACCTGACCCGGATCTGTGTCACGCACTTCCACGGCGACCACTGCCTGGGGCTGCCGGGCACCATCCAGCGGCTCTCCCTGGACCGGGTGGCGCACCCGGTGGCCGTGCACTTCCCGGCCGGTGGCACCGAGTACTTCGCCCGCCTGCGGCACGCCACCTCCTTCTACGAGACCGCCGAGCTGGCGGTCACCCCGATCGAGGCCGACGGGCAGCGGGTCGCGCTGAGCTGCGGTTTTATGGAGGCACGCCGGCTCCGGCACCCCATCGAGACGTACGGTTACCGGCTGATCGAGCCGGACGGGCACCGGATGCTGCCGGAGAAGCTGGCCGCGTACGGCATCGCCGGGCCGGCCGTCGGCGAGCTGATCCGCGTCGGGCACCTCGACCTCGACGGGCGCCGCGTGACCCGGGACGAGGTGAGCGTGCCCCGGCCGGGGCAGCGGTTCGCCTTCGTGATGGACACCGCCCTCTGCGACGGGGTGTACGCCCTCGCCGAGCACGCGGACCTGCTGGTCATCGAGTCGACGTTCCTGGAGTCGGAGGCCGCGTTGGCCGCCGAGGTCGGGCACCTGACCGCGGCGCAGGCCGCCCGGGTGGCGACCGAGTCCGGGGTACGCCGGCTGGTGCTCACCCACTTCTCCCAGCGGTACCCCGACCCGCGCCGGTTCCACGACGAGGCGCGGGTCCACTTCGACGGTGAGCTGATCATCGCCGAGGACCTGACGACGGTGCAGGTGCCGCCGCGCCGGGTACCCTCGGCCGGGTGACCGTCACGCTCCGTCCCGCCACCGGTGACGACCTGATGGGGGTGGGTGCCCTGCACCAGCGTTCCCGGGTCGCCGCGTACTCCTCGTTCCTGCCGGCCGCGGCGCTTGCCGACCCGACGCCGGAGGCGATGGGGCGGTACTGGGTCGAGCGGTGGCAGTGGGAGCGGGACACCCACCGGATGACCGTGGCCGAACGGGCCGGGAGGTTGGTCGGGTTCAGCCACCTGGGCCCGGACGACGAGGACGACCCGGCCACCGGGCTACTCAACGCGATCCACCTCGACCCGACCGAGCAGGGCCGGGGCGTCGGCCGCACCCTGATGGTGGACGCGCTTGACGCCATGCGGGCGCAGGGCTGGCGGCGTGCCGTGCTCTGGGTGCTGCGGGAGAACGCCCACGCCCGTTCCTTCTACGAGCGCGGCGGCTGGACCCCGACCGGAGCGGAGCGTGACGAGCACATCGGCACCGCCCTCACGCCCCAACTGCGCTACGCCCGCCCCCTCTGAGCAGCCCTCGCCCGCCCGCCGAGCGCGCCCGCGCGCCGTGCAGTCCTCGCCCGTGCGCCTTTGCTCTGCTTACCGATACGCACCAGCGGCGGTGGCGACCGTGAGTGGTGGCGGCGGCGGCGGCCGTGAGTGGTGGCGGCGGATCGGCGACGGGGGTTCGGTGGTTCGGTGGGTGGTGCATATGCGTAAGCAGAGCAAAGGGCGCGACAGGGTCACCTGGTGCCCCGCCCGCAGGCGGGGCACCAGGTGGGAACTCAGTGGGCGCCGAGGTGGGACAGCAGGTCCTGGCGGGTCAGGACGCCCTTGGGCTTGCCGTCGACCAGGACCAGCGCCGCGTCGGACTTCTCCAGCAGCCCGACCGCCTCGCTGACCGGCTGACCCCCACCGATCATCGGCAGCGGGTCGCCCATGTGCCGCTCGATGGTGTCGTGCAGGTGGGCCTGACCGGTGAACAGCGCGTCGAGCAGATCCCGCTCGGCGATCGAGCCGGCGACCTCACCGGTCACCACGGGCGGCTCGGCCTTGAGCACCGGCAGCTGCGAGACGCCGTACTCGCGCATGTAGTCGATCGCGTCGCGGACCGTCTCGGTCGGGTGCACGTGCACCAGCTCGGGCAGGCCGCCCGGCTTGCTCGCCAGCGCGTCGGCCACCGTCGGCTCCGCGCCGGAGTTGTCGAGGAAGCCGTACCGGGCCATCCACGAGTCGTTGAAGATCTTCGACAGGTAGCCCCGGCCGCCGTCCGGCAGCAGCACCACGATCACGTCGTCCGGGCCGGCCCTGCGGGCCACCTCCAGCGCGGCGACCACTGCCATCCCGCAGGAGCCGCCGACCAGCAGCCCCTCCTCGCGGGCCAGTCGCCGGGTCATCTCGAACGACGCCTTGTCGGACACCTCGACGATCTCGTCGGCCACATCCCGGTCGTACGTCTCCGGCCAGAAGTCCTCGCCGACGCCCTCCACCAGGTACGGCCGGCCGGTGCCGCCGGAGTAGACCGAACCCTCCGGGTCGGCCCCGATGACCTTCACCCGGCCCTCGGACGCCTCCTTCAGGTACCGGCCGATGCCCGAGATCGTGCCGCCGGTGCCGACACCGGCCACGAAGTGGGTGAGCCCGCCCTCGGTCTGCTTCCACAGCTCCGGACCGGTGGTCTCGTAGTGCGAGCGCGGGTTGGCCGGGTTGCTGTACTGGTTCGGCTTCCAGGCGCCGGGGATCTCCCGGGTCAGCCGGTCGGAGACGTTGTAGTACGAGCGCGGGTCCTCCGGGGCGACCGCGGTCGGGCAGACCACCACCTCGGCGCCGTACGCCCGCAGCACGTCCTGCTTGTCCTGGCTGACCTTGTCGGGGCAGACGAAGACGCACCGGTAGCCCTTGAGCTGGGCCACCAGGGCCAACCCGACGCCGGTGTTGCCGCTGGTCGGCTCGACGATGGTGCCGCCGGGCTTGAGCAGGCCGGCGTCCTCGGCGTCCTCGACCATCCGCAGCGCGATCCGGTCCTTCACCGAGCCACCCGGGTTCACGTACTCCACCTTGGCGAGCACGGTGGCCTGGATGCCCTCGGTGACGTTACGCAGACGTACCAGCGGGGTGTTGCCGATCATGTCGACGACGTTGTCGTAGTACTGCACGGTGTGCCCTTCGTTGCGGCGCCGGCGACGGCGGCCCGGCAGACGTTTCCTCGCCGCCCAGCGTACGTGCCGTCAGGGCACCAGGCCCCCGGGGATGACCGAGCTGCGTCGGGCCTCCCACTCCAGGAAACGGTCGGTCTCGGCGAGCACGCTGCCGGCCAACCAGGTGATCATGACGGCGTCGTCGGCCAACCCGAAGATCGCCAGCGGGATCTCCGGCAGCAGGTCGATCGGCGAGACGATGTACGCCGTCGCCGCCGTCATCAGGGCCAACCGGAGGCCGCCGTCGTACTCGCCCCTGGTGGTGGCCCTGATCATCCGGGGCAGCGCCGCCAACCGGGTGCCCAGTGACGGGCCACCGCGCGCCCCGGCAGCCAGTGCCCGGGCCAGTGCCGTGAACGCCGCGCTGCGCTTGAGTGTCTTCCCCATCGTCGCGCTCCTCTCCGCCGGATCAGCGTGGCGGGTCGGCGCAAGTCGGCCGGCCTCCCCCGTACTGGTACCCCGTCGCGTCGCTTTCCAGGCACCCGGGTGCCGTCACGACGACAGCGGCGTGTCGGGCCGGCGCGATAATGTCGCTGTATGGGGGTGGCTGGTTTCGTCGTACCCGTTGGTCCGCGCTGGCGACAAGCCCGGCGGGTCGCCCGCCTGGCGGCCATCTGGACGGGCGCCACCGCGGCGGCCGCTGTGGCCACCGGCGGGGTGCTGCTCGGCCAGGCCCGGCAGGCCCGGCGCACCATCCCGATGGCCGAGGCGCCGCCGCCGCGCTGCGACGGGGTGTACGGCGCGAAGTTCCCCGGCCCCGCGCTCACCATGGTCGTGCTCGGCGACTCGTCGGCGGCCGGCTACGGGGTGCACCGCCGCCGGGAGACGCCGGGCGCGCTGCTCGCCACCGGTCTGTCGCGTCGGCTGCACCGACCGGTGCAACTGCACCGCTTCGCGGTGGTCGGTGCCATCTCGTCGGCGCTGCGGCACCAGGTGGAGGCGGCGTTGGAGCACCACCCGGACATCGCGGTGATCCTCATCGGCGGCAACGACATCACCAACCGCACGCCGCGCGGTCTTGCCGTGCGTTACCTGGTCGAGGCGGTGCGCACCCTGCGGGAGGCGGGGTGCGAGGTGGTCGTCGGCACCTGCCCCGACCTGGGCGCGATCCGGCCGATCCAACCACCGCTGCGCTGGCTGGCGCGCCGCTGGAGCCGACAGCTCGCCGCCGCCCAGACGGTGGCGGTGGTCGAGGCGGGCGGCTGGACGGTCTCCCTCGGTGACCTGCTCGGCCCCCGGTTCGCCGCCGAGCCGGCCCGGATGTTCGCCTGGGACCGGTTCCATCCCTCCGCCGAGGGGTACGCGATGGCCGCCGCCGCCCTCCTACCGACGATGCTCTCGGCACTCGGCGCGGGGCAGGAACGACGGGCTACACAGGCGCGCGGCGAGGGCGTACGGTCGCTGCCTGAGGCCGCGCAGGAGGCGGCCCGGCACGCCGGCACCGAGGTCAGCGGCACCCAGGTCCGGGGCCACGACCGAGGACCGGCCGGTCGGTGGGCGCAGCTGCGCCGCCGGGCGTTCTTCGGTGTCGGCGCGGTGCCGCAGCGCGGCTCCGCCCCGGACACCTCGACAGTGGAGGGACTGGCATGAACGAGCGCAGCGGGCGGGACGTGACCGCCGGCCTCCCCGGCCGAGTGGGGCGGGCGGCGGCACTCTCGCTGCTCGCCGGCACGGTGGGCGGTGCCGCCGTCCTGGCCGGTGAGGCGTTCGTCGCCCGTCACCGGCGGTACGCGCAGCCGGAGCTGGGGCTGGCCTTGCGCGCCACGATCGGCCGGGCCGGTGCGCCGCCGCTGCGGCTGGTGCTGCTCGGCGACTCGTCGGCCCTGGGCGTGGGCGTGGACCGCCTGGAGGACACCATCGGCGGTCAGTTGGCTCATCTGCTCGCCGAGGGTCCGGCCGGCCGCCTGGTGCACCTGTCCAGCGTCGGAGTCTCCGGTTCCCGCTCGACGGACCTGGCCACCCAGGTGGCCCGTGCCCTGCTCGGCGAGCGGCCCGACGTGGCGTTGATCCTGATCGGCGCGAACGACGCCACCGCGATGCGCCGGCCCGCCGACGCGGCGGCGTACCTGGGGTCGGCGGTGCACCGGCTGCGCGAGGCGCGGGTCGAGGTGGTGGTGGGCACGTGCCCCGATCTCGGTGCGATACGAGCCATCGCCCCACCGCTGCGTCAGATCATCGGCTGGTCCGGCCGGCGGATGGCCCACGCGCAGACCACGGCCGTGCTGGACGCCGGCGGGAGCGTGGTCGACCTGGCCACCGAGACCGGGCCGGTGTTCCGGGCCGACGCGGGGACGCTCTGCCACGACGGTTTCCACCCCTCGGCCGACGGCTACCGGGTGTGGGCGCACGCGCTGCTGCCCGCCGTCGCGGCGGCGGCCGCGGTCGCCTCCCGGCGTTAGGCCCGGGGCGGGGTGACATTTCCCGCCGCGCTCGCTTCTTCCCGCCATGTTACCGGCGGGTTAACGTTGGTCCATGCCGATTGAGTCGTCCCGCGACGCTGTCATCGTCGCCACCGCCCGCTCCCCCATCGGCCGGGCGCACAAGGGGTCCCTGCGCGACGTCCGCTCCGACGACCTCGCCGCGACCATCGTCCAGGCCGCACTGGACAAGATTCCCCAGCTCGATCCGACCACCATCGACGACATCTACCTCGGGTGTGGCCTGCCCGGCGGTGAGCAGGGCTTCAACATGGCCCGCGTGGTGGCCACCCTGCTCGGGCTCGACACCGTGCCCGGCGCCACGCTGACCCGCTACTGCGCGTCCTCGCTCCAGACCACCCGGATGGCCCTGCACGCGATCCGCGCCGGCGAGGGCGACGTCTTCGTCTCCGCCGGTGTGGAGATGGTCTCCCGGTACGCCCGGGGCAGCTCCGACGGTCTGCCGCCGGAGGCGCAGGCCCTGGTCGGAGGCGGCTGGGAGAACCCGCGCTTCGCGGAGGCCGCCGAGCGCTCGAAGCGTCGCGCGCAGGGCGGCGCCGAGGTGTGGACCGACCCGCGCGAGTCCGGCGAGCTGCCGGACATCTACCTGACCATGGGGCAGACCGCGGAGAACCTGGCCCAGGTGTACGACGTGACCCGCGCCGACATGGACGAGTTCGGCGTCCGCAGTCAGAACCTCGCCGAGAAGGCCATCGCCGACGGCTTCTGGGCCCGGGAGATCACCCCGGTCACCACGCCGGACGGCAAGGTGGTCAACACCGACGACGGCCCGCGCGCCGGCGTCACCCTGGACGCCGTCGCCAGCCTGAAGCCGGTGTTCCGCCCGGACGGCCGGATCACCGCCGGCAACTGCTGCCCGCTCAACGACGGCGCCGCCGCCGTGGTCGTGATGAGCGCCCAGCGGGCCGAGGAGCTCGGTCTGACCCCGCTGGCCCGAATCGTCTCCACAGGCGTGACCGCCCTGTCGCCGGAGATCATGGGCCTCGGGCCGGTCGAGGCGTCCCGGCAGGCGCTGAAGCGGGCCGGCATGACAATCGACGACGTCGACCTCGTCGAGATCAACGAGGCGTTCGCGGCGCAGGTCATCCCCTCGTACCGCCAGTTGGGCATCCCGGAGGAGAAGCTGAACGTGATGGGCGGCGCGATCGCCGTCGGCCACCCGTTCGGCATGACCGGCGCCCGGATCACCGGCACCCTGCTGAACGCGCTGGAGTGGCACGACAAGACCATCGGCCTGGAGACCATGTGCGTCGGCGGCGGGCAGGGCATGGCCATGGTGCTGGAGCGGCTGAGCTGAGCTGTCCTCAGAGCGCGCCGCGGGTCGCCGTCACCTCGGCGGCGGCCCGCGCCAGTACCTCGTCGCCAGGCCTGGCGGCCAGCAGGTCGGCCGTCACCACCCGCAGCTGGTCGGGCAGGGCCAGGTCGTTGTCGAGCCGCGGCACCACCCGGCGCGGCTGCCCCTCGGCGTCGGCGGCCAGGTTGGCGATCTCCTGCACCAGCCGGTGCACCAGGTCGGCGCGGGGCACGTTGCCGGTGGTCGCGGTCGCCGCCCAGCGTGGCTGCTCCCAGTGCCCGACCTGGCCGACCAGCAGCCGTACGGTCTGATCCAACTCCGTTGCGCTCATCGGCGCCGAGTCTACGACCGGCACGGGCCACGCCGGGCCGGGCCGGTCAGCGACGCAGGTAGCTGAGCAGTCGCAGCAACTGCCAGTACAGGAACACCAGCCCGGTGAGCAGCCCGAACGCGCTCAGCCACGCGTACCGGCGGGGTCGGCCGTCGCGCACCGAGCGCTCGACGAGGTCGAAGTCGAGGATGAAGCTGAACGCCCCGGCGATGATCGCCACCACCGAGAAGGCGTACGGCAGCCAGCCGACCTCCCCGCTGGCGCTGTAGACCTCCAGCCCCGGCCGTCCCGAGATCAGATACGACACCAGGTTGACGACGCTGAGCACGGCGATGCCGAGCAGCGTACCGATCACCAGACGGGCCAGCCGGGGCGTCGCCCGGATGATCCGGGCGCGGTAGAGCGCCGCCATGCCGAGAAAGACACCGAAGGTGCCGGCCACCGCCTGCACCACGATGCCCGGATAGACCTGCTCGAAGGTCCGGCTGGCCACCCCCAGCAGCAGCCCCTGGAGCAGGGCGTAGCCGACGATCGGCACCGGGTTGGTGATCCCGCGCAGGGAGATGACGAGGACCAGCGCGATCGAGGCGAGCGCGCTGCCGGCCAGCGCGGCACCCAGCCACACCGCGTCGGGGATCACCGCCCAGGACACCGCGGCGGCCACCCCGGTGACGAGCAGCAACCCGACGGTACGGACCACCACGTCGTCGACAGTCATCGGCTCGACGTCGCGGGCGCCGAGCACCCGGGCCTCCAGCCGGCCGGTCTCGTCCAGCCGGTTGAGCACCGGGTTGTTGCTGCGCACCGCCGCCTCCTTCGCCCGCGTACCCCTCGCAGTCACTCTGCCCCGGGCGGACCGGCGGCGGCGGGCAAACGGCGCGCACGACGGCGCCCGCCCCCGCGAGAGCGGGAGCGGGCGCCGGTCGACAGTGCGGACGAGGTCAGTCGTCGCCCTGGAAGTAGCTCAGCAGGCGCAGGATCTCGATGTAGAGCCAGACCAGGCTGACCAGGATGCCGAACGCGGCCACCCAGGAGTAGCGCTGCGGCAGGCCCATCCGGACGCCGTCCTCGATCTCCTTGAAGCTGAGCACGAAGCTCAGCGACGCGACCACGATGCAGACGAGGCTGAAGCCGATGGCCAGCGGACTGCCGTCGCGCAGGCCCGTGTTGACGCCGAACAGCGCCAGCACCAGGTTGATCATCATGACGGCGAAGAGGCCGACCATCGCCGCGATCATGCCCTTGACGAAGGCCGGGGTGGCCCGGATGACCTTCGCCTTGTAGAGCATCGCCATCAGGAAGAAGATGCCGAAGCTCGCCACGGCGGCCTGGAGCACGATGCCGTCGTAGAGCGTCTCGAAGGCCTTGCTGACCATGCCGACGAAGACGCCCTCGACGACCGCGTACGCGATGACCAGCGCCGGGTTGGCCATCCGGGAGAACGAGATGATCAAGCCGAGCACCAGGCCGACCACCGCCGCGCCGATCCAGGCGGTGCTGACCAGCGAGTCGGGCACGAGCACCCAGGCCGCCGCGGCGGTGATGCCGAGGATGCCGAGCAGAGCGACCGTCTTGACGACCACGTCGTCGACAGTCATGGGTGCGACGGCCGGCGGCGCGGCCGGGTAACCGGCCTGGGAGGGGTACTGCTGGGGAATGCCGGGCTGTCCGTACGGCCCGGCCGGGGCGTACCCGGCGGAGCGCTCCCGCTCGGCCGCCTGGCCGAGCCGGGCGAGCACCGGGTTCGAGGTCTTCACTGTCTGGCCTCCCTCAGGGGGTCGTTTGCACGTGAACGTGCCCTCCAAGAGTAAACGGCGCAGCCAAGTCCCGGTGATCACGAATGAGGATGCGTACCGAGTCGACTGGTGCCCGGGGCGGGGGTCGAACCCGCACGCCTTTCGGCAGCCGCTTTTAAGGCGGCCGTGTCTGCCGTTCCACCACCCGGGCGGGTGGCACCGGCGCGCCGACACGCGCGGTGCAATGTCACCGTAGCCGGTCTGCGACGACCCGACGTACCCCGACGGGCTCGCCAGTTTAGGGTCGATGCCGTGAGCAGCGCAGCCCCCACGGCCCCCGACGCCGCACCTGAGCAGGCCCTGCGCCTCGCCGATCAGGTCAACCGCCGGCCCCTGGCCGTCCGGCTGCTGGCTGCCGTCCGCCGCCGTCGGGCGGACCTGCCGGCCGTCCTGCTGTTCGTGGTGCTCGCCGGCTGGCTCACCCACGGGCTGTGGCCCGACCCGGCCGGGCGCACGCTCGCGCTCAACCCGGAGGACCAGGCCCTCTACGAGTGGTTCCTGGCCGTCGACGCGCGAGCGCTGCTCGGCGACTTCGGCCTGCTCACCGACCGGCTCAACGCCCCGGACGGGGTCAACCTGATGGCCAACACGACGGTCATCGCGCTCGGCGTCGTCTGCGCGCCGGTCACCCTGCTGCTCGGCGCCCCGGTCACCTTCGCCCTGCTGGCCGCCGCCAACCTGGCCGGCACCGCGCTCGCCTGGTATCTGCTGTTCCACCGGACCCTGCGTGCCCGCCGGCTCGCCGCCGCGCTCGGCGGCGGGCTGTGCGGGTTCGGCCCCGGGATGGTGTCGCAGACCAACAGCCACCTGCACATGACCGCCCAGTGGCTGGTACCGGTGATCGTCTGGCTGGTGGTCCGGCTGCTGCGGGCGTCCGACCCCGGGGCGACGACGCTCGCCGGACCGGACCGGCGGCGGATCCTCACCTCCGCGGCCGGACTGGCCGCCGCGGTCACCGTGCAGGTCTTCGTCGGCGAGGAGGTGCTGTTCCTCGCCGCCATCGCGCTCTTCGTGATGGCGGTCAGCTACGCGGTGACGGACCGGGACCTGGCACGGCGGGCGTTGCCCAACTTCGCCGCCGGGCTGGCGGTCGCCGCCGGACTGGCGCTCCTCGTGCTCGGCTATCCGCTGTGGTTCCAGTTCGCCGGGCCGCAGGGCGTCGCCGACGGCATGTTCAGCCCCGCGTACTTCTCGGCCGACCTGAGCAGCTGGTGGATGGTCTCCCCACTGTCGGTGCTCGGCAGCGACGAGTCCGCGCGGCTCACCACCGGCCCGGCCGAGTACAACACCTTCCTCGGCTGGCCACTGCTGCTGGCGGCCGTGGCCTGCGCCTGCTGGGCCGGGCGACGGCGACTGGTGCTGGCCTGCGTCGCCGCAGGACTCGTCATGGTGGCCCTGTCGCTCGGCCCGGAGGTGGTGCTCGGCGGCACCCGTACCGCGCTGCCCGGCCCGTACGCCCTGCTCGCCGGGCTGCCCGTGGTGGACGGCGCGCTGCCCATGCGGTTCGGCCTGGCGCTCCTGCCGATCGTCGCGACGCTCCTCGTCCTCGCGGTCGACCGTGCGTTGGGCAGCACCGGTCGGGTACGACGGTTCGTGCCGCTGGCCGTGGTCGCGGCGCTGCTGCCGATCTTCCCGACGCCGCTGCCGACCGCCGAGCGGCCCGCCGTGCCGGAGTTCATCACCGGCGGGCACTGGCGGCAGTGCGTAGAACCCGGCGGGGTGCTGGTCCCGGTCCCGCTGCCCACACCGAAGGAGCCGTGGCCGATGCGCTGGGCGGCCGCCGCCGCCGCCGGGTTCGGGATGCCCGAGGGGTTCTTCATCGGCCCGTACGGGCGGGACGGCACCGCCGCGATGGGCACCTTCAAGCAGCCCACCTCGGCTCTGCTGGCGGACGTCGCACGGCGTGGCGACCAGCCGGCCATCGGCGACGAGCAGCGCCGACAGGCCGCGCGGGACGCCGACTTCTGGGGTGCGTCCTGCGTGGCGCTGGCCGACGACGCCCCCCACGCGGACGCCCTGAAAGCCACCCTGGAACAGCTCTACGGCCCGTCCACCCGGATCGCCGACGCCTGGACCTGGCGGGTCTGACCGGAGACGACGAGGGGACCCGCCGACACGGCAGGGCCCCTCGTCGTCGATCGGGTCAGACGCGGGGGGCGCCTACCGGCTGGGACGCCTCGACGAACTCCTCGCGCGGATCGTGCAGCTGGCCCAGGGCGACCACCTCACGCTTGAGGAAGAACGCCAGCGACCAGTCGACGACCACCCGGACCTTGCGGTTGAACGACGGGATCCGGCTCATGTGGTACGTACGGTGCATGAACCACGCCGGCCAGCCGGTCATCTTGATGCCGTACACCTGGGCGACGCCCTTGTGCAGGCCGAGGCTCGCCACGCTGCCGACGTGCTTGTGCTTGTAGTTGACCGGCTCGCGGCCCCGGATCACGTTTGCGATGTTGTCGGCCATCCGCGCCGCCTGCCGTACCGCGTGCTGGGCGCTCGGCGAGCAGAAGTTGCCGGGCTCCTTGGTGAGGTCGGGCACCGCGGCGCAGTCGCCCGCACTCCACGCACCCTCGACCACCCGGTCACCGTCGACCACCTGGAGGGTGGGGATGCAGGTGACCCGCCGGCGCTCGTCGCGCGGGAAGTCCGTGGCGTCCAGCATCGGCGACGGCTTCACGCCGGCGGTCCAGACGATCGTGTCGGAGCGGAAGCTGTCACCGTCGGACAGCTTGACCACGCCGTCGACGCAGGACTCCAGCCGGGTGTCCAGCCGGATGTCCATGTTCCGCTTGAGCAACTGCTGCACCGTGTAGGCGCCCATGTCCCGATCCACCTCGGGCAGCACCCGCTGGGTCGCCTCGACGAGCACCCAGCGCATGTCCTCCGGCTTCAGCTCCGGGTAGTAGCGCAGCGCGTCGCGGGCCATGTCCTCCATCTCGGCGAGCGCCTCGATGCCGGCGTACCCACCGCCGACGAAGGTGAAGGTCAGCGCCGATCGGCGGACGTCCGGGTCCGGGGTGACGGCGGCGACGTCGAGCCGGTCCAGGACGTGGTTGCGGAGGTAGATCGCCTCGCCGATGGTCTTGAAGCCGATGCCCTGCTCGTGCAGGCCGGGGATCGGCAGCGTCCGGGACACCGAGCCCGGCGCCACGATCACGTGGTCGTACGCGATCTCCCGGGCGGGCCCGATGATCGGCTGCACGGTGGCCACCTTGCGCTCGTGCTCGATGCGGGTGACCGTGCCGGCCACCACCTTGCACCGGCGCAACTCCCGCCGCAGCGGCACCACGGAGTGCCGAGGGGAGATGTTGCCCGCCGCAGCCTCGGGCAGGAACGGCTGGTAGGTCATGTGCGGCTGGGGGTCCACCACGATGACCTCAGCCTCACGGGAGCTGAGCTTCTTCGACAGGCGCAGGGCGGCGTACAAGCCGACGTGCCCGGCACCCACCACAAGGATCCGCTTCGGATTCACGTCATCTATCTTTCCCCGGCCTGCTCAGGTAATCCCGCTCGCGCCCCTCATCTGTGATGGAGCACAACCCCTGTGACCTGCGTAACCCTGCCGCCCCACCGGGCTACCTGCGCCGCAGCAGCCAGCCCAGCAACGCGGACGTGCCCACCGCGACCAGCAGGCCGAGCACGGTGACCCACTGGTGGCCGGTCTCGCCACCCAGGCCCGCCACCTGCACCAGCAGTACCGCGAGCACCGCCGAACCCAGCAGCACCGCGCCCGCCCGCAGCAGCCAACTGACGACCAGTTCCGGGTCGACCACGGCGTCGTAGGGCAGCAGCGCGGCAAGCGCGCACAGGGTGTGCCCCAGGTAGAGCAGCGCGGCGATGGCGAGCAGCCGCCACAGCGCCACCGGTCGGCCGTACCCGTCGGTGGCGAGCAGCCAGCCACCCACCGTGAGGAGCGCCGCGAAGGTCGACCAGATGCGCCGGGGCCCCACCAACGGCAGCAGCGCGGCCACCGTCAGGAAGAGCAACGGCCGGCCGGGCAGCACCTCGGCGGGGAACGCCAGCGCAAACCCGGCGAGCACTGTGACGAAGATCCCGCCGCGAACCAGCAGCGGTACGAGACTGATCCGGCCGAAAGCGGCCTGGGCCGCCCGGACCCGCTCGGCGACGGCGTTCACCGGCCACCCACCCTCGGAGCCGTGGCCAGGCGGGCCACGTCACGCAACACCTGGTCCAGGCTGCCGGCGCCGGCCCACCGCACCACCGGAACGCCGTGCTCCCGCAACTGGCCGATCATGGTCTCCCGGTCCAGTCGCCACAGCCGGTACGCCACCTCCGCCCAGCCCCTGTCCTTCGGCGGCGTCAGGTCGGTCGGCAGCGTGTCGACCGCCACCACGAACCGCCCGGCGCGGGCCAGCCGGGCCAGCATCTGCGCCGAGCGTTCGTCCAGCAGCGGCGTGAGCACCACCACCAGCGCGTCCGAGGAGAGCAGTTGCGGGCCGAACACCTGGTCGTACGGCTCGTGCGGGGAGGAGTCGGCGCGGACGTCGAGCAGCCACTCCAGCACCGTCAGGTACTGCCGGCGACCGGCGGCGGGGCGCAACCGTCGCGCCCCCGGCCCGTACTCCAGCAACGACACCCGGTCGCCACGGTGCAGGTAGTGCTCGGCGATCGCGGCGGTGGCCCGCACGGTGGTGTCCAGCACCGAGGCGGCACCGCCCACCCCGCCGGATCGACCGGCCTCGGCGAGCACGTCGAGCAGCACCACCACCTCGGCGTCCCGGTCGGAGAGGGTGGCCGCCACGTGCAGTTGCCGGGCGCGCAGCGACACCCGCCAGTCGATGCGGCGCAGCCGGTCACCGGGAGCGAAGATCCGTACGCCGGCCAGCTCACCGCCCTCGCCGGGCCGGCGGGAGTGGTGCGCCCCGACCAGGCCGGCCGCCCGCGGCATCGCCTCCACCGCCTCGAACGGCTCCGTGCGCGGGTAGACGCGCACCCCGACCGGCGCGGTGATCACCGCGCGGGAGACCAGCAGGCCACCCGCCGTGGCGACCCGGGCTCCGGCCGGGCCGACCGGATGCCGGCCCCAGCGCAGGGCCCGGCCGGCGAGTTCCAGGTCCACGGCCGCGCCGGTGGGCACCGACGTCACGAACGGCCGGTCCGCGGCGGACCGACCGGCGCCGCCCGTCGCGGTGGCATCGGCCGCCGGCGCGTCGTCGACGGACCCGGCGAAGCCGGCCCGGTCGATCCGCAGCCACGGCGAGACCCGGGACCGCACCACCACCAGGTCGTAGTCGACCGTGTCCGGGTTGCCGACGCTCACCGCCGCCGCCACATCGCCGCCCTCGACCAGCGGCCCGTCGTCACCGGGGTTGATCCAGACCTGCGGCAGCGCGGTGGGTCGGCGGCGCAGCGCGTACGCGGTGCCCAGCGCGAACGGCGCGGCCAGGACGATCAGGTCGACCCGCCCCAGCAGCACCCCCGCCACCAGCAGCAGGCCGGCGAGCAGCACCGCCCGGCCGAGCGCCCGGGTGGGCGCCCAGCCGGGGGCCGGCTCCGGCTCGGCAGCGTGCGGCACTGTCGATCCGGTCATCAGCGCCGGGGCCCGCCGGCGGCGTAGCTCGGCAGCGCACCGCTGGCCGGCGCGGGCGTGGCGTCCAGCACCTCACCGACCACGAACGCCGGGTCGACGCGGCGCAGCCACATCTCCGGGCGCAGCGTGATCCGGTGCGCGAGCGCGGGCGCCGCCACCTCCTTGACGTCCTCCGGCACGACGTAGTCCCGGCCGCCGAACACCGCGCGGACCCGGGCCAGCAGCAGCAACGCCAGCGAGCCACGGGGCGAGGCGCCGACCAGCACCGACGGGTGTTCCCGGGTGGCCGCGGTGAGGGCCACGATGTACCGACCGATGGAGTCCTCCACCACCACGTCCTCCAGGGCGGCCTGCATCGTCCGCAGGGTGGCCGCGTCGACCACCGGCTTGATGTCGGCCTCCTCGCGGCGGCGGCTCATCCGGCGACGCAGCACCTCCCACTCCTCGTCGCCCTCGGGGTAGCCGAAGGAGACCCGCAGCAGGAAACGGTCCAGCTGCGCCTCGGGCAGCGGGTACGTGCCCTCGTACTCGATGGGGTTTGCGGTCGCCAGGACGTGGAACGGCTCGTCCAGCTTGTACGTCACCCCCTCCACCGAGACCTGCTTCTCCTGCATCGCCTCCAGCAGCGCGGACTGGGTCTTCGGCGGCGTCCGGTTGATCTCGTCGGCGAGGAGCAGGTTGGTGAAGACCGGCCCGGCCCGGAAGGTGAAGTCGCCGTTGCGCTGGTCGTACAGGAACGAACCGGTGACGTCGGCGGGCAGCAGGTCCGGGGTGAACTGGAGGCGGCGGAAGTCCAGCCCGAGGGCCTGGGCGAAGGAGCGCGCGGTGAGCGTCTTGCCGAGCCCCGGCAGGTCCTCCAGGAGCACGTGCCCACCGGCCAGGATGCCGGCGAGGACCAGCTCCAACGCGTCCCGCTTGCCGACCACGACGGTGCCGACCGCGTCCAGCACCGCCCGCGCCAGGTGGCCGACCTCGGCGGCGGGCATGGTCCGGTCCACGTCGTTCATCAGATCTTCTCCAGTTCGGCGACGATCGCCGCGACGTCGCGCGGCGACGGGGGGCGGCGGGAGGGGGTGGTGAGGAAGCTCCAGAGCTGGTCACCGAGCAGCGCCTGGGCGCGGGTCGGATCGGATTCGCGGGTGAGGCCGTGCCGCTGGCGCAGCCGCTCGTCGGCCAGCTCGCCGAGGCGGGGCAGGATCCGTTCGGTGAACCGCTCACGGTTGCCCGACGACCAGTCCAACGGCCGCTCCCAGCCGTTGATCGCCGCGCGCAGAGCGTCCCGGGATGTCCAGCGGTAGGTGCCGTCCTCCTCGCCGGTGGACATCCGACCGGCGGGCGGCGGCGGGGGTGGCGGCGCGAGCAGGGCGGTGACCCGACGGACCGCCAGCACGGCGAGCACTCCGGCGACAAGCACGGGCAGCGAGACCTGGAGCCCGACCGCGCGGAGGCCGACGAGCAGCACCGCGACCACCGCGGCGGCCACCGCGAGCGAACGCAGCACCGGGCGGGCCCGGGAGCCGCGCTCCTGCGGGCCGGCCGGCGCCGCCTCCTCCTCGAAGGCGAGCAGGTCGTCGATGCTGGTGCTGCTCATGAGCCCACCGCCGTCGTCAGTTCGCCGCGCAACCGGCGCAGCGCGGCGCGGGCCTGGTCGCGGGTGCGTTCGTCGACCAGGCGGGTGGCGTATCGGGCCTCCCGGTAGACGTATGCCAGCTCGGCCAGCACGTCGGCGCTGACGATCGCCGGCACGCCCGCGTCCGGGTCGCCGCGCAGCAGCCGGCTGACCAGGTCGGTGGGGGTGTCGCCGGTACGCCGGGGAACACCTGCCGTGGCGGCGGCCTCCTCCAGACGCACCCAGCAGGCGATCACCGCCACCCGGGGGTCGGTGGCCTGGTCGTCGAGGTCCACCAGGCCGGCGTCGAGGGCGGCGACGACCTCGCGGGCGGTGCCCTCGGCCGTACGCCGGGACCTCTGCGCGGGAAGCGCGCGGGTCGCCCGACGACGCCGCAGACCGCGCAGCAGGGTCCAGCCGAGGTAGCTGAGCGCGGCGAGGATGGCCAGCCCGAGCAGCACCATCGCCACTGTCGCGATCCACTGCGGGATGTGCGCCTGGGTGGCCTCTCCGGCGTCGCGCGGCTCCACCGGGATCGACGGTGGCGGCTCGGCCGTCGGGTACTCCGGAACCCACGGCACCTGTTCCACAGGCGGGATCCGGCTGGCCCCGATCGACGAGTTCCCGGACGCCAGCGCGGCCCCGGCGAGCAGGACGGCGATCACGCCCACCGGCCACCAGCGGCGCAGCAGACCGACAGCCGGACGCAGCACCCCCTGCTCGGCAACCGGGTACGGCGTGGGCGGGCGCGTACTGTCCGTCATTGCCACCGCCCCACGCGTTCTCAGTCCACTCCGGCCAACTGCTTGGCCCGGCCGAAGACATCGTCCAGCATCTCTGGTGTCAGCCGCCCGGTGAAGGTGTTCTGCTGGCTGACGTGGTAGCAGCCGAGCAAATCCGGCGCGCCCGTTGCGGACCAGTGTGCCCCATGGCCGAACGCCGGTCGCGGGCTGGGCGGGCGCTGACCGTACACCTGGCGCAGCACCGGCCACCACGCGGCCCACGCGAACGCGCCCAGGGCGACCACGACGCGCAGGGTGGGCCGGATCAGCGTGACCTCGCGGTGCAGCCAGGGAGCGCAGGTGTCCCGTTCACCCGGCGTGGGCTTGTTGTCCGGCGGCGCACATCGGACGGCCGAGAAGATCCGCAGGTCGCGCAGGGCCAACCCGTCGTCGCTGGCGACGCTCGTCGGCTGGTTGGCGAGCCCGGCACGGTGCAGGGCGGCGAACAGCACGTCGCCCGAGCGGTCACCGGTGAAGATCCGGCCGGTGCGGTTTCCGCCGTGCGCGGCCGGCGCAAGCCCGAGGATGGCGATCCGCGCGTCGGCGGTGCCGAAGCCCGGGACCGGACGACCCCAGTACTCCTGGTCGCGGAAGGAGGCACGGCGGGTGCGCGCCACCTCCTCCCGCCACTGGACGAGCCGGGGGCAGGCGAAACAGTCGCTCACGGCCGCGTCGAGGTCGGCCAGGTCGGTCGCCCGCGCTGCGCGGGCGACCACCTGCTCGGGGGTACGCGACTCAGCCAAGCTTGGCCCGGAAGAGTTCCAGGGTCCGGGCCCAGGCGCTGGCGGCGGCACGCTGGTCGAACGCCTCCGGCCGGTCGTCGTTGAAGAACGCGTGCGAGGTGCCCGGGTAGTCGTAGAGGTGGCAGGTGCCACCGGCCTCCTCGATGGCCCGGCGGGCGGTCTGTACGCCGTCGGCGGTGGAGGTGCCGTCCTCTTCGGAGCAGTGGATGACGGCGGCCTTGCCTGCGTAGTCGGCCCAGTCGGGGCGCATCGACTCCCACGGCAGCATCGGGTAGAAGCCCGCGGCGGCGACGATCCGCTCGGAGATGGTGGCCGACCACAGGGCCAGGCTGCCGCCGGCGCAGAAGCCGACGGCGCCGACCTTGCCGGTGACCTCGGGCCGTCCGGCGAGGTAGTCGGCCGCGCCGGCGATATCCTTCGCCGCCTCGTCCATCCGCATCGCCATCAGCAGCCGCTGCGCCTCGTCCGGCTCGCTTGTGGTCTCGCCGTGGTAGAAGTCCGGGGCGAGCGCCACGAAGCCGGCCTCGGCGAACCGGTCCGCCACCGAGCGGATGTGCGGCACCAGGCCCCACCATTCCTGGATGACGATGACGGCGGGACTGGCCGTGCCGCTCGCGGGTATCGCGAGATACCCCTCGCTCGTGCCCCCGTTGCTGCGGTAGCGCACCATCTCGCCCATCGGCCGTCCTCCTAGCGGTCAGTCATCGTTGGCTGGTCGCCCAGTGGTCCTACGTGCCGGTAGCCTGCCACGCCGCGGGGCCGTCGGGAAGACGCGCGAACAGTGGCGTTCACCTCCTGTTCGCCGGCCGGTGACCTTGGGTACGACGACGGCGGCGAGGATTCTTCCCCGCCGCCGTCGTCCGCGCCGATGTGCCGTCAGGCCTTCTTGGTCAGGCAGAGCACGTAGCCCGTCTTGCCCGGCTCGATGTTGTAGAAGACGTAGCCCTCGTCGCCCTCCTTGAGGAACTGGTCACACGAGGTGGGCGCCTTGGCCTGCGCCTCGGTCTGACCGTCCACCCGGCCGACCACGTTGTACGCCGCCTCGGTGGAGGTGCAGGAGACGACCTTGGCGCCGTCGACCTCCTCCTCCTTGGTGCCGGTCACCTCGGGAAGCTCGGCGATGCAGTCACCGGCCTTGGCGTCGGCCGTCTCGTCCTTGTTCAGGTAGTTGCCGATCGCCGAGCCGACACCGAACTTCAGGCCGGCGATGACGAGGAACACGACGATCGCGCCGATGATGCCGAGCGCCTTCTTCGCACCGGACTTCTTCGCCTCCTGCTCGACCGGCGGGGGCGTCGGCGTCTCGACGGCGGGCTGCGTCTCAGCGGCCGGCTGGGGCGGTGCTGCGTCGGGCGCGGGGGGCGGTGCGACCTGCTCTGACACGGGGGTTCCTTCCGAGGGGTTGATGAGCAGACGACACCGTAACGACCATTGATTTCCGGTGCCGTCCCGCTCGCCTCGTCCGTTCAGCTATTTCCCAGCTTCCGTCACATGATCCAGTTCACATCGTCGGTCAGCTCGTCGGGCTCGGCTCACCGGTCGGCGTCGCCGGGGGCGTACCGGGCGTCGCCGGGGGCGTGACGGCCGCTGTCGGGTTCGTCGACGGTGTCTCGGTGGGCTCCGGCGTGCCGGTCGGTGTCGGGACGACCGCGCCCGGCGCCCGGTGACCGAAGGGCGCCTGGTCGAGGCAGTACGGGTAGGGCCGCAGCAGCGGATTGCCGTACTGGTCCACGGGGCCGGAACAGTCCGGGTAGCCCAGCCGGATCGGGTTGCCGTTCTGGTCGAACAGCCGGGCGTTCTCCACCAGGCGACCCTCGCTGTCGTAGACGAAGACGTCCCGAACCTGGCTGTACTGACTGTCGACCGAGGTCTGGTCGTAGTAGTAGTCGTTGTAGCCGAGCCGGTCCTCCGCGTTGCCGACCGCGGCGAGCGCGAAGATCGCCAGCACCACGCTGCCGGCGTGCACCGCCCACCGTGGCCAGCCGGCCAGCTGGGCGGAGCGGCGGCCGAGCCAGATCGACGCGAGCACGAAGCCGGCAAGCATGAACAGGCCGGCGAGCAGCTCGCCGCCGAATCGGGGCAGCAGACCGAAGCCTCCCCCGGTGCTGATCACGGTGACCAGCATCGCCGCCAGGTAGCCGCGCAGCACCCACCAGGCGGGCCGCAGCAACCGCAGGAACTCGCCCGCCGTGTCGTACCCCAGCAGCGGGCCGAGCCGGGTGTCGAGCACGCGCAGCCGGGCGCGGACCCGGACCACCGCGGATGCGACCCGCTGGTCCAGGTTGCGTCCGCCGCGTCCGGTCGCGCCGGCCGCGGCGCGCAGCTCGGCGGCGTACGTCTCGGGCTCGCCCAACCGCTCGACGAGGGTGCCGTCGGTCTCGGCGGCGAACTCGGCGAGATGGTCGGCCAGGTCCTCGGTCAGCTCGTCGCGCTGGGTGGGCGGCAGGTCGGCCAGTGCGGCCCGGACCCGCGCCACGTAGTCGGTGATTTCCTGCTCCGTGACGGTCATGCCGCCATCCCCCGATCGTCGAGCAGACTGTCCATTGTGGTGGCGAACGAGCGCCAGAGCTTGCCGGAGCGGGTCAACTGGTCGCGCCCCGCGGCGTTCAGCGCGTAGTACTTACGGTGCGGCCCGGATTCGCTCGGCACGACGTACGTGGTGAGCAGGCCGGCGGCGAAGAGGCGGCGCAGCGTCCCGTAGACCGAGGCGTCGCCGACCTCCTCCAGCCCGGCCTCGCGGAGCCGGCGCAGGATGTCGTAGCCGTAGCCGTCCTCCTCCCGGAGAACGGCGAGGACGGCGAGGTCGAGCACGCCCTTCAGCAACTGTGTGGTGTCCACGCAGTGCACACTACTGTGCAGTGCGAAGTACCGTCAACGGAACGCGCCGAAGCGGTGATCGACGCAGGTCCGCGTCGGCCGACCGCGCGTCAGTTCGATGCGGGCTGGAGGCTCCAGGCGATGCCGTCGAGGATGTCGTGCTCGGAGGCGACCACCGACGGCATCCCGGCCCGCTCCATGATCACGCGGAGCACCAGCGCGCCCGCGCCGATCACGTCGGCGCGGCCCGGGTGCATCACCGGGATCGCCAACCGCTGCGCGCTGGTGCGCGACAGCAGATCCGCGGTCACCCGCGCCACCGACTCGTACGACACCCGGGCGTGGTGGATACGCTCCGGGTCGTACTCCTCAAGGCCCTGAGCGATGGCGACCACTGTCGTGACGGACCCGGCGAGGCCGACAAGCGTGGCGGCCTCCCGGCCGGGCACCACCGCGAGAGCCCGGTCCACCGCCGCCGCGATGTCGGCCTGCGCGGCCGCGACCTGCTGGGGCGTCGGCGGGTCAGCCGCCAGGTGCCGCTCGGTCATCCGGACACAGCCGATGTCCACCGAGATCGCCGCCCGCACCCCGCCGGCCCGGTCGCCCACCACGAACTCGGTCGACCCGCCACCGATGTCGACGACCAGGAGCGGCTCCTTCGCGTCGGCGGGCAGCCCGCGCACCGCGCCGGTGAACGACAGCCGGGCCTCCTCGTCGCCGCTGACCACCTCCGGCGCGACCCCGAGGGTGGCCCGCACCATCTCGGTGAAGTCGGCCGCGTTGGCGGCGTCCCGAGAGGCGGAGGTGGCGCACATCCGCACCCGCTCGGCGCCCCACTTCTCGATGTCGGCGGCGTACGACGCCAGCGCCACCCGCGTCCGCTCGATCGCCTCTGGCGCCAGCCGCCCGGTCCGGTCCACGCCCTGCCCAAGCCGGACGATCTCCATCCGCCGGGTCAGGTCGACCAGCGGCGCCTGCGGCCCGGCCGAGGCGTCGGGCAGGTCGGCGACCAGCAGTCGGATCGAGTTGGTCCCGCAGTCGATGGCCGCCACACGCGTCGTCACCCGGCAACCCTACGACAACCCGCGACCCGCGCCGCTCACAGGCGCAGCAGCATCCGGGTGTTGCCAAGCGTGTTCGGCTTGACCCGCTCCAGGTCCAGGAACTCCGCGACACCCTCGTCGTACGAGCGCAGCAACTGCTCGTACACCGGCTGCGGCACCGGAGCTCCGTCGATCTCCCGGAAGCCGAACGAGCCGAAGAACCGCGTCTCGAAGGTGAGCACGAAGATCCGGGCCACGCCCAGCTCCCGGGCCGCGTCGATCAGCTCACCCACCAGCCGGTGACCGATCCGCCGGCCCCGACAGGACGGATCCACCGCCACCGTACGGATCTCGGCCAGGTCCTCCCACATCACGTGCAGCGCGCCGCAGCCCACCACCACGCCGTCCTCGGCGCGGACCGCCACCCGGAACTCCTGCACGTCCTCGTACAGGGTGACGGTGGCCTTGCTGAGCAGACGCCGGTCGTCGGTGTACGTGTCGACCAGCCGCCGGATGCCCCGCACGTCGCCGGTGCGGGCCCGCCGCACCAGGATCTGACCCTCGACCTGCGCTGTCATTCGGCGGGAGGCACGTCCACGCACGGACCGGCCGCCCACCAGGGCTCGACCAATTCCAGCGTCTCGTCGCCGAACGGGTTCACACCCGATCCGGCACCCAACGCGTGCCCCAGGTGCACGTGCAGGCACTTCACCCGACCCGGCATACCGCCGGCCGAGATGCCGGCGATCTCCGGGACCGTACCGATCGCCTCCCGGCGGGCGAGGTAGTCCTCGTGTGCCGCCCGGTAGTGGGCGGCCAACTCGGGATCCGTCGTCAGCCGGTCCGCCATCTCCTTCATCAGCCCCGCCGACTCCAGCCGGCTGCACGCAGCGGTGGCCCGGGGGCAGGTCAGGTAGTACAGCGTCGGGAACGGGGTGCCGTCGGCGAGGCGCGGCGTCGTCTCCACCACGTCCGGCAGGCCGCACGGGCAGCGGTGCGCCACCGCCCGGGTGCCCCTGGGCGGGCGGCCGAGCTGCGCGGCCACCGCGGCCAGGTCGGCCTCCGTGGCCGGTTCCCGCTTCGGCGGAGGTACGGAATCCGCCGCCGGCTCCGGCGGTGGTACGACAGTCACGGTGCCCATCTCTCCTGATGCTTGTCGGTTGGTCACTTGCCCGGCTGCTGGCTGTCCGCCGCCTGCACGCTCGACCACAGCGTGTCGTACCAGGTGACCGGACCCGCCGGGGCGGCCGGACCGGCCGACTTCCCGGCGTCGCGGGCGGCGCCCTCCGGATCGTGCAGGACAACCATCATCTTCTCGCCCGGTCGACCCATGAAGAACCGTTCCCGGGCCTTGGTCTCGATGAACGCCTTGTCCTGCCACTTCGCGGCCTCGGCGGCGAGCTTGGCGATCTCCTCCTCCTGCACCGCCTGCGCAGCCTCCATCCGTTCGATGTCGGCCTGCTGGTCCAGGTAGACGCGCACCGGGTAGGTGTACGCCAGGGCGAGCGCGATCAGCACCGCGAAGAGCACCGTGGCCCGACCGGTGAAGCGACGGGGATGGGGTGCGGCGAGCCGCTTGACGGCGCCACCGGCGGCGGTACGCCGAGCGGCGGCCGGCCGGTTCGCCGAGCGCACGCCGTCGGCGCCC